>CAYLUI010000011.1:0-75656 GCA_964386825.1 uncultured Prevotella sp. | reverse complement strand
TCCTTAACCTTTGTCCAGATTTTCAGGGTGACGGTATAAGGGTTGTTGCCAAGGAACCGATGACCGATGAGTTCCGCTCCTGATGATAGCCGATACCGTTGTGGATTAACCTTGCGGTCAAGTTCGTCAATTCTGTTCTTCTGCCTTTCAATGACAGCCTCCTTCTCGACAACCTTCTGCTCTGCAATCTCCGCACGCCTGATGACAGCATCGATTTCCTTCTGATAGCCATTTCTCTGTTTGGCGATGTCAGATTCATGCTTCTGCTTTAGAGTGGCTTTCTCTGCTTCCAGTCTCGCAATCTTAGCTTGGAGTTTTGCCAGTTCCTCGTCTTTTGCAGACAGTTCCTTTTTCGCTTTGGCAAGGTCGCCTTTACCAAACAGGGCGAGTATTGTGCTCTTGCCCTCCTTAGTCTTATCCACCTCATCCTGCAATTTGGCGATGTCCTCCTCATACTGTCGCATCTGCTGCTTGTAGTGGGTGGATGTGGCAATGTGCCTGGCAGTAGAACCGACAATGCCACGCTTCAAGCTAAACTCACTCATGGCAGCAGCGTATGTGTTCTGATACTCATGAAGTCTGGCACGTTTGAGTACGTCATCTGTTGACAGCCGTGGTCCGGACTTTGTGTTGTACTTCCGCTCTCCCTCCCGTTTACGGCGTTGCCTTTCGGCAGTAACGATGGGAACTATGGTCGCATGCAGATGGGGAGTTTTCTCGTCCATGTGCAGCACACACGATACAACATTTTTTTTGCCGAAGGTCTCGTGCAGCCATCTGAGGTTTACTTCCATCCACCTGTCAAGTCTGCCTTCTTCCTGTATCTTCATCATCTGCTCGTGTGTCCCCGTAAGAATGATGCGAATAGCCTTGCACTGGTTGTCAGCGACCTTGCGTGTCAGTCCGGCATGGTCTATGCGGTACTGTATGGCTTCAGTTCTGTTCCTTACACCATCGGGAAATGATACCAGTTCCCTGTTCAGATGCGTGCGGCTACGGTCGGCATTGTCCGGCACATAAGTCTTGCCCTGTGCATCCTTTCTCTCGATGTGGCACGACATTCCACTGTCGTTGCCACTGCCACGCTGAAGGTGGCATACTGCATATTGTTCTTTCATCTTTCTTAATTGTTTTGTTTGTGATAAATTGAATACCTTAATTGTTAATAAAATGCCGTCCCATCATCCACGGATGCCACAGATAGTCCGCTTATGGTGCTTTTTTGCGCTGCCACTCGCAGAGGGGAAGAGACGAAAATGCCCTAATAAGCTACGGCATTTTATAAAATCCCTTTTCTCTGACAGCAAGCTGTCCGCATTACTGTTCTTTAACGATTTCAAGACCAAGTTCGTCAATGAGCGTCTGCAAAGCAGGGTTGCGGTCTATCATCTTCTGGAGAATCATCTGCGGTGTGTCTTCCATCAAGAGGAAGTCGGCTATGTCCAGACCTTGGCTTCGCTGCTCATCCTTTGCCATTGTTTCTAACACGTCATTGACGGATGCGGAACGGCAGACCTTTTTCAGCATGGGAAGTTTGCCTTGCCACTCCTGCGTGGCACCGAGGTCTGGCATCAGCATCACGTCCCTGCCAGCCAAGGCAGAAACGGCACGTTCGTTGAAACAGCCGTTCTTTCCTCCTGTGGCTATCCACAGCACATCGGGCATGAAGTGCGAGGCAATGACAGCCGTCTTCTCACTCTCTACCACAAAGACTTTCCTGTCGGGATATAAGGGAAGAAGATGCTCACCGAAGAAGCACTGGCGGAGGTTATAGTCTTTCAGTTTCATTTCCGTATGCACCCAGCAGACGTGCGACTGGGGATGCTTTACCCTTTTGCCTGTCGTAGCATCATACAGCATAATCTTTCCTGCACGGACACGATTACTGCAATCCACCTGCCAGAATACGGCAGCACCTCCCCATTTCCTTGACGTGCCTATCCGGTAAAGGCGGCTCAACCTGTCGCTCTCTTCCTTTCCCATGCATCTGGCAAAGAATGTGTACAAAGGGTTAATGTCATAGTGTGACAACGTCTGCTCCATGATGACATTGTCTATGAATGACGGTTGTGGTTCTTGGCGAGGAGCAGGAGAGGTTTGTATCGTGTCTTGTTTTTCTTTCATCATGACGTTGAGAATTTTCGGATTTTCTTGAAAATAGTCTCTTGGTGTAAAGTGATAGCCGCAACTTTGTTCGTGGTCACACCTGCCGACATAGTCGGGAAATGTAATCTCCCTTTTACTATCAACATAGCGTGTAAAACAGGCTTTGCAGCCACATTTGGGACACTGCTTTTTACACCCGGTATGGTATTTCTCCAAATGAAATCTATATTGTTCCATATTCGTATCTGAAATTAGATTACGGCGATTTCAGTTTTCAGTCCTTTCAGTTTTGCAGAAACCGTGAATGTATGGCACAGGCATCTTTGTATCCTTCTTCTGAAAAACTGAAGAAACTGAAATGTGAAACAGGGACTTATTCATTGCAGTTCGGACTTAGATTCCCCTTAACACTGCCCTTTGTGAATTCTTCAAAGACCGTCTTCCGGTATTCCCCTTGCCGGATTTTATGGACAAGACGGCTTTTGAGAAGTTCTTTGAGATAGTTCATCACCGTGCGGTCGGTCACCTTTAATTGCTTTCCTGCGGCAATAGCTTCCGCAGTGGTGAACGAATCGTTCAGCATCGAGAGCAGTTCCCTTGACGGCTCGTCACAGGCATCATTGGCGACATACTCCCTTATCCTGCAATAGGAATCCTCGAAATAATTCATCAACCTTATAGCTCCATGCATAGCCTGTTTAGTCACGAACTGGAGATGGCTCTCGCCACACGCATAGCGCAACACCTGAAGGACAAGTGCGATGCGTGAGACATGAACCGGGGCTTTCATCGGTCTTGAGTCAATCATATTGTCATCCAAGATGGCATTTGTCCGTTGAATCGTGGCATTGTGCCATGCGAAGAACGTGCTTCTCGCTTGCGGCTCCATGTCTATGAGGTGGAATTTCCGTTCATTTGTACCACTAATGGTATCATCGTTAAGGTCAAGCACTTTGTCAATGATGCCCTGCCATGCCTCGATAGCGGTTGCTGAACGGCGGTGAATGTCTTCGTCCTCTCCTTCCGTCCAAAGTGTAAGTTGTTGCACCTTGGGCAGTGTGAACAGGATGCGGTCGAGCAGTCCGTTCTCCTCATATCCTTTCTTCATCAACTCGCCCATGCGTTTGGTTTGGGTGGTTCCAATCATATTGATGCAAGGGTTCTCGATATGATAAGGAATAGGGCTGTTCACTCTCATCACATCCAATGCGCCGCCACTCCACGCTGTCAGCAACTGTTCTATCAACTGCCCATTGTTATAGCGGTTTGCGGAATTGAACATCCCCATAATTTCGTCCACCAGTATGGTCACTCCACGTGGTGAGTAATAATTGGCACGGAGCAGAGCCTCTGGAGTGAAATCTGACACCAATGTCCGTGAGAGAACTGGTTTCTCCATTCTGCTATCACCTTTTTCCTCTTTGACTGCATTCTGATAGGCTGTTATGTCTGCCTTGAATTTTTCCAACTTTTCACTGTCGTTCCTGCGTATGGGACGGAATGCCGCTTCAAGAGGCGGTGTCTTGCCCAGTCCCGGTCTGCCCACCATGATTATGTAGAGTGCGGCATTAGTTATCCATTGCCCTTTCACTCTCACATAGTAGGTGCCGCCCAATGCGGAGGAAGCAGCCGAGAGCATGGCAGGTGCGAGATATTCTACCTTAAAGTTCTCGTATCTCACCATGTCAAGGATGATGGTCTGCACCCTCTCGGGGAAGGCGTCCAAAGGAAAACCTGTGTCTTTGATGCCCTGTACCTCTGACATGACCTTGTTGCATATTTCCTGTGCGATACCCATGCTCATGCCTCCTTCCTTTTGCAGTAGTTGGTTACACTGTCGTTCCTGCCGCCAGTCTGGATGCGGCGGACATCACTCATGGCATACATGTTCTTGTTTCCGACCTTGACAGGCACGAGATAGCCGCGCTTTGCCCACAGGTTGAGCGTGCCGTCGCACACATTCAGGAGTTCTCTCACCTCACGTGTATTGCAGTAGGTCTCCTCCTGAGGTTTCTTACTCTCAATCTCTTGCTTATAAGCCATGATAGCCCGCTCGGCGATTCCTTCGCCGAACATCTTGAGGTCGGCAGCAGTGACTTCTATCCTAACATTCGCACCCTGCTCAACCAAGGATTGTAAATTTATAGCCATACTATAATATTTATGAATCTGATACTATGGCCATCACCAGAAATCCCTGATACCTCCCTTCCGATGGCACATAAAAAAGAGGCACCGCCAAACCTCGGGAAAGATTTGACGGTGCAAAATTATAGGGATAATGTAAGGAATTGAAATAAAGTATTTTGTCTTATTTGTCATGACAAATAAGACAATTTATGACAAGGGAAAATTGCAATAAAATAGCGATTTCGCTTTGAATTTACGCAAAATAAATGGCTTTGTATCAGATAATCTTACCTATGTCATTCCGAAGTTGTTCGATTAACTTCTGGTTCGCATCGCTTTCGATGTACCGACACATTTGCTTTCTGCTGTCCTTCTCCAACAGCAGTGTTTCTGTTCCTGCCAGTTTCCCGACGGCTTGTCTGAGGGAATGTTCGCTAAGGAGTTCACTGACATCGGGGAACTGTCTTGTCATGGCAGTGGCATATTCCACTCCATTGAAAAGAGGAAGTCTGAGTGGCATTTCCTTCAGCACGAAATATGGCAGAGCCTGCTGCATGGCAGACCGATGGGTTGTGACGTAGCTACGGATGTAGGATATGGCAGCCTCACCGCTTTCTGCTGGCAGATAGTCTATAAGAGGACATGCCTTGGACTTCTTCCGTCCGGGAGTCAAATGCTGTACATCCTCTTTTACTGTTTCCAGCTGTGGGACTGCTTCCGTTCCGGCATCAATGTCTTTCACCGCATCCCGCAAAGCCCATTCGCCAGTATCACCGTCTTTATTGGCTTTTTCCATAGCGAAATAGCGTTCCCAGTCTTCCTTTGTCCGATAACCGCCTTTGATGCTGACGGCAATGACACTTCTTGAAGCCAAAGAGCATTTCATCCTGTCGATTCGCTCTATATGGGGATTTGACATCTGTTTCTCCAACATTGCCACCATGCTTTCGAAACTTTTTCCGTAAAACAGCCAACTAAGCAAAAGAGGAGCGGACAGCCTGACTTTCGTCTTTGGCTTCATGCCAATCATCCGTCTGGCTATGTTCATCCATTTGCACTTTTTCTCTGTATCGGGAACCGCCACGGAAAACATTTCGTAAATCTTCTGTGGAAGGTTCTCTTTGGAGACCAGTATAAAAACGGAGTCAAATGTCTCATCCCCATCATCGCCCCATGTCAGCTCCCATTCCCTTGCGACATGTCGCATCTGACCGATGACAGCCTTGAATATCTGATAATAGAAGGTCTCGTCACAGTTTGTCATGATACGGGCAAACTCGTTATACTCTTCCCTATGTTCGTTCTTCCATTTGAGGATTCCTGCCTTGGAGGCCTCGAACTTTTCCCTGTTTTCTTTGTCCTTCATCATGTGTCAGTCGAGCAGGTTTACAAGTTCTTTCTTCATTTCATCATCTATCTTTCGGTAGCGGGCAAAGGCGCGGCTTCCTTCGGAGTGTCCCGATATAGATGCTATCAGGTTGGGGTCTTTCACCTGCTTGTAGAGGTTGCCGATGAAAGTCTTGCGTGCCGTATGGCTTGTGGCGACTTCCCAAAGCGGACGTGCCTCATCATGTCTGGTCTTGGGATTCAGTGTGCGAACCATACGGTCTATACCCACATGTTTGAGGATGCGCTTGATCATCTTGTTGTACATGGTCTGCGTGAAGCGTGGCAGCAGAGCATCCTCAAGGTCGGTGTAACGCGCAAGTATGTCCTTAGCCTTTTGGTTAAGTGGTACGCGCACGGTACTGGCGTGTTCGTGCTTGGTCTTTTGGGGAATATACTCAATGCACCCATCCACGAGGTTTTCCTTGGTCAGCGAGTTGAGGTCACTCACTCGGCATCCTATCAGACACTGGAACATGAATATGTCACGATATACGGCATAGCACGGGGCAAGTGCGCTAAGGTTGGCATAATATACCTTGTCACGCTCCTCCAGGTTCAGAAAGAACGGGTCGCCATACATGGGCTGGGCTATCTGGTACTGGTCAAAGGGATTGTTCTTGGTCATGCCCTTCTTGATGCACCATTTGATGACGGTGCGGATTCTGTAGAAGCAGCCCGTGATGCTGTTCTCGGAACGTTCCTGCTTGTACTTGCTCTCGGGGATGTCCTTATAGAAAAGGGGGAATTGTTCTCCGTATGTGTGTTCTTCTTGCATCCATCGCTTTAAGTCACGCAGGTCATCTGCGGTTATCGTGTCAATATTGAGCTGGAATCCGCGGCGGTGCATCACTTCCCTCTGGAATCGCTCGTACCTGCCAATCTTGTCTATGTTGGACAGATGATGCTTGCGGCTGTCCGATGCCAGTATGGTCTCGTCAACATAGTGCTGAATCTGTGTCACCAAGCGGTACTCGTCACTCTTGCTCCCGGCATGGGAGTTGATGCCGGGGTGGTGGTATTCCTCAATCAAGGCTTGCAGCCACTTGCCGTCCACCCCTCGGTGGTATTCCCTGGCAATGAGGCGTGTGATGTTCTGTATCTCCTCGTCAAACTTCATGCGCTTCTCGTCCGAGACGAGTGCAACGCGGGATTTGTAGCCTTGTTTCTCCGCACTCCAGTGGTTAGGGCTGATGGAGAGCTCGCTTGCCGCCTTGATATCTACGCCTCCCTTGTCACGCAGGCGGAAATACACCCGTGCGAGGTCGGTGACGTTGTTCTTCGATGCGGTCTTCCTTATAAATGCGGTCACTTTCATAGTCTGTATGCTTGCTTAGTTAATCATATCAACGAGTTTGCGCTTCATGTCATCGTCAATGTTGCGGTAGCGGGCAAAGGCACGGCTCCCCTCCACATGCCCGGACATGGACGCAATCAGATTAGGGTCGGGAACCTGCTTGTAGAGGTTGCCGACAAAAGTCTTTCGCGCCGTATGGCTCGATGCCACCTCATACAAAGGCTTTTGCACGGTCTTGTAGCCGTGAGTGTCAAGCACCGTCACTATCCTGTCAATACCGCATTGCTTCAGCAGTTCCTTTATGCCGCTATTATAGGTATAGACGGGTTTGAACGGAAACAGTTTGTCCGTATCAGAGTTCTCATATTTGGAAAGTATTCGGAGGGCTTTCTCATGCAAGGGTACTCTTACTGTCTTTGCCTCGCATTTCTTTGTCTTCTGCGGCATGTATTCCACGAAACCGTCTTTGATATTTTCCCGTGTCAGACGGTACAGGTCACCGACACGACAACCGATATAGCAGTGGAAGACAAAGATGTCACGGATGACCTCCAACAGGGGAGTAGAAGACAGGTCAGCCTCATAGAGGATATTGCGTTCCTCAATGGAGAGGTAGAACGGATCTCCATACACAGGGACTTTACATCCATACTGCAGGAATGACTCATTGCTTGTATAGCCCATCTTCTTGCACCAATGCAGAAAAACACAGAAAAGATTCATTGTGTTTATGATGGTTGTGCTTGACTTCTCCTTAGGCTTGTATTGGGCAGGGATATAATCCTTGTAGAAGTCAGGGTGCTCAAGATACAACAGATACTCATTGACAACATAGTCACGGAAGTCATTCATGTCTTCCAATGAGATATTCTCGACAAAAAGGTTGAACTCCTTGTTTCCCATAATCTCACGGTTGTAGGCCACATACCTTGTCAACTTACGGTACAGGTTCTCTATCTGCCCCTTGGTCTGTCTTGTTCCCTCATGCCGGCTGATATACTCCGAAAGTCTTGCCAGCAGGTTGGGATGCTTACGCTCATACGCGAGATTCGGATGGAGCACATCCTCAATGACCTGTCTCAGCCAGTCTCCGTCTGCCTTGTTACGGTCAAAGTATGTCTCTATCTGTTCAATGATGGCGGCAATCTGTTCAGGAATGCGCTTCTGCTCATTCTTGTCCACGATGCTGTTCTTGCGATACCTGAGCGCATCGCCGTCCCAATACTTATCGACCACCTGCAACCCGGAAGCGACCTTGATGTCGATTTCCTTGTCGCGCACTCGGAAACAGATGCAGGAAATACCTTGTTTCCCGTTCCACTTTGCCTTTTTGAGATATACGCTTGCCTTCATGTTCTTGTCGGTTTTATGTTTTCTGGGTGCAAAGTTAATACATTTCCCGTAAATGTTCCCAATAATCCCGAAGAAACTTGCAGGCGATTAAAAAGATTTAAGATATTGTTCCCATGACAAAATAAGCCAAAACACTTGTAAATCAACAATTTTATTTGCAGTTGTTATGCTTTTGTTTTCATTTGATAGTCAAAACTCAGTAATAAATTTCATTGGTTTAAGTTCCACGCTTTATTCATGTAATAATTTTAAAAAGCCTTTGAAACCTCAGGTACAAGGAACCAAGTAATGGGCAAACTTACATCAAACTTGTCTTTATACGACCTTTTGAGCATGCTGTTGCCAGGAGGAATCCTTATTTTTGTGGCCTCACAACATTGTCCGGACTTACACGCCAATATAAACTCATTGGCAACAGAGAATACAATAGCCTGCTCCACATTCGTATTCACACTTGCATATATTGCTGGAATATGCAACCATCTTTCGGCCTCTATACTATGGCGTTTCCTACGTAACAATCCACAAATCCTATCAATAAGCCTTAAGAAAACAAAGTCACAATTCATAAAAACCCCAAATTTAAATTCTCTGATTAAACAGGAAAACACAAACGATAGCCAAGCACTTGCTTTCACACAAATCCCTTATATCATAGCTGCTGGCATTACAGTCGCTATAGTTGTCGTGGATATTACTTTTTCAATATCCACGACAACTTATATCTTCATGTCCATTTTAGGAGTCTGCTTTTTATTATGGATGTCAACAACATCTTGGAGAAATGGCAACGCTGAAAAAAACAAAGCCATAACAGAAGCGTACTATGAAGCCTACTACTTCGTGCTACAAGAAAGCAAAAACAATGACATATCAGTAATGGAAAGCCAAGTTGCCTTCATGCAGTCAATGTTCATCCCCATGGCACTGCTCATAACAATACATTGGGAACCAAACGATGCCAGTATCTCTTTACGGCTTATACTGTTTCTTGTTTATGTTGGCATCTTTCCTGTCGTTTATAACAGAATAATAAAAATCCACTCACGCATATGGGAAGATTACGAATTCCTAAATCGAACAATTCAGAAAAAAAACTTCTAATACTAATATTATGAGACAAAAACAAATCACAAGAGTTTTCGCAATGATGGTCATAGCACTTATGCTCATCCCACAAACAACACTGGCGGTAAAAATTCCCGTAGCCATTCTTCGTACAAACGCAGATGGGAAAACCAAAACATTGACTTTCACGTATGCGGAAAGACCTAAAGTATTTAGCAAAAATGGGCGTGACGGAATTCATCCACTAAACAAATTAGGTTATCCCGGCCAAGAGTCCCTGCCTTCCTGGTTTCCACAAATAAGCGGATTCATTGATGAATACAACAACCACAATATCACAACCGTAATTTTTAATAAGACCTTTGCGCAAGCAAGACCAAACACTCTTGCACTTTGGTTCTATCACATGAGAAATCTAAAGACGATACAAGGAATAGAAAATCTCAATACCTCCAACGCAGAGAGCATGTTCGGAATGTTCGAAGGTTGTTCAAGCCTGGAAACAATTGATGTTTCCAAGTTCAACACTGCAAAAGTCAAATATTTTTACGGAATGTTCGCAGGCTGTACAAACCTTAAAGAGATTGATGTCTCAAACTTTGACACAAGCAAAGCCATCGACTTGATGTCCATGTTTGAAGGATGCGAAAATCTGACAAGCTTAGATCTTAGTGGCTTCAATTTAGCAAATGCAGATTTCCTTGTCGCTATGTTTAAAGGATGCTCCAACCTTAAAAGTATTGACATCAGCAGTTTTAACACTCTGGGCGCAAATCTTAATTCAATGTTCATGGGATGCTCAAGCCTTACATTCCTTGACATTTCACAACTAAAATTTGACAATGTAAGATGGATGAATCAGTTCTTAGCTGACTGCCCAAAACTTTCAACACTTATCGTTGGCAATAATGCCTTGAATAATCTTTCACAAACCGACTTTGTAGGAAATACAATAGAAAAAGAAAAACAAATAGGCAATGCGTTTCGAAATGTCGGGACTTTTGACAGTCCTTGCTTGCTCATCGTGGAAGATTCTTTTGACAAGACCGTATTAGGAATAAAACACAAAAACAATTCGGAAGGCTTCTACAGATGGCACGGCGGCTATTTTAAATTATCTTCAGACAATGCAAAATCAGGCATTAATCAATAAAGCACCAAGTTATCTGGCACTTGCTTACAATACTTATGAATAAAATAAACATATCCAATACAGAAACCATGAAATGTAAAATAAAATACCTATTCATAATTTTGCTTGCATTCACACAAACATCATGCAAGAGTGACAAAGAAAAAGCAGATGATTTCATCAACACCCTTAGCAAAGAAACAGAAGTATTACTGGCTCTTCCAAATTCATCCCCAAGCTGCATTTTCTTTACTGATGGGAGAATAATAAAAAGCCATAATATAAATAATGATTCCACCAAGACAATCCCATATGGAAATATAATAGACGAAGATGCCGTTGAAGAAATTCTTGCTGGCGATTCAAACATTATCGTTATAACCAAAGACGAAGAAAATACAAAAAACGCTTATATCTACGATGTAGGCCAACAAAAACTCTCAGAGATAAAGCCTTTTAAGGCCAACCAAAAAGTGACAGAAACAAAATTGTCAAAGAGCAACAAAACAATATCATTCATATACGACCAATCCATAAGCAATGTCGCCATTCTTGACTGGTCAGAATATTATGAACATGAAAATGACTATGAATACCTGAAAAACACTGCTTACAACATTATCATCAAGTATTATAACTTTGATGGACGACTAATAAAAACCAAGAAAAAGCCCGTTACAATCAAAGAGTATGTGAAAAAAATACAAGAAGAAGAGAATGCTGGCAGTACCAATAATTACAACCAGTCTTACAGACCCGTGTACCTTTGGAAATGCTCACTTTGCAAACAAGAAGCAGAAGGAATGGAAGAGCCAAATCCGCGCGGCTGCCCTCTATGGGGAGGCACAGTCCACAGATGGTACCAAGTATCCCAAATTAGATAGTTTTCATAAACAAGAAGCATTGGCAAGTGGAAAATCAAAAAACAAAGAAAATGAACTAACTCCAATGCATAAGTCCCTATCAGAATAACAGAAATGGCAAAGCCCCTATGCTTCATTAAACGTAGAAGCATAGGGACTTTCTTTTTAAGGCACGGGAAAGATTTCATGTTTTAAGCTTGCAAACGTGGCAAACTCACGCAATGGCATTTCACGCATGACGCGAATGTCCTTGCGTGAGTTTTTTATTTTTTCTCGCATTCTGGCGATAGAATTAATTAAAATTTTGTACCTTTGCGACATCCTTCCTAAAAGGCTGATGCCTTTCGCAGAAGCCCCAAGGGTGGGAAACATCCATGCACAAACAGCTACTGACTATGTGCAGCGAAAGCAACGGCTGCATAAAGGAACTTATGAGCATCCGCTCCACGAAATGCCCCATAGGGTTGTTGAGGGAACACTGAACAAGACAAGGCTAAAAATCAAACGCAAACAACACTTCTTCATAAATCCGCACTACGAAGTCAAATTCGGGTTAAAACCCAAGAGGCTGAACAAGCTCATAGCCAACGTCCGAAACTTCCTCACCACATCCTCATCCCACATCCTCTCAAAAGCATAAAAAAAATCGCCAAAGCCTTGGTCATAAGGCTTTAGCGACTCGAACGAAGCATTGCTCGTACCCAGACCCGGGCTCGAACCGGGATGGGTTGCCCCACTGGTGTTTGAGACCAGCGCGTCTACCGATTCCGCCATCTGGGCGTTTGCGAGTGCAAAGATACGGCGTTTTTTTGAAACCACAAGGATATTTGGGAAAATATTTGCCAAGCTTACGCTTTTTTTGCAAAAAGATGGAATCATTGGCGCATGGCAAGGCAAATGGCGACAAGTTTCAAGCCGTACATGGAAAAAACATTGGCATAGACTTTTTTTCTCATGCGTCCGCCACAAATATCAATAGCACGATGACCTGTGAGCAAGCGGAAAACCGCAAAATAGTGGAATTTGCCCAATTATACCCAAATATCAACCTTTCACATAATCTCTTATTGTAGTAATTTTGCAAACCTTTTTTTGTACTTTTACCTCAAGATATGATGAAAGTTTATTTACGCAAAGCGATCATGTCGCTTGCATTGGCCATGCCCATGAGCATGACGCATGCACAGCAGGCAGAGCGCACCATGAGCCTGGAGGAGCTTTTCCAACTGGCCGACAGCGCCAGCCTTGCCCTCAAGAGCGCCAAGAGCCAAACACAAGTTGCCGACGCCGCCGTGGAGGTCGCGAAAAACAAGCTGCTGCCCGACATCAACGTCACGGCCTCAGCCACCTACAACGGCAACGCATGGATGGCCGACCGTGACTTCAGCAACGGGAAGATGCTCCATTCGCCACACTTCGGCAACAATTTCGCCTTGGAAATAGCGCAGGTGGTATATTCAGGAGGAGCCATCAAGCACGGCATCGAGCGCGCGAAGTTACAGGCACAGCTGGCATCGCTCGACGTGAGCAACCAGCAACAGAAAGTAAGGTTCCTGATAACGGGCTATTACCTCAACGTCTATAAGTTCCGCAACATGAAGCTGGTCTATGACCGCAACATAAAGCGCATCGAACAGGTCATAAGGGACATGCAGGCACGCGAGAAGCAGGGGCTGATACTAAGCAATGACATCACGCGCTACGAGGTGCAGTTGCAGAACCTGCATTACAAGCGCACCGAGCTGATGAGCCAGATTGACGTTTACAACAACCAGCTGGTGACGAGCCTCTCCCTGCCTGAGGGGACACAGATAATGCCCGACACCACGCTGCTCAACCTCACGATGCGCGAATACTCGGAGGCCGACTTGCGCGCCATGACCCACGAGCTTTCGCCAACGTTGCAGATTGGCAGGACCAACATTGACCTCAGCCGCAACCAGGAACACATCGCGCGCTCCGGCATGCTCCCGAAAGTGAGCGTCATCGCCGGCGACCGCCTGCAGGGACCGCTGACCATGGAGCTGCCCCCCATAGACAAGAACCTCAACACCTGGTATGTGGGCGTTGCCCTTTCGTTCAATCTGGGAAACCTCTACAAGTCGCGACGCGACGTGGCCCACAGCCGACTCGCCACCGCGGCAGCCCAAGCCCGCTATGCCGAAATGCAGGAAAATGTTGGTTTGGACATACATCAGGCCTATGTCAACTATCATAACGCCTTCGAACTGCTGCGCACACAAGAAAAGAGCCTGCAGCTTGCCACGGAGAATTACGCAGTGACGGCCAATCGCTACAACAATGACCTTGTGCTGCTCATCGACTTGCTCGACGCCGACAATATCAAACTCGATGCCGAGATACAGTATGTCAACGCACGAATCAACATTATATACAATTACTATCGTCTGCTTTATGCGGCAGGGACGTTATAACGAACAAAGGAAAAGAATATGAACAAGAAATCAGCAAAGAAACTGCTCCGAAACACAACTATCATTGCCATAATAGCTGTAGCACTTGCCTGGGTGTGCAGCCACTTCATCCACCTCGGGGCGGTGGAATGGACAGACAACGCACAGGTGCGCCGCAACCTCGTGCCCATCAACAGCCGCGTGCAGGGCTATGTCAAGCAAATATGCTTTGACGACTTTGAGGAGGTGAAGGCAGGCGACACGTTGGTCATCATTGACAACTCGGAGTATTTGTTGCGCGTAGCCCAGACCAACGCCGCATACCGCCGCTCGCTGGTTGACAGCACCGCCATGGGCACAACCATCTCCACCACGGACAACAACCTCAGCGTAAGCGATGCCGCCATAGAGGAGCTGCGCATACGCATGGAGCAGGCAGGGCGCGACTACCGCCGCTACGAGCAATTGCTTGAGCAGAAGGCCGTGACGCGACAGCAGTATGAGAACATGAAGGTCAACTACGAGGCCATGAAGTCGAAGTACGACATGCTCGTGAGGCAAAAGAAGAGCACACGGCTCATGAAGACCGAGCAAACGCAGCGACTCGACCAGCGCCGGGCGGAAATAAAGTCGGCCGAGGCGGCTCTCGAACTGGCAAAGCTCAACCTGTCATACACCGTGATAACCGCCCCATGCAACGGCATCGCCTCGCGCAAGAGCATACAGGAGGGGCAGCTGATACAGCCCGGGCAGAACCTGCTCTCGCTCGTGGAGAGCGACAGGGTGTGGGTGATAGCCAACTACAAGGAGACGCAAACGGCAAACATCGCCGACGGAATGCCCGTCGAGGTGAGGGTTGACGCCGTGCCGGGCGTCACCTACAAGGGCACGGTGACGACCATCGCCAACGCCACCGGCTCGCAGTATTCCGTCGTGCCCGTTGACAACGCCACCGGCAACTTCATCAAGGTGGAGCAGCGCATACCCGTCCGCATCGACTTCACCAAGGAGAACAGCGCCGAGAACCTGAAACGCCTGCGCTCAGGAATGAACGTGGAGTGTGAAGTAATCTACAAATAAGGTATGGCAAAGGAGACTCCCGAACAGATAGCCTACGCACGCCAGATCATGGCGTGCAAAGATTTCGTGCCGTGGGCCATGCGGTTTGCGCTGTTCGCCATCCTGATAGTCGTCTATCAGTTCACGGGCGGAGTTTACATGTCCGCCGTGTCGCAGATGGCAGGCTCGTCGTCGTGGATGAACGAGGACATAATGATGGCAGGCTACGCCTCGCTAATAGGCATGACAATGCTCTTCCCCGTACAGTTCCGCGTGATGTTCCGCTTCAAGAACCGCACGGTGCTGGTGGTCTCGACCGTGGTGCTGATGGCGGGCACGCTGATATGCGGCTATTGCGACAACCTGCCCATCGTGGTGGCGACCAGCTACGTCTGCGGTGTCTTCAAGATGGCGGCAACCTTCTTCTGCATATCAAACATACAGCTCTGCATATCGCCCTCGCGCGACTTGGCGTACTTTTACCCGTTCCTGTACACCATCATCCTCAGCTGCATACAGCTCTCGGGCATAGCCACGGGCTACAGCATCTGGGCATGGAACTGGCAGGCCATGCACCTCATCATGGTGGGCGTATTGGCGCTGGCGTTGCTCGTCATCCACCTCACCATGCGCCGCGACTACTGCCTCGGCCCTTACCAGCCCTTCAAGGGCATCGACTACCTTGGAGCCACGCTGTGGAGCGTGTTCCTGCTCAGCGTGCTCTTCGTCGGGCTGTACGGCTCCCATTACGACTGGTGGCAGGGCAAGGAAATACGCACAGCCACGGCATTCGCCATCGTGTCGCTCGCCTTGGCAATCTACCACGCAGCCACAGCCGAGCGTCCTTTCATACACCTGGCGACATTCGCGCAGCCGAAGTTCTTCATCATCTCGATGCTGTTCGTAAGCTACTCAATACTGAGCGGCACGGCGGGGCAGATACAGAACATGTTCACCGAGGGCATACTGGGCTTCGACATGTTCCACTCCATCTCGCTCAACTGGGGTGTCGTGGCAGGCATCATCTGTGGGACGCCATTCACCTTCTACGCGCTGGCAATGAAGAAATGGCGACCGCGCAACGTGGCCATCGTGGGCTTCTCCTTCTTCACCATGTACCAGGTGGCGCTCTACTTCCTGATAGGTCCCGAGACAAGCTTCCACCAGCTGTGGCTGCCAATGTGGCTCAGGGGCGTAGGCATGGCCGTGCTGTACGTTGTGCTGGCATACACCCTGGGAAAGAACGTCCCGTTCGTGTATTATTTCCAGGCCCTGTGTGCCGTCGGCTTCATCCGCACGGGCGTGGGAACCCCTGTGTGCCAATCGGTGCTGTCGCACCTGCTGAACGTTTTCCGCAAGGCGAGCCTCATGCAGCTGTCGGCTGACATGACGCTCGCCAACCCCGTGACCAAAAACTTCTCGGCGCTATACGGCGAGCTGCAAATGCAGTCGATGATGGTTGGGCTGAAAGAGGTCTTCGGCATAGCCGCCGCAGTGGGCATCGTCACCATAATATGCCTCTGCTTCTCAGACCTGCGAGGCAAGTTCAAGGGTGTCATCCCCAAGCTGCCAAGCCTGTGGCGGATGGTAAAATACGACAAGCGACATTAGGCAAAAACAAAACCAACCGGCGGCGGATCGTAAGATCCGCCGCCGGTTGGTTTCACGGCCATGCCATCACGCCAAGCTTCCACGCGCGGCTACGGGCCATCGCCGCCACGCCACGACGGGCGCACCCTTTGTGGCGCAACCGGCACGCGTTTGCGGCGCAAACACCGTGCGTTCACGGCGCAAAGGCAACGCCATTGCGCCGTGAACGCCACAGCCTCAGTTAGGGTAAAGGTGCACGTTGCCGTCCTTTATCTTGTATGTTATCGGCAATGCGTTCCCCAGCAGGTTGAGCACGGAATCGACCGATTCCCTCTCGTCTATCACGCCATTGTAGCGGCGTGTCATGTCAAGCCCGTCGTGCAGTATCACCTTCACGCCGAACATGGTTTCCAGCTGCTTGGCTATGTACTTTAGGTTGGCGTTGCGGAACGGAGTCTTATGCTCGTGCCACAGCCCATCGGCATATGCGTCAGCCTCTGACACCTGCAGGAAACCCGTCTGCCGGTCAACGGTGGCCTTCTGCCCCGGCCTCAGCACGATGCTCCCGCCGTCGCCCGTCGCCGAAGCCCTCACCCTGCCCTTTGCCAGGCTCACCTCGGCGTCGCCCCCGTCGCGGCCGCTGTTCATGTTGAACACCGTGCCGAGCACGGTAACGTCGAGGTCACTGCTCCTCACGGTGAATGGGTGGTGCGGGTTCTCGCTGACCTCGAAGAAGGCCTCGCCGTCGAGCGTCACCTCGCGCGTGTCCCTGCCGTCGAAGTCCTTGGGGTATCGCAGCGACGACCCCTTGCGCAGCCACACGCGCGTGCCGTCGCTCAGGCTCACGATCATGTTGCTGTCGGCCGGAGCCTGCGCCACCGCCATCGCCATGCTTTCGGCGTGACGCTGCCAGGCATCGGCGCCAGCCCATCCTGCCGCCACCATAATAACCACGCCCACTATCGCTGCCGCATAGCGCAGCCACACGCGGCGCGCCCGCGGCCTTTCCTCGGCTGCAATCATGTCGAACAGGCGTTTCTCGGCATGAGCCACTCGCTCGCGGCTCATGCCTTGCGCAGCCACGGCGTCGGCCATGCGCTCCATGGCGAACAGCTCGTCGGCGTTGTCGGCCGCTTCCTTGGCCCAACCGCTCACGGCGGCCTTGTCGTCGGTGGTGGCCTCGCCACTCAGGAAACGTCCTAATGTATCTGGGCTTATGTTGCTCATATATATAAAAGTGCTCTCTGTTATTATCCTTTTGAAAAAATCTCTTACCTCCTTGTTTATAACACGCCCGGGGCGGCTTTATGCTTACTCACCGGCCAGCTTTTCACGGTTTTTTGGCGAGAACGCCCCTCAGCCGTTGCCTCAGGTACTTCAGCGCCTTGTATATCTGCGCGTCCACGGTGCGCTGTGACACGCCTTGCACCATCGCTATCTCCCTGTTCTTCAGCCCATGCACGTAGCTCAGCATGAACGCCTCGCGGCACTTGTCGGGCAGCTCGGCTATCGCCTGGTCAATCTGCCGCCTCATGTCGCTGTTCTCCATGTCCCGCTCGCCGTTGCCGATGCTCGAAAGGTAATGGTCGGCTCGCATCTCGGCAAGGTCAGACATCAGGTCGGTGTCCTGCCGCCTGTTGTCGCGCAGGTAGTTGAGCGAGCGGCGGTAAACGGCCCTGTAAAGGTAGCCGAGTATGCTGTCGCCCACGTCGATCTGGCCAAAGCGTTTCCAGATATCGACAAACACGTCGAGCACCACCTCGTCGGCTCCCTCCTCGCCTACCATGCGACGGGCATAGCTGTGCATCTTGGGGTAATATTGCCTAAAGAAAAGCTTGTAAGCCGTCTCCTCTGTCTTGTGCATTTCTTGATTGTGTTTTGCTTTGGATGCCCGTGACATGCCATGGGCCATGGCGGCGCGGCGGTCAGTCCCTGGCGAACAGGTCCCTGGTGTAAACCTTTGCCCTCACGTCGTCGAGGCTCTCGTCGTAGCGGTTGGCAATGATGGCTTGCGACAGCCGCTTGAACTCGCCCAGGTCGTTGACCACGCGCGAGCCGAAGAACGTCGAGCCGTCCTTCAGCGTAGGCTCGTGTATTATCACCGTGGCTCCCTTGGCCTTGACACGCTTCATCACGCCCTGTATGGACGACTGGCGGAAATTGTCGCTGTTCGACTTCATGGTCAGCCTGTAAACGCCTATGGTGCAAGGGTGCTCTCCCTCGGCGTTGTAGGCGTTCTGGTCGTTGTAGCTGTAGTATCCCGCCTTGCGGAGCACCTGGTCGGCAATGAAGTCCTTGCGCGTGCGGTTGCTCTCCACGATGGCCTGTATGAGGTTCTCGGGCACGTTGCTGTAGTTGGCGAGCAACTGCTTGGTGTCCTTTGGCAGGCAGTAGCCGCCGTAGCCGAACGACGGGGTGTTGTAAATCGGGCCGATGCGCGGGTCAAGGCAAACGCCCTCTATTATGTCGCGCGTGGCGAGCCCCTTCACCTCGGCGTAGGTGTCGAGCTCGTTGAAGTAGCTCACCCTGAGGGCAAGGTACGTGTTGGCGAACAGCTTCACGGCCTCGGCCTCGGTGGTGCCCATGAAGAGCGTCGGGATGTCCTCCTTGAGCGCGCCCTCCACCAGCATGTCGGCGAACCTGTGGGCAGCCTCGTCGAGGCGAGCGTCGCCCTCGGGTCGCCCCACTATTATGCGGCTGGGGTAAAGGTTGTCGTAAAGCGCCTTGCTCTCGCGCAGGAACTCCGGCGCGAATATTATGTTGTCCGTGTGGTACTTTTCCCTTACCGCCGCCGTGTATCCCACGGGGATGGTTGACTTTATCACCATTATGGCACGCGGGTTCACCTCCGCCACGAGCCTGATGACCTCCTCGACGTGCGTCGTGTCGAAGAAGTTCTTCACCGAGTCATAGTTGGTCGGCGTGGCAATCACCACGAAGTCGGCATCCGCGTAGGCAGCCTCGGCGTCGGTGGTGAACGTTATGTCAAGCGGCTTCTCCCTTAGGAACTTCTCAATGTACTCGTCGCGTATGGGCGAGCGTTTCTCCCTGAGCATCTCTATTTTCTCACGCGCCACGTCAACGGCCGTCACGTGCTGGCGCTGCGCCAGCAGCGTGGCTACGCTCAGCCCCACGTAACCCGTGCCCGCAACGGCAATGTTACATTTGTGTCCCATATATTGCAATGTTTTTCAGTTTTGTTGCAAAGATAACGCTTTGTGGTGAAAAGAGGTGAAAAGACAGTGCAAAAATATCGTAAACTTGCCGCTTTTGGCACTAATTTTGTAATTTTGCAATAAATCTCAAAGTCAAAGTAACATGAAACACACACCGGTACTTTTGCTCACGGGCTACCTGGGCAGCGGCAAGACAACGTTGCTTAACCGCATATTGAACAACGAGAGGGGCATACGCTTCGCAGTGATCGTGAACGACATTGGCGAGATCAACATTGACGCGTCGCTCATACAGCAGGGCGGCATCGTTGGCATGGGCGACGACTCGCTCGTGGCGCTGCAGAACGGCTGCATCTGCTGCACGCTGAAGATGGATCTCGTGCAGCAGCTCAACGACATAATAAACACCAACCGCTTCGATTACATCGTGATAGAGGCAAGCGGCATCTGCGAGCCCGCCCCCATAGCGCAGACCATCTCCACGTACCCGACACTCATACCCGAGGAATTGATAAAGAACGGCGTGGCAAAGCTCGACGCGATAGTGACCGTGGTTGACGCCCTGCGCATGAGGGACGAGTTCGGGCTGGGCGACAGCCTCGGCAAGCAGGACATCGGCGACGACGACCTCGAAAGCCTCGTGATACAGCAAATAGAGTTTTGCGACATCATACTGCTGAACAAGGCCTCGGAGATAAGCCCCGAGGAGCTGGCGCACCTGCGCGCGGTGATAAAGGCAATACAGCCCAAGGCCGAGATACACGAGTGCGACTACGGCGACGTGAGCCTCGACAAGATACTCAACACCAACCTTTTCGACTTTGAAAAGGTGGCAACGTCGGCAAGGTGGATCGAGGCCATGCAAGACGAGGACGACGAGCTGGAGAACGAGGAGAGCGGCGAAGCCCTTGAGTATGGCATTGAGACCTTCGTGTGGAAGAGCCGCCGCCCGATGACCCTTGAGGCATTCGACGAGCTGGTGTCGTCAAAGTGGCCCAAGGGCGTGATACGCGCCAAGGGAATGTGCTGGTTCGCCGACGAGCCCGAGGTTTGCTACCTGTTCGAGCAGAGCGGCAAGCAGTTTAACATAACCAACGCCGGACAGTGGTACGCCACGATGCCAGCCGACGAGCTGGAGGCTTTCCTCGCCAAGAACCCGCAGGCCAAGAACGACTGGGACCCGGAGGTCGGCGACCGAATGCAGAAGATTGTCTTCATAGGACAGAACCTCGACCGCCAATCCCTGGAAAGCAATCTTTCCGAGTGCCTGGCGTAAGCCGCGACACGCGTGGCGGCACATGCCGCCATGCGGAAAACCCACTTAAACAAGGAAAGGAAAGAAAGGAATGGAAGAGAAAAGTTTCCGCTTCACGCCTTCCGAGCTTCACGAAGTTTGGGAGTTGCGCCGTTACCTCACGCAAAAGGTTGGCGACGCGTTCTCGAAAGACGACCTGTCAAAGCTGGCGCAAGGACTCGCCGAAGCCATCGGCGAGGGACGCGTGAGCCGCGACGTGTTCGGGCTGAACCCCATCGTAACGGCACTGAAGACGGCAAGGCTCTGCGTGGACGAGATAGGGCTGCGCCGCGACAGCGTAATAGCGACGCTGCTGTGGGCGTGCCACGTCACCGACTTCGACGAGGTGCGGACAATGTACGACGAGACGGTGGCGCACATCGTGCGCGGACTTTTCAAGATACAGCAACTCTACGACAAGAACCCCGTCGTCGAGAGCGACAACTTCCGCAACCTGCTGCTGTCGTTTGCCGAGGACATGCGCGTCATACTGATAATGATAGCCGACCGCGTGAACATCATGAGGCAGATACGCGACACACCCAACAAGGCCGCACAGCACGAGGTTTCGGAGGAGGCAAGCTACCTTTACGCCCCGTTGGCGCACAAGCTCGGGCTTTACACGCTGAAGTCGGAGCTGGAAGACCTGTCGCTCAAATACCTTGAGCACGACGCCTACTACATGATAAAGGACAAGCTCAACGCCACCAAGAAGTCGCGCGACGCTTACATCGAGCGGTTCATCACCCCCATCAACGAGCGGCTAAAGCAGGCGGGGCTTGACTTCCACATGAAGGGTCGCACCAAGTCAATCCACTCCATCTGGCAGAAGATGAAGAAGCAGAAGTGTGGCTTCGAGGGCATATACGACCTCTTCGCCATACGCATCATACTCTACTCGCCCCTCGAAATGGAGAAGCAGCAGTGCTGGCAGGCTTACTCAATAATAACCGACATGTACCAGCCCAACCCCAAGCGCCTGCGCGACTGGCTGTCGGTGCCCAAGTCGAACGGCTACGAGAGCCTGCACATAACGGTGCTCGGCCCGGAAAACAAGTGGGTTGAGGTGCAAATACGCACCGAGCGCATGGACGACATCGCCGAGCACGGCCTCGCCGCCCACTGGCGGTACAAGGGCATAAAGAGCGGCGGGCAGATGGACGAGTGGCTGGCCAACATACGCTCCGCGCTTGAGGCGGGCGACAACCTGCAGGTCATGAACCAGTTCAAGATGTCGCTACAGCCCGAGGACATTTACGTGTTCACGCCGCGCGGCGACCTGTTCAAGTTCCCCACGGGCGCCACCGTCCTCGACTTCGCATACCGCATCCACTCCAACGTCGGCAACACGTGCACCGGCGGAAGGGTCAACGGCAAGGCCGTGCCCATAAGGCAGCAGCTGCATTCAGGCGACACGGTTGAGATCATGACGCGCGCCGACCAGAAGCCCAAGCGCGACTGGCTTGACATCGCCGCCACGCCAAAGGCGAAGGCAAAGATCAGGCTCGCCCTGAAAGACACGCAGGCCAAGGACGCGATGTTCGCCAAGGAACTGCTTGAGAGGCGGTTCAAGAACAAGCACATTGACCAGGAAGAGAGCGTGATGGGGCACACCGTCAAGAAGATGGGCTTCAAGGAGGTGTCCGACTTCTACCGCCAGATCGCCGACGGCAAGCTGGATCCCAACGACATAATAGCGAAATACGTTGAGGTGCGCGACCACCTGGAGAACGGTGGCAAGGACAAGGAAACCGTGTCAGCCGACAAGTTTGCGTTTGAGAGTCCCGACGAGGAAAAGCTCTACGACAACGAGGACGTGCTGACCATAGACCGCAACCTCAAGGGCATCGAATACCAGCTTGCGCCATGCTGCCACCCCATCTACGGCGACCCGATATTCGGCTTCGTCACCTCTGGCGGCGGCATAAAGGTCCACCGCGCCGACTGCCCCAACGCGCCTGAGATGCGCCGCCGCTTCGGCTACAGGGTCGTGAGGGCGCGATGGTCGGGCAAGGGACAATCGAAATACGCCATCACCCTGCGCATCATCGGGCAAGACGACATCGGCATCGTGAGCAACATCACAAACATAATATCCAAGGACGAGAAAATCGTGATGCGCTCCATAAACATCGATTCCCACGACGGCCTGTTCTCGGGCAACCTCACCATACAGATCGAGGACACCACGCGGCTGCAACAGCTCATAAAGAAGCTCAAGGCCGTGAAGGGCGTGAAGGTCGTGGACAGAATATAAAAGTGCCGGGCAAACAAGAAAGGCACAGGCAGGAAACGCCCACGACCGCCAAACATCACAACAAACAAAAAGCCTCACCATCAAAGCGCAACGCTGACGGTGAGGCTTTTTTCGTGCGGCGGCCTCGCAAGACCGCCTTTATAAATATTGTTTAATCAACCGGTATATCCTTGTTAACGTTCTTCGAGAGGAAGACGGCGTAGCAGAACATGTAAATCACCGCAAGCAGGGGCACGATGTAAGAGAACATGTAGTTCATCGTGGCATCTGCCACGGCGTTCTGCACGAGCGGAAGCACGCCACCGCCAACAACCATCATCATGAACACGCCGCTGGCCTTCTCGGTGTACTTGCCAAGGCCCTCAGTGGCGAGGTTGAAGATGCTGCTCCACATCACTGAAGTGCAAAGACCGCAGAACACGAGCAGGATGCCACTCAAAGGTATGGTTACCATCTGGAAGCCCGAGCCTGTGAACACCGGCATGCTGCCCGTGATGGTCTTGGGCAAGAACATTGCCAGGACGATGAGCAGGATGGCCACGCCGTTGACAACGGTCATCATCTGGCGGCTGGAAACCTTGTCGGCGATGATGCTGGAGAGGAAACGTCCCACGAGCATGAGCAGCCAGTAGGTGCCGGCGGCGAAACCACCGATGGCGGCAGCCTGGAGACCCGGGTTGATCTGTGTCAGGCCGGCTCCGGCGGCAGTGGTGTCAGAGAGGTAGAAGTTGAGCGTGCCCGGTATGCCCACCTCAACGCCCACGTACACGAAGATGGCGATTACGCCAAACGTGAAGTGGCGGAAGGCGAACGGCGAGCGCTCATAGGTCACGTGCTCACGGGCGACAGGGTTGGCTATCGGCACGAAGAGCAGTATGAAGAACGTGGCGGCGAAGATGCCCATTGCCATGTAAAGCACGAGGTTAACGTCGGTTATGGCCGTGCGTGGGGTGATGGTGCCGATGAGCGCGCCTACGAGCATCGGGGTGATGGTGCCCATGAGCGAGTTGAACGAGCCACCGATGAGGTTGAGCTGGTTGCCACCGTTGCCACCGCCGCCGAGCTGGTTGAGCATCGGGTTAACGACAGTGTTGAGCATGCACACGGACACGCCGGACACGAACGCGCCAAACAGGTAAACGAACCAGTTGGCAGGCAGGTCGCTTATCAGCGAGCCTACGAGCACCTGGCCTGAAAGGAACTGTATGAACACGCCGAAGAAGCCACAGGCAATGGCTATGAGTGCGGTTTTCTTGTAGCCGAACTTGGACAGCATGTTGCCCGAAGGTATGCCGAAGAAGAGGTAAGCGAAGAAGTTCATGAAGTTACCCATCATGCCGAGGGTGTTGCTTCCAGCCAGCTCGGGCTGGTTTTTCCAGATCACGCCGATAGGCGCAGCGAGATTGGTTACGAACGAGATCATTCCGAAGAGGAAGATGCACGCCACAATCGCTATCACGCGACCGTTCTTGTTTGTGTTTGCCATTTCTTTTTTTAGTTTTTGATTTGTCAGTTTTCTACTGGTTGCCGGTTTCCCGGTATTGTCGGAGCATGGCTGGCGCAATGCCGGTGGCAGCCCCATGGCGGAGCAGCGTCCCTATGCCTTCACGCCCAAGCGTGTCGCCAACCATGCCTGCCTCGCTCAGAACAGCTTGCTGGGATACACTCCCTCGTCGATGAGCTGCTGGATCTTCGCCACCACCGACGGGCGGTCGGCTGAATAAGTCACGCCAAACCACTTGCTCGTGGTGTCGAGCACCCGGCACGTAGCCTTGCCGTCCTTGATGAGATGGTCAACGACCCATGGTATGAGGTATTCGGCCTTGGGGTTGGCCTTTGTCGAAGGCATGTCGAGGAACTCCTTGAACAGCTCGTCGCTGTGGCTGAAGTACTCGGGGGTGAAGCCCCACACGTTCATTGACACCGGTGTCGTGTCGGCTATTGACACCCACTCGCCGTTCTCGTCCTTGTAAGCCACGTTGCCGTCGGCCTTGCGCTCAATCTCGGTGCGCTCCACGCACGATGTCAGCAGGTCGTCGGCATCCTTGTCGCACACGCCACGGCTCACGCATCCGTTGTCGCTCAGCGTGTTAGCCACACGGAAGCCCACCATGGCATAGTTGCCCTGGCTGCCTTCCTCCAGCCCTGCGAGGAACTTGCCAATCACCTGGAAGCAGTCGCGGTTGTAGAAGTCGTCGCAGTTGATCACGCAGAACGGCTCCTTTATCACGTCCTTGGCCATCATCACGGCGTGGTTTGTGCCCCAAGGCTTCGTGCGCCCGTCAGGCACCGAGTAGCCCTCGGGTATCTTGTCGAGGCTCTGGAACACGATCTCGCACGGGATGTGCCCCTCATACTTTGAGAGAATTTTCTCGCGGAAGTCCTGCTCGAAATCCTTGCGGATAACCCAAACTATCTTGCCAAAACCGGCCTGGATGGCGTCGTAGATGCTGTAATCCATGATGGTCTCGCCGTTCGGTCCCAGCCCGTCAAGCTGTTTCAGGCCGCCATAGCGGCTGCCCATGCCGGCAGCGAGAAGTAACAATGTTGGTTTCATATCTGTAATGTTATTGTATGATTATTAAGTTTTCCGAGTTCCAACTGCAAAGATAGTCGAAAATAGTGAACGGGCAAAATCAAACAGCGTTTTTCTTTTGCCCATAACGTTAAAAAAACGACGTTTTTGCCCAACGACGGCAAAACGGCGTGCCGGGAAGTCAAAAAAAACGTCCCGATGAACCATTATGGACTTGCACGGCTGGAAAACAATGCTTAACTTTGCCAGCGATTGGAAATCAGGCGACAAGAAGAATGCCCAACTGCAAATAATCAATGTGAGAAAAGAAACAACTAATGTTAGAAAACGAACAAGTCGCCCCAATCAGGAACAACCCTCCAGAGAAAACTTTCCGCCATTTGTCGTGGTTGCCATGCGTGTGCCCCACAAGGCCATGCCATGGCGATGAAAGTTTAACCGCATGGCGATGAAAGTTTAATCGCATGGCGACAAAGGCTTAGCGGCATGGCGACAAAGGCTTAGCGGCATGGCGACGAAAGCTTTGTCGCAACGCAACGGAAGCGCGAAGGCAGGCGCAAGCCACCCCGACGCGCGGACATGAGTGGCGCAAGAGGAGGCGGATGTTGTTTTTTCCGCCGGAAAATTCGTAAATTTGCCATACGTTTAGTAAATTTGCCACACGTATGGAAAAGCAATGCAAACAGCCGAAAAAGCGACACAGCCCGACGGGCAGGCGACACGCACAGCGCATGTCATTGAGAAAATGCTTCGTGCTGCTGGTGGCGACGTGCCTGCTGGCATCGTGCTACCAGCACAGCATGGACACGAGGCGGCTGCCCAAGAACTTCCGCATCGACGAGCGTGTCATTGACTCGCTGTCGTTCTTCGCGACCCACCATTACACCAACAACTACAACTTCGTGGTGAAGGGCGACAGCCTGACGCTGACGATGCAACAGCCTGAGGAGCAAATAGCCGGCATGCAAACCGACTCGTTCAGCCTGCGCAAGGGCGACCACGTGGTGGTGGCGGACATCCGCATTGTGCCCGCCGACTCCATCGACTCGGTGTGGGTGCAGCTCGCCAACGACACGTCGGCGTTCGGGTGGACGCGCGAGAGCCGCATGTTGCCGCAGGTGATGCCCGACGACCCCATCTCCGAGTTCATATCCGACTTTTCCAACTCGCACCTCATAGTGTTCCTCGCCATCGTGGGCTTCTTCGGCGCCGGGTGGCTCATCTGGAAGCTGCGTCGGCGCAAGGCTTACATAGTCCACTTCCACGACATCGATTCGTTTTACCCCACGTTGCTCTGCGTCATCGTGGCGGCGTCGGCAACGCTCTACGCCACCATACAGATGCTCGCCCCCGGGCTGTGGCAGCACTTCTATTTCCACCCCACGCTCAACCCCTTCTCGGTGCCCACGGTGCTTGGGGTGTTCCTCTTGGCGGTGTGGTCAATGCCGGTGGTTGCCATCGCCGCCCTCGACGACGTGCGCCACCTGCTGCCCACGCCGCAGGCCATACTCTACCTCAGCGGCCTTGCCGCCGTGTGCTGCGTGTGCTACATCGTGTTCTCCGTCACCACGCTCTATTACGTGGGCTACCCCCTGCTCGTGGCATACGTGTGGTTTGCCCTGGCGCGCCACCTGAAGCGCCGCTCGCGCTACAGCTGTGGCGAGTGCGGGCGAAGGCTGCGTCGCAAGGGACGCTGCCCACACTGCGGGGCGTGGAACGAGTGACGCACAGGCCTTTGGCGCACCAGACAGGGCACCAAAGTCCCTGGCACGCACTACCCGTCAATGCTCGCCGTGGTCGGCTGACATGGAAGCGAGGTAAAACGCCTTGCCCGTCACGACCGTGGCTTCAGCGTCAGAGGGGTTCACGAAAGTAACCTGCGTATATCCCAGTTCGCCGGCGCCCGTCGCAACTTCCACACGCCTGAAATGCAGCCTCTGCTCCTTTACGTCAGCATGCTTGCCATCAACATGCTTGCCGTCAAGGGCGAAAACAAACTTCTTGCCTTCCGCACTGACAATGGCATCGTCGGGCAGAGCCGTGACCTTTTTCCTGCCCGTATGTATCAGCCCCGTGACGTACATGCCGGCTATCAGCCCATCGGCTTTGCCTCCGTCGAGCTTGGCGTGCACGGCAATGGCCTTTGTCTCAGGATCCAAGGAACGGTTCACTTGGCACACCCTGCCCTTGACGCGCACGTCGCGGCTGTTCGTGACGACAAGCTCCACGTCTTGCCCAACCTCCACCTGGCTGACATTGCGCTCGAAGACGTTTAGGCTGGCATATACCGCCGAATTGTCGGCTATCTGCATCAGCGGCAAGGCGGTGTCAGCGTAAGTGCCGGTGTTCACGCCCACCTTGCTCACCACCCCCTTAATGGTCGCCCGCACAGGGACTTGCGAGACTATGGTTCCTTGGGCTACCTTTTCAGGGCTGATGCCCAATTGCACCAACTGGTGACGCAACCCCGTCAGCCGTGCCCGTGCGATGGCGTATGCTGCCTCAGCCTGCTGGAGGGTTTTCTCCACCCCGGCATCCTGAGCCGAAAGCTTCCTCTGCCGTTGCAGCTCCTGCAAAGCCATGTCCCTCTCCCTCGCAGCCACGAGATAGTTTTTCTGCATCTCCACGACCTCAGTGTTCTCGATGTACGCCACCGTCTGCCCGGCTTTCACCTGCTGACCCTCCGTGACGCAAACCTTGCGCACGATGCCTGCCACGAGCGACGTGACATCCGCCTTGTCTTGCGGATTCAGCCTCAGCTCCCCGTTGGCACGTATCACGCCGCCAAGCACCTTTTTCTCCACCTTGCCCAGCGTTATGCCCACGGTTTTCATCTGCGTTTGCGTCAGTTCCAACGCTTCCGCATGGTGCTCCCCGTGTTCCTCCGTGTGTTTTTCGGTGTTATTGCTACCTGAGCATGACGCAAGCACGATGAGTGCGCCTGCCACTATTGTAATATATTTTCTCTTCATTTGTTTCCTCTTAAGTAATTCAACATTATGATGGCCTGGTTGTAGTCGTTGACGGCATTGGCGTAACGCAACTGCACGTCGAGCGCCGTCTGCTGGTTTTGGATATATTCCACGTAGCCAATCTCCCCGTTCTCGTATGCCACCTGCGACAGTCGGCTCATGCGCTCCGCCTGCCCGTTCCCCTGCGCGGTGTAATAGTCAAGCACCTTTTGCGCACGCGAAAGCTCGTTCAGCCCGTCACGGTATTCCTTGTCCAGCTTCTGCTCCGCCTGCCTGCGGCTTATCTCCGCCAGCTCCACGTCGCCCCGTGCCGCCTTCACCCTCGCCCTTTGCGCTCCCCAGAACAAGGGCACGCTCACGCCGACCTCGAAGCCCATGAAGTTTCCTTTCCCAAACCTCTCGCGCTCAATGTCGTATGGGTTGAAGCCCTTGATGAGCAACTGCCCTGTCAGGCCAACGCTCAATCCCGGCATGTATCCCTGCCGCGCAAGGCTGAGGTTGCGCTCGGACACCGCTGTCCGCGCGGCGTACATTCCGCCCAAGGGCGTTTGCCCGAAGGAGACTGATGCCCCCGGCTGCTCCTGCCGTATGACGTGAAGCGACGCGTCGGCGGGAACCACCGCGACATCAGTGTTGAGCAGTTGGCGGAGAGCGAGCATTGCCGACTTGCAGGCTTTTTCTGCCTTTCCCATCTCAATGCGGTTCTCGTTGCAAATGCGCTCCGCGTTTATAAGCTCCAGGTTGCCAGCCACGCCAGCCTTGCGCCGTGCCGAGGCAAGGCTTACGAACCTGCCGTACACGCTGTCCTGCGCCTGCAATATCTCGATGGTCCGGCGAGCATGGAGCAGCGTGTAATAACATGCGCTCACGTCCCTTGTCAGCTCGTTGCGTATCACCGCCATGTTGCTCTGCGCCGCCGCAGTCTCCGCCTTCAGGTACTTGCGGCGTGCGGCGTAAACCGTAGGGAACTCAAACGACTGGCTCAGCGTTATGCCGTTGTCGGGGCTGCCGCCTGACGTAGGGTCTTGGCTCAGCGTGACGGAGGTCTTCTCCACGTCGAACGCCGTGCCCTGCAGGTCACGTGCCTTGCCCACGGAGACGGCTCCGGCCTTCATGCCCAGGTTGTTGTCCAAAGCCATGCCGATGCACTGCTGAAGTGTCATGGGCACCTCCTGCGCTGGTGCCTCCTGCGCAAACGCCAAGAGCGGCGAGGCGCATAGCAGCGTGGCATAAATAGTATGTGTGATTGGTTTCATGCCTTATGGTTGTTTTTTTGTGAAAGTCTTGTAAATGGATGGCAACACGATGAGTGTCAGAATCGTTGACGTGAGCAGCCCACCGATGACCACCGTGGCGAGCGGACGCTGCACCTCGGCTCCGTCGCCCGTGGAGAGAGCCATCGGCAGGAAGCCGAGCGATGCCACAAGTGCCGTCATGACGACAGGGCGCAGCCGCAGCATACAGCCCTCGACAATACGCTCACGCACATCCAGCATCCCCTCTTTCTCGAAAGCGTTGAACTGCCCGATAAGCACGATGCCGTTGAGCACCGCCACGCCAAACAGGGCGATAAAGCCCACTCCGGCGGAAATGCTGAACGGCATGTCGCGCAGCCACAATGCCCACACGCCCCCGATGGCAGACAACGGTATGGCGGAGAACACGAAAAGCGTCTCGCGCATGTTCTTCAGCGTGGCGTACAGCAGGAAGAGAATGGCAAGCAGGGCAAGCGGCACGGCAATCATGAGCCGCCCGGTGGCCTCCTGCAAGTTCTGGAACTGCCCGCCGTAAGTGAAATAATAACCAGCCGGGAGCTTCAGTTCCCTGTCAAGGATGCCTTGGATGTCTTCCACGGTGCTCTGCACGTCGCGCCCACGCACGTTGAAGCCAACATAAATGCGGCGTTGCCCGTCCTCGTGCGTCACCTGCGCCGGAGCGTCCTCGAAACTGATTTCCGCCACCTGCCGCAACGGCAGCGTGCCGCCGTCGGGCAGCGGCAGGTAAAGGTCTTCCAACGCCGCAATGTCGTTGCGCAGGGCATTGTCCATCCTGACCACCATGTCAAAGCGACGGTCTTCCTCGAAAACGTAACCCGTGCGGCGGCCGGCGAAAGCGGCTTCGAGCACACGGTTGGCGGTGGCCATGGAAACGCCGTGTTTCGCCATGCGGTCGCGGTCGTACCGCACCTGCAACTGCGGCAGTCCCTGCACCTTCTCCACGAACGGTTCCGACACGCCTTCCACGCCCCTGATGAGCGAAGCCACCTTTCTTGCCGAAGCCTCCAGCACATCGAGGTCGTTGCCGTAGATTTTTATCGCCACGTCCTGCTTGATGCCCGTGATAAGCTCGTTGTTGCGCATCTGTATGGGCTGCGTCATCTCCGCCTCCATGCCTGGAATGGCACTCAGTGCCTCCTCCATCTTCTCCATAAGCTCGTCCTTGGTCGTTGCCGATGTCCATTCGGCTTTCGGCAGCAAGGAAATCAGCATGTCGGCACGCTCCACGGGCATGGGGTCCGTGGGGATCTCGGAGCTTCCTATGCGCGTGACCGCCTGCCTCACCTCCGGGAACTGCGCCTTAAGGATTTTCTCCGCCTGCGTGGTGCTTTCCACCATCTGCGAGAGCGACGTTCCCTGCGCCATGCTTATCTCCGCCGCGAAGTCACCCTCGTCAAGACTGGGGATGAACTCGCCACCCAACCTGCTGAAGACGAGCACGCTGACCGCGAACAGCACTGCCATAGAGGCTATCAGCGTCTTGCTCTGGTCGAGGCTCTTCGTGAGGACGGGAAGGTACCATTCCCTCAACTTCCCTATCAGGCGGTCGGACAGATTGCGCCTGTGCGTGCTCTCCTTGCTGAGGAACAGCGCACTCGCCATCGGCACATACGTGAGCGACAGGATGAACGCGCCAAGTATGGCAAAGAAAATGGTCATCGCCATGGGGTGGAACATTTTTCCCTCAATCCCTGCCAACGTGAGCAGTGGCAAATAAACCGTCATGATGATGATTTCGCCGAATGCCGCGCTCTTGCGTATCCTGGATGCGGAGGAACAGACCTCGGCATCCATTTGCGCCTGCGTGAGCCTTGCGCCACCGTACTTGCCGCCGCTGACGGAAATATGGTGGCACACGGCTTCCACGATGATGACCGCCCCATCGACGATAAGTCCGAAGTCGATGGCCCCGAGGCTCATCAGGTTGCCGCTAACGCCGAAGAGCTTCATCATGCCAAAGGCGAACAGCATGGACAACGGGATCACGGATGCCACAACAAGCCCAGCACGGTAGTTGCCGAGGAACAGCACGAGTATGAACACGACGATAAGCCCTCCCACTATCAAGTTGTGGGTGATGGTGCCTGTCACGCGGTCCACCAGTTGCGTGCGGTCAATGAACGGCTCCACGACCACGCCTTCGGGCAGGCTTTTCTGTATCTGTGCCATGCGCTCCTTAACGTTCCTTATCACCTGCTGGAAATTCTCGCCCTTGAGCATCAGCGTGATGCCTGCCACGACTTCGCCCTCTCCGTTTCTCGTCACGGCACCGTACCGGGTGGCATGTCCAAATTGCACTTTTGCCACGTCCCTCACGAGTATCGGCACCCCGCAAATGGTCTTCACGGGTATCTTGCCGATGTCTTCCAGCGACGTGGCAAGCCCAATGCCACGAATGAAGTACTGGTTGCTGCCCTTCTCAATGTAGCTGCCCCCGGTGTTCTCGTTGCCGGCTTCGAGCGCGTCATACACGTCGGCAACGGTCAGCCCCGAGGCGTTCAGCCGACCAGCGTCAATCGCCACCTCGTATTGCTTCACGTATCCGCCCCATCCGCTCACTTCGGCTATGCCCTCCGTGCCCGACAGCTGCTTGCGCACAATCCAGTCCTGCATGGTGCGCAGGTCGGCGAGGCTGTACTTGTCCTCGTAGCCCTTTTCCGTGCGTATGGTGTAATGGAAGATTTCGCCAAGCCCGGTCGTCACGGGGGCAAGCCCCACCGTGCCCTTGCCTTGTGGCAGCACCTCTTCGGCTTCCTTCAATTGCTGGCTCACCTGCTGCCGCGCCCAATAAACGTCGGCGGCATCGTCGAAGACAAGCGTGATTACCGACAGGCCGCTGCGGCTTATGCTCCGCCGCTCAGTCACTCTCGGAATGTTTGCGAGCGCCATCTCCACGGGAGTGGTGATGAACTGCTCCACCTCCTGCGCTCCCAAGGACGGTGCCTGCGTGATTACCTGAACCTGGTTGTTGGTGATGTCAGGCGTGGAGTCGAACGGCAACTGTGACAGCGACCAGCCGCCCCAGACGATGAGTACCGCCGTCAGTATGCCTATCGTCAGTTTGTTCTCTATTGAGAATTTTATCAGTTTCTGAAACATATCCCATTCTGATGAAAAAAACGATGTTTTACTAAAAAGCCCTCCTTGCCGTCCCTTTGCGGCAGCATGGCACGACGGATACGAAGCCACGACGGGACCGACAAACCGCCAAGGCCTGGCATGTGCGCCGTTTTGGCACAGCACGTTTCAGCCCGTTGACATCCACTGCCGCAAACAGTCATGCCACATGCCCCTCGCCTCACTGCGCAAGGGTAACTGATTGTGTATGAGAAAAGGAGGGGACATGGCATGTGGAAACTCATGCCACGTCTAATGGATTTATAAAAGGTGTCAGAAAATGATAACGGGAGGTGCCCTCAGGGCATTGGTCCGGTTCAAATTCGCCGATTGGTATGTGGCGCAGCCTTCCCATTCGCTTGGGAACTTCTTTACCGGAAACAGTTCGGCATTTGCCATACCGCACATTGCATGTACAAACGCCGGAATTATCTTGCAGGAAATATCGTTGTGCGCCTTTGACTTGGACACGAACACTCCGCCTTTCTCCACGCACGCCGTGCCGTCATCGTTGTGGCTTGTATGTTTGTCGTTGTCAGTGTTGTCGCTGTCACAATGTTCCACAACGGCACACAGCGCATAATCATGGTGATGATGCGGAATGAATGGCACGAGCAGCAACATCAATGCCGCCAACGCCACCGTGGCCATGCACACTTGCCTCTTCATTTGCTCCTTGTTGACAGTAAAACCACTTTTCGCAGGCAAAGATACAATATTTATTTTGCAACCTGGTTGCAAAAATGCTTTTTGTGCATTAATCGTACTTTACAAGCCTCTTTTTGGTTTCGCCCCCGTGAGTCCTCAAGAACAATTGGCTGGGATTAAATTTATGCAAGAAAGTTATTGGCACGCCCATCAATCCTGCATAATCCGCAGGAATGTCTAGTGTTTTATTCACATTTATGCCATTGCAATTATCATATTTGGGATATTCTTTTTCATGACCAACATATTTTTTTGTGAGTATAAAACTCATCGTTTTTTTGATTTTCTTGCTTTTTGTAGCAATTCATTCGTCGCATTTCTCTTCATCTTTAATCAAATCGTTTCAGTCAAGAAATTTGAACCTTCCAAAAAAAAGATGTATGGGAAATGAGATTCTGACAGCATTAAATTGGCAATCTATGATATGTTTTTATGCGACCTTTCTATGGCATTGCCAGCAGCCATCAAATCTTGGTCATTGTTTTTACCTACAAGTATTCATCTTTTTATGTTTTCAATGTCTTTCCCTTGATGCTTAGCCTCAGACACTAATACTATTCTCCACTCTCCCGCATCGTCTTTCACTTCTATTATACCTCCATCAGGAATGATGCTGGAATTTTCCACAAAAAGAGTTTGCCTAATTCTGGGTCTATTTTCCTTAACGCCTCGTTAATTTCTTCTTTATACTTGTTCTGTATCGAAACGACAATTTAGGAAATTCTTTCTCAAGTTGTTTTATAACAAGATGAGTAATCTTTCCGACTGTCATATCATGCAATTTGGCTTCCTCACCAAATATACCAACCACACCTTGGGATTCTTTATGTTGCTCTGTCAATCTATTTGACTGATTCTTTTTAGCCATTTCTTAGCATTCCATTTAAACTAAACGCAAAAGTACGAAAAAAAACATGAGGTGACAATTATCCATCACGGACTTTATTGTGATTTACACAGCTTAACACCCCGTTTTCGTCTTCCGCTTGTCGGCAATCCTAACGCTTCCACAAATACTATTCCCTTTGCGCTAACATATTTTTGTCATTGTCGTCGTTTGCCCTCTGCGCAAATTCCTTTGCGCAAAGTCATTTAATGCCATTTCTCTCTTTTTATTCGTTTATTCCATAGTTTTTGCGTAATTTTGCCAACAACAAGGCACAACTGCCCAAAAAAACAACGCCTATGAAAAAGCTGTTGATTATATTGATGACCGTCATGCTGCTCGCAGGCTGCGGCAAGTCGCACAAGCGCGACTTCAACCACCTGCTCGTGGAGCTGGCTGGCGAAGACCGGCTGATAGACCGCGCCGACTGGGAAAAGATAGAGAAATACCTTGACGGCGAGAAGGCACACTTCGCCGACCTCTACAAGGACGGCGGCATTGATGCCGAGGCGACAAAGGAATACATTGCCGACTTCTTCGCCAACCGCCGCCCAGCCACCAAGGTTCGCTTCACCAGCATAGGGGAGAGCCAAATGGCTTTCCACTTCTACATAGAGCGCAGCGGCTCAATGCTTGCCTACGACAGCCCGAAGGGCGACGGCTCTTTCCGCGCCGCCATCATGGCCCTGCGCAACGCCCTGCCGGGCAACAGCCAGGTGGACAGCATCGGCGAAAAGGGCTACACTGATTTCCGGCAAATATTTGACAACATTCTCAACAAGACGGGCGATGGCGACGTGTCAATACTCGTCACCGACCTCATATACTCCGTTCGCAACATGCAAGGCGTGAACCCACAGAAGGTGTTCGCCGAGATGCAGGAGATGATAAACTCGGTGTTCAAGGGCGAGGTGAGGAAAAAGTCGATGCTCGTGGTGCGCATGAACGGCTCGTACAACGGAAGCTACTACGCCTACGACAACAGCGTGAGCCGATTTGACGGCAGGCGCCCATACTACATAATCATCGTCGGGAGCAACGACAACATGGCCAGGCTTACGTCGTCGCCCGACTTCCGCACGTTCTCAAATCTTGAGAGCCTGCGCGGCTACGACGGCATGTGCCTCTTCACCGCCACGGGCATATACCAGCCGCACGCCTCGTTCCTGCTCTCAGGTCGCGACATACGCGGTAGGTTCAAGCCTGAGCACGGGCAGGGAGACCGGATACTGAGGCTGGAGAACGTTAAGCCCGACCGCGACTCTGGCGACATACAGCTCGCCCTGGCGGTTGACTTGAGCCACATGCTCATGGACAGCCGCTACCTCACCGACAAGGCCAACTACAGGCTCGAAAGCGACGGCGACATAAAGATAAAGGAGATACGGCCAATACAGAAGGCCGACATAACGCCTGCCGAGAAGAAATACATAGGCTCGGCAACGCACCTGTTCATACTCGACGCCAAGGACGTGGCACGGCACGACAGGCTAAGGCTGAGCCTGCTGAACCGCCTGCCGCAATGGGCATCGACAGGCTCCACGGACAACGACCTGCGCCCTGACAGCCACACCACCTTCGGCCTGCGCTACCTCATGCAGGGCGTTTACGACAGCTATGCCCGCAACGCAGACGGCCAGCCCGAATACTTCGCAATCGAGATGCGATTAGGGCGGTAACGCACGCCCGTTGCGCCGCAATGGCTTCCCCGTTACGCCGCAACGACACGACGATGCAGCCGCCAAGGAAACGGAAACAAAAATAATACGTGATATGAAAAATATGATGCTCCTTATCGTCGGCATCGTGCTGACGCTGGTGCTGCTGGTGGTGCCCGACCGCGTGTTCGAGCTGGGCTATTACAGCAACGAGTTCTCAAACGAAATGTACAACGAGGGTCTTTACATCGTCATGGCGATAGTGACCTCGGCCGTGGCATGGGGCAGCGCGCTGCTGTTCTATTACGCCATCAACTCGGTAAGCTTCTCGCGCTGGTACCACTGGCTGGTGATGCTCGGCGTGGCTGCCGTGGTGGCTCCCGTGGCAGGATGCCTCTACTGCGGCAGCGTCTTCGGATCGCTCGGCTACGACTTCTCGGCGCAGCTCACGAGCTTCGGCATCGTTGACAGCGTTGTCACAATTCTGCTTTTTGTCGCAGCCTCGTTCTCGGTGCGCTGGTGGAGCAGCAACTGCCGCCACACGCCCATACCCGAGTGAAACGCGCCAGCGCAACAACCCTCACAAAGCCACATTCCACCTAACGCCATCACGACACACACAACATGCGACTATTCCTTTTCTTAGTGGGCGGCACGGGGTCGCGCGTCATGCGACCGCTGGTAATGCAGTTTGCCGCCGGCATACATCCCGTTGACGAGCAGGGGCAACCCATGCCCCTCGAAGTGGTGCCAATAATAATGGACCCGCACAAGGCCAACGAGGACCTGAAGCAGACGGAGAACCTGCTGCGCTGGTACCGCTCGCTGCACCGCTCGCTATACGGCAACTCAGCCGACGTGACACGCGGCTTCTTCTCGGTGAAAATATCAACGCTCGGCGACATACTGCCGCCGGGGTCGCACCTCAGCGACACGTTCCTCTTCAGCCTCGGCGGCGTGGAGAGCCAGAAGTTCCGCGAGTTTATCGACTACAACACCCTCGACACCGCCAACCAGGCCCTCTGCTCAATGATGTTCTCCAACGACCAGCTTGACACCAAGATGGACATTGGCTTCGTGGGCTCGCCAAACATAGGCTCGGTTGCGCTCAACGAGTTCAAGGACTCCGAGGAGTTCCGCCAGTTCTCCAACGTGTTCCGCTCATCCGACCGCATATTCGTGGTGTCGAGCATCTTCGGCGGCACGGGAGCCGCCGGCTATCCCATAATAGTGAAGAACATACGCAACGCCGCCAACAACACCGCCATCAACAACCGTGGCGACCTGCGCGACGCGCGAATAGGCGCACTGACGGTGCTGCCCTACTTCAACGTGCAACAAGACGAGAGAAGCCCCATATCAAGGGGCGACTTCATATCAAAGACCAAGTCGGCGCTGTTCTACTACCACGACAACCTGACGGGCTTGCGCCAGGGAGGCAAGGACCTGGGCGAGTCGAAGATAAACGCCTGCTACTATCTTGGCGACGAGGTGCCGTCGAACCCCTACTTCAACGACCCCGGAGGCAACGGACAGCACGACGAGGCGCACGTGGTGGAATACGTCGGGGCGCTTTCCGTGCTCGACTTCCTCGGCATCCCCGACGACCAGCTGACCACGGTGGGCGGCAACGCCATCAACCCCATATACAAGGAATACGGGCTGGCAAACGACAAGCTGACGCTGACGCTCAAGGACTTCGGGCTGGCTACGCGCTCGCTCGTGAACAAGCAGATGGTGAAGTTCCACCTTGCCTACCAATACCTGACACACCAGTTCAGGAACGACATCGGGCGCGGATACACGCACGACAAGCCCGAGATAACGCAGGCCTTCCTCTCCACCAGCTTCTGCAACACGCTCACCGCCGACTTTTTCGTGTCATACCGCACGTGGCTCATTGAGCTGGGGCGCAACCAGCGCTCGTTCCTGCCATTCAACCTGCGCTCGGAGAGGCTCGCCGACTGCGTAAACGACATAGCCCCGAAAAAGACGTTTTTCAGTGGCGAGATAAACTACAAGACGCTGTTATCCTCGCTCAACAAGGCTTCGCAACAAGCGGCGAAGTATGGGCGTTTCGGTGCCGACAAGACAGCCCTGCGCCTGATGACGCTCCTCGACGAGACTCTCGACAGCCTTGTCGATGAGAAGTTTGTCGGCGTAGTATGAATATGGGTCAATGACACGCCCCGCCCGAGGTGCGTGTCATTGACCAGCGTCGCCCAACGACTTAACGTACTCCGTAGGCGACATCAGCATTACCTTGCGAAACTTCTTCGAGAAATAATTTGGGTCGGAAAATCCGGCATCGTAAGCCGTGTCAGTCACGCTGCGCCCCATGGCGAGCAACTTGCACGCATACCTTATGCGCTTATGCGTCACAAACTCACCTGCCGACATGGCGAGCAGGTTTTTCATCTTTATGTGCAACAGGCTGCGGCTCATGCCCATCTCGGCGGTGATGTCGGCAACACACAGCTCGCTGCGGGCAATGTTGGCATCGACAAACGCATTGAGCCTGTCAACAAAGTCGCGGTCAATGCCCGACAGGTTTGCCACGTCGTGGCGGTCGCCGTCAACGGCGGTTAGCAAGTCTCGCTGGCGTGTCCTCACCAACCTCACCATGTTGCTGACCTGCAAGCTGAGAGCCTGCGGGTCAAAAGGTTTCTGCACATACGCCTCAGCCCCACTCCTGTAACCGTCGATGACATCCTCACGCTGCCCCTTGGCAGTAAGCATTATCACGGGAATGTGCGAGGTTGCCACGTCAGCCTTAAGCCTGCGGCACATCTCGTTGCCGTCCATGCCGGGCATCATCACGTCGCTCACAATGAGCATTATGTCCTCCACGCGAGCCACGTCAAGCCCCTCTTGCCCGTTCCTCGCCGTGTAAACGTAAAACTGGCGCGACAGGAACCCTGACAGGTAAGCGCGCAAGTCGTCATTGTCCTCGACAACCAGAATAGCACCTTTACAGCCATCGGCCGACTCGGTTGCGGCATCGTCGGTGGCAGCCTGCACCTCGGGTATGGCATAGTCGTCAACCGAGGCAGCCACCTTGTCGTCGCCAACCAGGCAATCGCTGTCAAAAGCCCTTTGGTCAACATTAAGCCACACCCTGAACGTTGAGCCTACGCCAACCTCGCTTTCCAGTTCCACGAAGCCCTTGTGTTTCTCCACCAACCGCTTTACCAGCGAAAGGCCAATGCCCCATCCTCTCTCGCCCGACGTGCCCCCCTGCTCCGTCTGGTAGAAACGCTCGAAAACCTTACGGCGATCCTCCTCACGTATGCCGATGCCGCTGTCGGCAACCTCAAGGCTCAGCCCCTCAAAGCCATCCCTTGCGCCCAATGCCGCAGCAACATTCACATAGCCACCGGGCTTGGTGTACTTGAAAGCGTTCGACAGCAGGTTGCTCAGTATTCGCTCAAGGTAATAGGGCGCGAACCAAGCCATCTCGCCATTGTCCTCGCACCTCACGCGCAGCTGTATGTCCTTGCCCTTCGCCAGCTCAGCGAAAGAGTCAGCTATGCGACCGGCAAACTCCACGGGGTTGCCCCTCTGCAAGTAGAGAGGGAAGCCGTCGCCCTCCATCTTGTTGAAACTCACCAGCTGGTTTACCATGTCCTCCAGCTTTCCCGTGTTGCGCACAGCCATGTCGAGCAGCCTGCGATCCTCCATGCCAACAAGATCCTTGCGAATACTCTTCAGCGGCGCGGCAATGAGGGCAAGCGGCGTTTTCAGCTCATGCGACACGGTGGTAAAGAAGTTTTGCTTCGCACGGCTCAGCTCCTCCAGCTTGTTTTTCTCCATCTCGGCAATCCTTATACAATTGCGTGTCTCCATGCGCCGCCTGTAAAGGCGATGTGCGTAAAACACCGCAAGGATGAGCAGCAGCACGTAAACGCACCAAGCCACGCCCGAACGGTAGAAAGGAGGATGCACCACTATCTTAAGCGTCTTCTCAGGGCACCTGCCCCACCCATCGTTGCTGTCATTGGCACGCAGGCGCAACACGTATGTTCCGGGAGCCAGGTTGTATGCCGCGAAACGGTGTTCCTGCCCGGCATCCTGCCACTCCCTGTCAACGCCATCCACCCGTATCTGGTAGTTTACGCTGACATCGTTGGCCGGCATTATTACGCCATACTCCACGGCAAACGAGCGTGCCTCGGCATAAGAAAGGTCAATGCGACTGGTCTTGTCAAGCTCGTCGTCAAGCGGCGAGCCTTCCATGCCGGCATCCACGGCTGTGCCGTTTATGACGAGTTGCTTCAGGAACACGCGCAACGGCTCGCGACGGTCACGCACCATGGCAGGGTTGAAACACACCACGCCATCTACGGTGCCGAGAAATATTTCACCGCCACGTGACAAGAGCGCCGACGAGAAATTGAACTGGTTGGTGGGCAGTCCGTCGTTCACGGTGAAGCGGCGCAAGCTTTGCGTGGCACGGTTGAAACGGAACAACCCCTGGCTGGTTGTTATCCACGTGTTGCCCAACTTGTCGCCAATGATGGCGCACACGGTGCCGTTGGCAAGCATAGGCTCGTCGCACACGGTGGCAAACCGCCGAGTGCGCGTGTCGTAAGTCTGCAAGCCGTTGTTGTTGGTCCCAATCCACAGCACGCCGTCGGCATCGGCATACAGGCTCGTTACGTAATTGTCCTTCAGCCCACCAGGAGCGTCGCCCATAATCCACTGGGTAACCTCACGAGTCTTGCCGTCTATGCGAAACAAGCCGCGCGACGTGGTGCCGGCCCAAACATTGTCGCGTGCGTCCACGGCGATGGTATAAACGAACGTGTTGTCCAATATGCCGTCGCCCAACTTGCGGAAAACGTCAGCCTGGGCATCATACCACCTGAGTCCCTGCGTCGTTGCCACCCACATCCTGCCGCTGCGCTGCCGAGCGAAACCGAAGACGCTGACCGACGTGAACCCGGGCACCAGCTCGTAATGGCGGCTGGCACCTGAGCGCACGTTATACCTGAAAAGGCTGTTGCGGAAAGTGCCAATCCACACATTGCCCGAGAGCGTGTCGTGGCAAAGGCTGTGCACGTTCGTGCCAATGTCGTGTATTGCCCTGAACGGCGCAACCGTGGCCTGACGTGAGTCATAAACGTTCAGTCCGCCGTCTTCCGTGGCAATCCATATCACGCCTGGACTGACCTCGACCATCATTCGCGCCACGCTGCCCGTGAGCTTGCCGGCGGCGTAGCCCGGCGAAATCCAGCGGAAGACATTCTGGCTGTGCAGCAGCAAGTCAACGCCGCCAAAATAGTTGGCCACCCAAGCATTGTCGCCAGCATCGAAAAAAATGTCGTAAATCGCCATTCCCGAAAGCAGCCTGCTGTTCAGCAAGCTATGCCTGACGGTCTCAATGCCTCCGTCGGCACGTATGATGGTGACACCATTCTCCGTGCCAAGCCACATGTTGTGGTTGCTGTCTTCCCTTATGACACGCACCGTGCTGTTGTCGAGTAGTGGCGCGTCGTATATTTTCCTGTCAAGGGTGCCGAGGTCAACAGCCTCAACACCCTTGCCGTTACGCCCCACCCAAAGCTTGCCCCGACTGTCAACATACAGAGGGCAAATGCCATCGGCTCCGGTGAGGAAGTCGCGGTACAGCGAATCGGGCATGTGGCGTATGCGCCTGAATGACTTGTCGTAACAGAATATCGAAGAGTTGGTCGCGACGAAAGTGTTCCCTTTGCGATCCGTCGCCACAGAAATGTTAAATCCCTCGTCGGTGGCAGGTATTTTCCTGAAACGGTCAGCCTTCTCGTCGTACAGCCAAACGGCATCGCCCACGGCGACAATGCTTCCCGTCGCCGACTCCGCCATGCGGAACGCCTGCCCCAGACCTCCATAATTGGCAAAGTCGTTGGTGACCGGACGGTAACGGCATATCCCATCCATCGTGCAAACCCACAAACGGTGCTTGCCATCGACGAAAAGGCTCTTCACGAAGTTGTGTCCCAACGAGTTTGTCTTGCCTGCGACATGGTAGTAGGTCCGCATGTTCATGCCATCATACCGTGCCAGGCCGTTTCGTGTGCCAAACCACAGGAAACCGTCGCCATCCTGGGCTATTGCCTCAACCTGCTGGTGCGGAAGCCCAGTCTGGCTTGTGATGTGCTGGAAGATAAAGTCGCGAGCGTCAGCCGCCATCACCACGAACAGCAACGGCAGCAAAAGTGCGTATGGTTGGAAAAACTTTCTCATCAAAAGCAAAGTTAATGTTTTTCCTCCAAAAATCAAAATTAAATCACCGTCAAACAAATGGCGACTTGCCTTCACGCTCGCAAAAAAGTCTGATTGCAAAACTGTTACTTCATCGCAGCGACAACTTGCGTGTCACCGTGGAACCGTCGGCAAGGCTGACACGCAGCACAACAATGCCACTCCCCAGCCTTGGCAGGGTGAATGTGCCCGGCTTGTACTTGCCCAGCGACATGCCTGCGACGGTGGAAACCTCAGTGCAAACCACGCCATCGCCGATGACGGAAACCCTTTGCCCGCTCACCTTGACCGAGACCTCACGCTGATTGCCGGACACTATTTCCGTGATGCCCGTAGTTTCGTGCGGCTGCAAGTAAAAGTCCATCCACGACCACGACTCGTCGCGCTTTGCGTCGGGCAGCATCTCATAAACAGGCGTGGCATCAGCCGTCCCCCTGTTCTGCAACATCACGTTGACGCGCATGTGGGTGCCATTGGGCACATCCGCCTTGGCAAAGCCCAGTGCCGACCATGGTATCGCCGCCTCCACAATGTAATAGCGCTGCGTGGCGGCAATGGCATAATGGGCATTCAGCGTGTCACCGCTTATTGTTCCCCATTGCCATGAGCTTGAGCCGTTGCCACGCGCCACCCTCATCCTGCCGTCGGCAAGGAAAAGTATGCGATAAATGCCCTCGGCAATTTTCTTGTCAGCCGAGACGTTCCTTGTGTCAAGGAGCAACGTCACGCCATCGGAAAGGGAGCCTTTGCCAAGAACCTGGTCAGTGTCAGAGACGCGTGACGTGAAATAAAGCGAGTCGGCATCGTAGGCAAAGTCGGCCGTGAAAGGCGTTCCTTGCTGCCGCCCCAACATGAGCTGGCGCACACGCTCGCCATAATATCCCTCGGTGCGCTCCTGCTTGCCGTCCACACGTGGCGAGGCATAAGGAGCCTGCAGCATCCTCACGGGATAGCCTTTTTGCATGACCACCCCACCGCCGTCAACATTGCCAACAGCCACCACCACGCCGGTGTCAATTACGCAAAGCGAGTTCCACATGTAATTGTCCTGCGCGCCTGCCGAGAAAGGCTTGCTCATGGCCTTGAAACCCTTGGCATCGCTGTCGCCGACATAAACAAGCATGTCATAGTTGCCGCCAAGGCTGTTCGACTGGTGAGACAACACAGTCTCGCCCCATGGCAGCCTGCGCATGTAAGGCGCGCCACCCTTAATGCTCGCCGCCACATAGTCAGGGTCAAGGGCTTTCCAGCGGCAATCATCGGGATAGGGCACCCAACGGTCCCAGTTGCCGGCAAGCGGACTTGTGACAATCGTTGGCACGAAAGCCCCCACGCCGGGCCACCCGCTGTTTTCGATAGCCACGGCAATATTACCATTGTCGAGGATTACAGCCGACGGCATTCCGTCACGCGAGCCGTTGCCGCCATGGAAAGAAACACGCTGCGGCTCAGTCCATGTCAACCCGCTGTCGTAAGAGCGGCACAACGAGATTTGCTGCTCGTCGGAAGCGGTGAAACCTGTCTCGTCGGCAAAATACAGATGCAACTCGCCACTCGGCAGTTGCAGGAATGTGGGTTCCCAACAGCCGTCACCAAAATTAGGTTCGCCATCAAACACCTTGATGTCCTCGCTCCACGTCTTGCCATTGTCGGTACTGCGCTTAAGGTGAATGCCAAAACGCCGTTCCGACGAATAAGGAGCCGTGGGGCGCGGATTGTAAGCCACGAGTATCGTGCCGTCGTCCAACTGCACCAAGTCTGGAGCGCACAATGGTATGTTGCCATTGGAAACAATCTTGGTGGGCGAGCCCCACGTGCCACCCTTGTTGCCGCTAAAGGCGATGTCAATGCCATTGTTCTCGCAACATGCCATCAGGCGGCCGTCCTGCAACTGTATCATGCGAGGATAGCCACCGCCAGAAAACACCGTGACACGCGTGGATGTGTCCCAGAAAATGCGTGAACCAACATAAGGCTTCACGCTGTCAGCCTTTGCCAGCAGCGTGAAGCCAATAAGGATAATCGTAAATGCAAGTTTTCTTTGCATATTTCAAATATTGCCAATTAAAAACTATTGAAACTCGAACGCCACGCGAGCCGTCGCCTTGACAAGACTGTTGTCAGAAGCCACCGAGACGATCGTGCACGCCGCACCAGCCGAAAGGTCAACCTCCGAACCAGAAGCCACCTCCCTGTCGCCCACGAAGAACGTGCCGCCATGGCTCGTGGCAAACGTCACCGACAAGTGCGCCAAATCAGTGCCTGCCGGCAGGGCGAACCTGTAAGTCTGCGCACTCTGGTCATAAGCGTCGCGGACAAGCTTTCCAACAACTCCATTGACGCTGATGGAAGAAAACTCGGGGTAAATGAGCGTGTGGAGCTTATAGTGGCGCGTTGAGCCGAAATCGGAAACAACACTTATGTCGTGCGTCTCCGTCAGGTCGTACCAAGCGGTCCTTGTCCACGCCTCGCCATCGACATAAATCTTCGAAGCCCCGGAGGCGATGTCGAAGCTCAAACGCTGACGCTCAGCCTTGAGCGTGACCTCACGGTTGTTGTAAACCTGCTTTGAGGGCAGCCGCAACACCCATGTGGCATCATCAACAGCGTCGGCGTAGTAAACATTCGGCGTAATGCTCGAATAAACCCTGTCAAGCGCGGTGACGTCATCCTTGACCATCACGTCGAACGCCACGGTGTCCTGCCTGAGGTTGCCGCCCATGTAAGTGTCGTAGGTCGAAGCCACCACCACGACATGGAACGTGCCGGGCGAACTGTAAGAATAGGTGAAGATGCCCTTGTTGACAGGGAAACCCGTGTCACTTGAGTCGCGCAACGCATAAACATGCCCCGCGTCACCGGTATAAACCACCACTTGGTCGGCAACACCGGTAAAGTTGATCTGCAAGCTTTGGTTCACCTCCAGGTTAGCTTGGCTTATGGTGGCGGAAGCCACGGGCGTGCGAGCCGGCTCGTTGTCGTCGGAGCACGATGCCAACCCCACAAGCAGCAACGCCGCCAATATGTAAAAACAAATGTTTTTCATTGCGTATGTTTTTTAATACTAAGCTGTTTTTCATTATTGATTGCGAAGCCCGTCAATAACCGGGATTTTGTGTCACCACGCCATTGGAGACATCAACCTCGGTCTGCGGTATTGGCATAAGCTCGTTGACCCCCTCGCGGAAATAAGCGCCACGGCGTGTGGCACGATATGAGGCAAACTGGTGAAGCAGCTTGGCTGCCTGTCCCTGGCGCACCATGTCAAAGTAACGGTCCCACTCGAAAGCCAGCTCCATGCGGCGTTCCTGCCATATTTGGTCGCGTATGTAACCGTAACCGCCTGCCACATACAGTTTTGTGGAGTTGTTGAGCTTGTTGACCTGCGCCTTGCACTTGTTGAGGTTTTCCAAGGCCTCCTGTCGGAAACCACACTCGTTGAGAGCCTCAGCGTACATCAATACCACGTCTGCATAACGCAACACCCTGCGGTTCTTGCCATTGTCGCCGGCATACTTGGGCTTGTCGGTCTTGGGAGTGTACCATTTCAGCGAAACGTAGTTGCCCTCGCCGCCTTGCCATATTTCACCATCGAACGTCTGCCCCTGATGGTGTATGGTGAAATCCTTGCGCACGTCGGAGCCGAAGACGTTTGTCAGCAGCTGGTCGGTGGCAAACATCTTGACGTTGCCAACGTCGAAGAACTCCAGTCCCTGCCCCTCGTTGGTGTCGCCACCCGTGCCGTCGGCACTTTCCTTGAAGACTATTTCCCAAACCGAACCATTGCAAAACTCGCCGGCATTGTAGAATTGGAACAAATACGACATTTTGTCGCCATTGTGCAACGCATTGCCATAATAATCCTTGTAATCAAGAGAATACACATTGTTCATTGACGGCAATGCGTCGTCGGCTTTCTCATACTCCGACGTGTTCTGCCCACCGCCATCAATCTTGCCAACAGGCTTGAACCACAGCCTTTCCCTAAGCTCGTCCCAAGGCTCGCTGCCATCATAACCGAGAAGTTGCCTGTATGTCAGCGGTTGCTTATCGACCATGTAACGGCCAAGCTCCACCATCTGGCTCCATTTGCTTGATGGCACTCCCGGCTTGGCCTCATACATGAGAACCTTCATCAGCATGGCGATTGCGGCACCACGGGTAACCTTGCCCAGGTCGGCAGACGACGCGTAAACATTGGGCAGCATCATGGCCGCCTCGCGCAAGTCTTTCTCGATATAAGCGTAACACTGCTCAAGCGACGAGCGCGGCACGACAAGCGAGTCAACGCTCTCCGCCTCAGGGCGTATTGGCACCCCGCCGAATGTCTTCACGAGGTTGAAATAATAGTAGGCCCTTAGAAACTTAGCCTGCCCGTAAATCCAGCGCACATTGTTGTACGTCCCTACCTGATCGTTTGTTATGCGCACCCGGTGAATATTGTGGATCACCTGGTTTGCCCGGTGGATGCCGACGTAATTAACCCTCCAGCGTTGCAGGATCCACGTGTTGGAAGTGTTGAAACGGAAGTTGACCAGTTGCCCCATCTGCGATGCCAGCCCCTCGTCAACACCAAAGACGTTGTCGCCCATGGCCTCTCCGAAACGCCATTCCTGATCGTTGTATTCGTCAGATTGCAGTTCGTCGTAAGTTGCGTCAAGCGCACTCTGCATCTTATATTGGGTGTCATAGTAAGTCGTCTCGGTGGCATTGCCCCGTACCTCCTTGTCCAGGAAATCGTCGCAGCCCACCAGCGAGATGGCGACAGCAATGGCAACCAACTTGTATGTCATTCTTTTCATATAATGTATTTCGTTGAAAGATTACAGACCCAGTTTCACGCCAAACGTAAACGAGCGCGCCTGAGGATAATTGCCTTGGTCAACCCCCATGCTCAGGTTGTTCTGCTCGGATCCCGACACCTTGCCCACCTCAGGGTCAAAGCCATCGTAACCCGTTATGGTCAGCAGGTTATAAGCCGTCAGCGACAAGGCGAGGCTCTTTATGCCGACCTGCGAGAGCAGCGACGAAGGGAAGTTGTAAGTGAGCTGCACCTGTTTCAGGCGCAGATAGTCGCCTTTCTGTATGAAGAAGTCGCTTGCGCGGAAGTTGCGCGGAGCGTCATTGTTGGAAAGGTCAGGCACCGTAGCGTCCGTGTTCAATGGGAAGAACGTGCGTCCCTGCCCCTCAAGCTGGCCAGACCAGTGCTTTGAGCGTATGTCAGCGTAAACATTGCCCTCGGCGGCATTGTAGAGGTAATAGTCCATCACGTTGAAAATCTTGTTGCCGCCCTGTCCCTGCAAGAAGACATTGAGGTCAAAGCCCTTGTAGCCAACGGCCAATGGAATTCCGAAGAAATACTTGGGCAGCGGCGAGCCAAGGTAAGTGCGGTCCTCGGCAGTGATGCGGTTGTCGCCGTTGAGATCCTTGAAACGGAAGTCGCCGGGCATGGTGGTCTGCTCAAAGTCGTTCTTGCCAACCTCATACTGGGCACTCGCCCTCACTTCCTCGTAGCTGCCGAATATGCCGTCTGTCACATAACCGTAGAAACTTCCGATGGGCTGCCCCACGGCCGTCTTGGTGACATAATCCACAATGCTTCCCTCCGAGAGGTACGCCCCATAGATGGGTTCGTTGCCCGTGCCAAGGCTCGTCACCTTGTTCTTCATCCACGAGAAGTTGAAACCAATCTCATAGCTCCAGTTCTTGCCTATGCGGTCGCGCCACTTGGCATCAACCTCCCAGCCATAATTGCGCACGGCTCCGGCGTTGGTCATCGGGCTTTGCTCAAGGCCTGCCGATGCCACAGTGGGAACCCTCAGGAGCATGTCTGTGGTCTTGCGGTTGAAATACTCAGCCGTCACGAGAAGCTTGTTGTTCAGGAACGAGAGGTCAACGCCAGCGTTCCAGCTCTCGTTCTTCTCCCACTTGATGCCGTCGTTGCCAAGCACCGTAGCCGTGGAGCCTTCGTAAACCGTTGAGTTGCCCAACCCAAACGGATAATTGAAGCCCGACGTAAGGTAAGTGTAACGCGAAAGCTCGTCTATGCGGTTGTTGCCCAGCCTGCCCCAGCCCACACGCACCTTTCCGCTCGTGAGCCACGAGGCAAGGCTGCGGGCAAACTTCTCGTTGGAGAATTTCCATCCAAGCGACACCGACGGGAACACGCCCCAACGGTTGTCCTTCGAGAACATCGAGGAGCCATCAACACGCACGTTGGCCTGAAGCAAGTAAGTGTCGTTAAGGCTGTAATTGACACGCCCTATGAAGCCCACCGATGTCCATTCGCGATCAAGCCCGTAAGTCTTGTCGCCAGTGTATGCGCTTGAGAGATAACCGAAAACGGGGTCGTTGCTCGGCGTGCCGGAGCGGTTGCTCTCCTGCCAGCTATACTTGTAAGACTCTGCCGTCTGACCGGCAAGCACCGTAACGCTGTGATGGCTGTCAGCCCACAGGAAGGTGAGCAGGTTGTTTATCTCCCACTTGTTGGTGTTGCCCTGCTTCTTATACACCGAAGAGAGCGACGATGGCATGACGAAATCCTCGTCGGGTCCCCAAACCTCGTAGAAGTTGTCGTCAACCTGACGCACCGTGTAATAAGAAGCCTTGAACTGGTAATCGAAATACTTGAGGAACTTAGCGCCAAGCGACAGGTTCATGTTCAGCCTGTCCTGATGGCTCCGCCCGTTATACCTGTCGAGGTTAGCCAGCGGATTGGCGCTGTACCAATAGCCCACGTTGTTACGCAGGTATTGCATCGGCGACTCGAACAGGGCTTGCTTCAGTATGCCCGACGACCCCTCGGGTATGCCGTCGCTGCCCTCGTTGGCATAAGCCATCTCGGCCTGCAGCGTGAGCCAACTGGCAAGCCGCGAGTTCACGTTCACGCGGCCGTTGAAGCGGTCGTAGTCTGAAGTCCTCACAATGCCGTTCTCCTTGTAATAGCTTGCGCTGGCGAGGAACTGTGTGTTGGCCGATCCGCCGCTCACGCTCACGCCGTGCTGCGTCTTCATGCCGGTACGCGTCACGGCATCCCACCAGTTGCCTGCCGAGTTGCGGTGTATGGTGTCAAGCATCGCATACTTGGCAGGGTCGTATGCCAAGGAGCCATCGGCGTTCTTCGTCATGAAGAGCTGCCCGTCGGCCGAATAGAGCGATGAGCCGTTGACGTAATCCATCATCAGCGCATAATTGTCGGCATCCATCACGTCAATCTTCCTCCACGTGTTCGAAACGCCCACATAGCCGTCGTATGTCACGGAAACCTTGCCCTCCTTGCCTCGCTTGGTCGTTATCGCCACAACGCCGTTGGCAGCACGCGAGCCATACACGGCACTTGAGGCAGCGTCCTTGAACACCTCGACGTTGGCTATGTCGTTGGGGTTCAGGTAGTCAATATTGTCAACGATGAAACCATCGACGACATACAGAGGGTCAGCGTCGTTGACAGTGCCCGTGCCACGTATCTTTATGGTTGTGCCGCCACCCGGAGCGCCCGAGTTCTGTATTATGTTCACGCCGGCAGCCCTGCCCTGCAATGCCTGCAACGTCGATGAGACGGGCGTGTCATTTATGTCCTTGCCCGATATTGAGCTTATTGAGCCGGTTATGTCACTTTTCTTCTGTACGCCATAACCAATGACCACCATCTCGTCAAGGGTGTTGGTGAACGACTCAAGCGTGACATCAATCACCTTGCGCCCAGCAACTTCCTGCCGCAAGGTCTTGTAGCCTATGTAAGAAAAGATTAGTGTTGCCCGATTTGGAACAGTGATTGTGTATTTTCCATCGAGGTCGGTGACCACGCCGGCTGACGTGCCATCCACCTTTACCGTCACCCCTATCAGCGGCTGCTGCGTGTCGTCGATTACCGTGCCGGTAACCGTAATGTTTTGCGCGAGGCTCGCCATGGCGCAAAACAGGCACACAAGGCAAAGGGAGCAACGTGCGAATAATTGTCTTGACATAAATAGGTAGGTTTTAGTGTTGTAGGGAAATCCCCCCTGAGGGACAAGCTTCACGCCCTCAGGCATGGGGGAAATTCTTGTATTGAAAAGACCGTGTGCCTCAGAACACCACGTGCTTCTTGCCACCGAAAATGTAAACGCCCTTGCGCAAGCCCTTTGCGGCGTCGGCCTTGCTGGCATTGCCCTTGACGAGAATGCCGTTGAGGTCATAAACGTTCACCGTGCCGTCACCAGCCGTGCTTGACACCACGCCCTTGACATCGGTTGCCGAGCCACCCTCGGTGTCACCCTCAAACTTCGGGTCAAGGTATCCGCTGTCGCTCACTCCGTCCCAGTTAGCCTTCGTGTAAACGTCGGCGTACAGGCGGTTGTTAGCGCCACAAACATATATTATGGTGCCGTCGAGGTTGCGCAGCGTGTTTACATTGTCGCCGGTGGTGGTGATTGTCGGCACCACGACAGGCTCTGAGCTCAGGTCGTCAAGGCGGTAGAGTCCGCTGCCAAGGCCGAGGGCCACGTCGTTGGCCTCGTTCATCCAGTAAAGCGAGCCGCCTGCCACGGTAGGCTCCTTCATCCAGTTGCAAACCACGCCCGGGAACTTGGTGTCAGTCTGGCGCGTCACAGTCTCGCCGTCCCACACGAGCATCTCGCCGCCGTGCTGCTCAGGAGTGGCGTTGGCATCAAAGCCGTCGGCTCCGCAGAACACGTACTTGTCCTGGAACACGCATCCCGGATCTGGGAACGAGCTGTTGCTCGAACTTGGGTTCAGCGTGAAATAGTCGTAATAAACATAATCGCCTTTCTCAAGGTTCGAGCCGGCAAGCTCCCAACCGCCGTCTGACCTCCATCCGCGGAACCAGATGCGTCCCTTGTAAACTTCCCAGCCTTCGCCGAACACGCTGCCGCCGTTGCCAATGCCGTTGTCGGGGTTCACCGATGGGTCAGCGTCGTAAACCTCATAGGTTCCCTCGGGCGTGCCATCGGAAGCCCACAGCTCGTTGCCGCTCTCAAGCGTCCATGCCTTGAAGAAGAGCTTCTTGTTGTTGAAGTTCTCCATGCAGTCTATTGCCGAGTCGCGCGTGTAACCGTCGCCCTTGTCGGTGTTTGGCTCAGTGTTGATGTCCTTCACGAGATAAGTGCCATCGGGCGTACCGTCGGTGACCCACAGCTCCGTGCCATAATGTCCGTCAACATCGTCGGCCTTGAAGAAGAGCCTCCTGCCCACGCGCACGAACGCCGAGTGCTGGTTGGTGTTCTCCTTGCCGGGATTGTCAACCTTCACCTCCTTCACGAGGCGTGTCCCGGCAGCCGTGCCATCGGTCACCCACAGCCAGTATTGCGCGCCCTCGTCGGGGTCATACTCGGCACTCTCGTCGCTGATGGCGGCAAACACGGCCTGCGTCTCGTTTATCTGGTATATGGCCTGTGGGTTGCCGTCGCCCAGCTCGTATGTCTGGGCAATCTGCACGGTGCCCTCCACGGTGCCGTCAGAGACCCACAGCTGTCGGCCATAGTCGTCGGTATAGGCTGAGAACAGAACCTTGTCGTTTAGCCTGCAAAGCCATGCCGGCGACGACGAGCCGCTGCCGGGCAGAATGTCAGCCACCATCCTCGTGCCCTCCTTGGTGCCGTCGGTGACCCACAGCTCCGTGCCATGGTCGTTGTCGGTAGCGGCGAAGTAAGCCTTGTAGCCCTTCTCCCTTGAGCCAACTACCACGAGGTTCTTCTCCTTCACGGTGCGCCTCTCCGGGTTTATGTCAGTGGTGACCCCTTCGGGCAACAGGTCAATCACGTTGTCGGTTTGAGCCATGGCGCCGCCTACGGCAAGCATCATGGTCGCGGTGAGTAAAATTTTCTTTTTCATTGCTTTTCGATTTTTTGGTTATTGATATTTTTTGTGGACATCCCGCCATCACCACGGGATGCCTTTTTCTTCCATCACTTAGCAGTGCCAACGACGTAATGCAACACGTTGCCGACCGTAACGTTGGCCTTGCCGTCTGACACGAGCCCGCAACGCGTTGGCACACCGGCTGGCAGCGTCAGCGTGGCATGGCACACGCCATTTACAAACACGTGCATGTCAGCGCCGCGCCTGTCCACGCGCAACTGGTTAACCGTCTGCCTGTCGCTACCCACCTTCATGCGGTAAACGTTGCGGTGCATGTCGGTTGGCTCACTGTTTATGAGCCGCAGGGCACGCGTCCTGACCTTTTCCACCTCAATGCGCTGCCACGCCGGATGGGGCGACTCCACGGGCTTGCCTGTCAACGGTCGCCACGTGTCGCCGTCAAGCCAAGCCAGTTGCTGTGTCGCGGCGACATCATCCACATGGCCTGCCGTGGCAACGTAGCCGATGCCAAGGTCACGGGCATAGGGGTCGTTGTCGGGCTTGAGGCGCGGGAACATGAGCGAGGTGACGTAGGTGTCACAGCCAAAACGGTATTGCTTCTCGAACGTGTCAGAGTATTTCACGTCGGGATAAGCGTCGGCGATGGTGGCCAGCGGCTTGCGGGTGACCTTCGCCTTGCCCTTCTCGACCTGCGTTACGACGAGGCTGGCCGTGGCGGCGTCAATGGCCACGCTGACGTAGTTGCGGCTGTCGGCGTATGCCGCCATGATGCCATAATTGCCCTCCGCCGAGGCGTGGTCGTCGGTCTGCACGCTAAGCTCATAGGCCGTGGCGGCGCTGCCCTTCAGGTGCGTCCCGCCCGTGAGCGTCAGCCCCGACGGCGTGACGGGCATGTCGCCCCATCCACGGAACCTGCCGGCATACTCGTCAAAGCCCTCGGTGTACGACACGTGCTCCATGCCGTAAGAAGCCGCGTCCCCCAAAAGTTTCAGCGCGTTGCCTTGAAGCTTTTGTGGCAATGCGTCGAAAATTAGGACGCGATCCGCCCAAACTTTCAACGCGTCGTGGTTCTTCTCCACGCGCCACTCGTGAGCCACTGAGCGGTCGAACGAGTCGGGCAGCTCAACGTCAACGCCGCCCACGCTTATGCCCTGCCGGCTTGCCACCGAAGAGAACGTAAGCTCCAGCAGGTAAGAGTCGGCGAAACTTATGCTGTCGAGCGAGCGGCCCGAATATTGTGGCATCGCTGGCGCAGGGTGGAAGCCCTCGGTGCGCGGCCCGGTAATGCCGTCAACCGTGAGGCTGCCATTGACGAAATGCACGCGGTCAACATACTGGCTGCGCTCCCATCCATGGTTTGCCATGTACACGAGCCACCACTCCCATCCGTTGGGTCCCCTTACGATGTTGGGCTGCCCCGGCGTGACAAGAAGGTCGCCGGGCTTGCGGTCGCCAAAGTCGTAAAGCGCCAACGAGGAAAGCGTGCCGCCGCCCCTATCGACGACCACCACGTTATCGCCCTTGCGCAGCCACCGCCTGTCAATCGGGAAAAGCCCATAGTCGGTGCGGGCGGAGCCATTGACGGCATGGCCGTTGAGCCACACGCGGCAGCCGCCACGCTGCACGATCTTGAGGCATGGCGAGCCATTCGGCGCCGAGGCGAGCGTGAACCTGAGGGTGTCAACGCCCGTTACCGAGCGCGATGCCGCCACGGGGCGATAGCCGCCCGAGCCATACAGCAAGAGGTCTGGGTAGGCATCGTCGATGGCAACCGTGTTTGGCTCAACCACGGGAGCGGAGTACTTGCCACCGGCATTGAAGCCCATGGGCGTGGAAGCCTCGCAAACGCCAAGACGGTAGTTGCCATACTCGGGAGCGGTGTGGTTGGCATTGTACATCATGTAATATCGGTCGCGATACTTTATGACAAAAGGCCCTTCTGCCACGCGGTTGTCCATGGTCTCCCAGGTGCCGGGCTGCGAGGCAAACTGCAGCACGGCGTCGCCGGCAAAGCTGAAATCCTGGTTAAGCGGCCGCGCCCAGATGGTGTTGCCGTCGGTGAACTTCACCATGTACAGGTAAAGCTTGCCGTCGTCGTCGCGGAACACCATGGGGTCAATACGGTTCTCGAACCACTGGTCGTCCCTGACCTCGCGGTAAGGCCCTGTCACCGTGGGCGACACGGCATGGGTTATGTGCACGACGTGGCGGTCGCGGCCCCAATAGTTGGCGCTGAACAGCAGGTGAAACTTGCCGCCGCTGTACGAAATGTCGTCAGCGTGTATTTGGTTGTTCTTGGCGCCCGTGCCACGCGTCCACTGGTTGTCGAGGTCAAACACGTGCACGCGCGAGTTCCAATCTACGAGGTTGTCGCTTATGAGGAAGTCGCCATTGGTGGCAACTCCGCCAAGGTAATACTTGCCGGCGTACCTCACGCAACCGGCATCCGCCACGCCACGCACCACAGGGTTGCGATAGCCTTGCGCCAGCACGGCAACGCAACATGCCGACAGGGCGGCTGTGGATAACATCCTGTTGTGGAAACTCATAATATCCGTTCGTTATGTATTTTTTGTCAGGAAAAACAGCTCACTTGGCATCGAGCAGTTGGCGCATCTCCCGCCTTGCCTGCTCGCGGCTCTTGGTGAAAATGTCGCGAATGCGCTTCATGTCAAACTTCCTCTCACGGTCATACGTGTAAATGCCGTTCTTCTCCAGCTCCACGTCAACGAGTTGCGTGAAGCAGAAACCGCAAATGTTGTCCACGCTCAGCACGGCGTTGATCTGGTTCTCAAGGCGGTTGTAGTATTCGTCAATCGTGCGCGGCGCATTGCCATATCCCCAGAAAGTCTCCTCGGGCGTAACCTCGGCGCTCTTCATCTTCTTCACCCACCGTATGCCGCCAAACTCGTCAATCATGTAAGGCTGTCCTTCCCATCCGTGGCTCTTGTCGGCAAACTGCACATAGGGCTTGCCCTCGTCTATCGGCTTCAGCTGCTTGTAAAGCTCAACGGGATCCTGCACGTATGTGTGCTCGGTGTAAACGTCGTCAAGGCCAACGTGCCACCCACCGCTCGCCGTCACCACGGGGCGCGTGTTGTCGAGGCGTTTCGTCATGTAATAAAGGTCGGTGGTCAGCCGCTTGCGCTGGCCGTCAACGTCGTCCTGCCACGCCTCGTTGAGCGGCGACCACATCACCAGGCTCGGCACGTTGTAATCGCGCTCGACGCACTCGGTCCACTCGTCAATCATGTTGCGTGCGGCAATGGGGTTTGTCCAGTCCATCTCCCAGCTCGGCGACTCGCCCCACGTGAGGTAGCCCAGCTTGTCGGCCCAGTAGAAATAACGCTGGTCGAAAATCTTCTCGTGCAAACGCGCGCCATTGAAGCCCGCTTCCTTGCCAAGGAGAATGTCGTTTTTCAGGTCCTCGTCGGTCGGGGCAGTCCACAGCCCTTCGGGGTAATAGCCCTGGTCGAGCACGAGACGCTGGTAGTATGGCTTGTTGTTGAGGTAAAACTCACGGCCGCGAAGCTCAACCTTGCGCATTCCGGCGTAGCTGCTCACGCGGTCAATCTCCTTGCCGTCGCGGCGCACCACAAACTCCACGTCGTAGAGGTGTGGCGACTCAGGCGACCACGTCTTCACATTTCTTATTTTTGTCGTCACGAGGCTGCTGTTGGCGGCAGGCACCGTGGCGGTGGCAACAGTCCGTGAGCCGTCCCTCACGGTGACCGTGAAAGTCTCGTTGCCCGTAACCTCATAATACACAGGCTGGAACACGAACGTCGAGTTGTCAAGGTCGGGAGTTATCATAACCTTCTTCAACCCACCGCTTGACACCGGCTCAAGCCACACCGTGGACCAGATGCCCGTGACGCGCGTGTAAAAGCACTCATACGAATAACGGCGACGGCTCTGCTTGCCACCGGGCTGGAGACGCGAGCGCACGTCGTCCTCGACGGCAACGACCAGGTTTGCCCGGCTGCCGGCGGTGACATACTTGGTGATGTCAACCTCAAACGAAGCCGCACCGCCATAATGCACGAAAGCCTCACGGCCGTTGACGAACACGGTTGACTTGTAATCCACGCCGCCAAAGTGGAGAATGATATGCTTGCCACTCCATGAAGCCGGGATGTCAAGGCTGCGGTGATACCACATGGCATCAATGAAATCCTGATGGTCCACGCCCGAGAGACGGCTCTCCGGACAGAAAGGCACGTTGATACGACGCTCGAAGCCTGCCGACTCGAAAAGCTTGTCCTCATGACCGCTCTTGCCAAAATCGAATTTGTATGTCCAGTCGTCGCCATTGAGGTTAATCCATTCGCCACGCTCAAACTGCGGACGTGGGTACTCTGCACGCGGCACCACCGCGGATCGCAATGCAAGGCTCACGAAGAGCGATGCAATAAGCAGCATTTTTCGCATACTCGGGAATAAGGTCTTTAAATGTTTTCTATAAGTTTTTACGAGGGCAAAATTATGCGAAAACCCGCCAACGGATGGGTAAAATCGTGTTTGATTAAGGGGAAAAACGTCTTGGCGGAAGAAAACAAGCCTGCGTTAGACAATTTTACCCCGACAAGGACAAACGGCAAAAGAGCCAATGAGCCGTCGCCAACGCACAAGGAAAAACGGGAACGCACGCCCGGGGATTGCAGAAACAATGCGCACGATACCAAAAAAGGAGCGCCAAAGGCCATGGTTCTCGCATTTTTTTCGTAACTTTGCACCTAAATTGTTGTTTTACTGAATATTATAAATACTAAACACAAAATAATGAGACGCTCGTTTCACCATAGGTTCACCATAGGGACCGCTTGTGGGATTGTGCTGTTGCTGGCACTTGCCATATACGCCTTCTGGGTGAAGAGCATTGGCTTGGGCGTGATGATGGCACTGCTGCTGACCATTGTGGCAGAGAGGACGCTGCACACGGAATACGCCATCGACGACGACAAGCTCACCATCAACAAGGGACGGCTGGCAAGGGAGCTGACCATCGATCTGGCGACCATAACGGCATGCCACCCCATGACGACGGTGTTTGGCATGGTGCGTTGCCTGGTGATAACCTATGGACCCGACAACCGCCTGGTGGCAGTGCAGCCGTGCAACGAGCGGGCGTTCGTGGAGCTGTTGAGAAAGAGGATAGCTGAAGCAAAGGGAAAATGAAGGAAAAAATCATAAGGACATTGATGTGCGTGGCACTGGCGGTGGCATGGCTGCCGACGATGGCGCAGGACGATGGCACCATAACCGACGAGGAGCGTGACACCCTGGCGGTGGCCGACTCGGCTTACGCCGACAGCACGGTGGCGAGAATCGACTCGCTGCCATGGCCGCACAACGTGAGGGCGGGGATTGACAGGCTGCTTGAGGACGACATGTTCCAGACATCGCAGCTGGGAATGATGATATACGACCTCGACGCCGACTCGGCAATATACCGCCACAACGAGCGCCAGCTGATGCGCCCGGCATCGACGATGAAGGTGCTGACGGCCATCACGGCTCTCGACCGCCTGGGCGGAGGCTACCAGTTCAAGACCGAGCTGTGCTACACCGGAAGCATTGACAGCACCACGCTGAAAGGCGACGTGTACGTGGTGGGGGGCTTTGACCCTCGCTTCAACAGCGACGACATGAGGGCGTTCGCCGAGGCGCTGCGCAAGATGGGAATAGACACCATACGCGGGCACGTGTATGGCGACCGCTCCATGAAGGACGGCGACATGCTGGGCGAGGGATGGTGCTGGGACGACGACAACCCGGTGCTGTCGCCGCTCGTGTACCAGCGCAAGGACCAGTTTCTTGAAAAGTTTCTCACGGCGCTCGGCAAGGCAGGCATATACCTCGTGGGTGGCATCGACGACAAGCGTAAGCCGCAGGACGCCAACTGCGTGATAACGCGCTTCCACACCATCGACCAGATAATGATGCGGATGCTAAAGCAGAGCGACAACCTCTACGCCGAGTCAATGTACTACCAGATTGCCGCATCGACGGGCAACCGCCCAGCCACGGCGAAGAGCGCGAGGGAGGTGCAACGCCAGCTCATTGACAAGCTCGGGCACGACGGCTCGCGGTACAGGCTGGCCGACGGCTCGGGGCTGTCGCTTTACAATTACGTGTCAGCCGAGCTTGAGATAAGTTTCCTGCGCTACGCCTACGAGAACAGCGCCATTTACAACCACCTGCTGCCGGCAATGCCAATAGCCGGGATTGACGGCACGCTGAAGAGCCGCATGAGGTCGCAGTTCACGCGCGGCAACGTGAAGGCAAAGACGGGAACCGTGGAGGGTGTGTCAAGCCTGTGCGGATACCTGACGGCTGCAAACGGGCACCGCCTGTGCTTCTGCATCATAAACCAAGGAGTGATGCACGGCAAGAACGGCCGCCGCTTCCAGGACAAGGTTTGCACGCTCCTGTGCCAACCGTAAGCCTCCACTTTTTTTCAGGACACTTTTTTCAGGACACTTTTTTTCAGAACACCTGCATCTTCACGCCAAGCGACAACCCTATTATATTCCAGAACGACACGGAGTTGTCGCCGAGCAGGGCGCGGAGATACAGGTCACACGTGCTCACCTCATAGAAAGCCGTGATGCCCTTGACCCACTTGCGTTGGGCGTGCGGTATGGTGAGCGCAACCCTCTGGCCAACGAACACGTTGATGCGCACCTTGGTTGACAACGCCTCGTAATACTTGTCGGGATAGCGCGTGGGCTGGCTGCTCCAGAAGTCGCTGCCGTAAACGGTGTTCAGGTAAATGCCCGCCGACAGCGGCTCCACGGCGAACCTCTCGTTAAGGCTTATGCTCCACGGTATGTACGTTTCCTTAAGCGTCGTGGTGATGCGCGCGTGCGGACTCTTGTAGCTCGGTATGAAGCCAAACAGCAGGTGCGTCTCCCACTGGGCGCGCCGCCCGTAGTCCCAGCCTATGCCAGCAGAAAGGAACCCCATGTTGCCGGCGTTCTGCATGATGAACTGCGTGGGGATGAGGTTCTCCCAGTGGTGCCTCATGCGGTGCACGCGCTTGTCGTAGCGGCTGAGCCACACCTGCGAGGTGTCAGCTGCCACGCTGTCGCCAGCCTCCGCCCTCGTGGCAAGGAGCGGCAGCGCGGCAAGGGCAATGCTAAAAATTAATCGTCTCATGGCTGTATCCCTCCGGCGTAAACGTGAAGATGTAATAGTTTCGGTTGAAGATGGCGTCAACGCCATACCACATGGTGCCGTCGCCGTATATGTCAATGGCCTCGCGGCGGTGGTTGTGCCCGTAAACGCAGCACTGCAGCCCCGGGAAGAGATGCACCATGTAATTGAACATTTTCCTCACATTATTATTAAACTGTTCGCAGCCCGGCGCGGCGTGCATCACCACCACGGTGCGGTCGAAAGCCGCCGAGTCGGCATGTATCTGCTCCTCCATGTAGTCGAAGTTGGGCACGGCAGCAAGGTAGTCGTACTCGGTGGCGTTGGTGTTAAGGCACACAAACTTGGTCCGCCCGGCTATGAACGAGAAGTCCATTGGCCCGAACATCTTCTCATACACAATGTTGCCCGTGCCGAGGAAGTCGTGGTTGCCCACAAGCACCACGTGCGGAGCCTTCAGCCGCTGCAGTATTTTCCTGCCCCACTCCCACTCGCGCGTTGTGCCGGTGTCGGTGAAGTCGCCGCAATGCACCACGAAGTCAACGTCGGGTCTGGCGTTCAGGTCATCCACCACGTCCTCAAAGTCGGACAAGTCGAGGTGCGTGTCGCTCACGAACGCCACCTTCAGCGTGTCGCGGTCGGCAAACCGCCGCTCTATCGCGGCAATGTTCGTGGCGTTGATGCCCGTCGCCCCATCAAAGTTGGTATCGTAGGGATGCACGTCGAAGGGTCCCTTGTCGCACCCGGCAAGCGACAGCAAGGCAACAAGCCCGACAGCCAGCCTCCTGTATGTAAATGCCATGGAATATAACATTAGATAAGTTTCACAAAATCTTATTTCGCACTGCAAAATTACGAAAAAAGACTGGAAAAAACAACGCCTGCCAAAATAATGGCAGCCACGTTAACCTTTAATGACGCATTCCGCCGAGAAGCCTTGTCGCGGGCTTTCGGCGGAATGACACAATCAACCAACAGACCCACGCTGCCACGTCATGGCAGCATGACCAAATAACAAATCACATTAAAAAAAACAACGAGAGCCGACCAACAACGTGGCGGCCCACGCGGGCGCTTAAGCCTTCAGCCCCTCGCGCTTCATCTTGGGCACCAGGTAGGCAAAGCCGTAAATCATCATGGATGCCTGAGCCAATATCCCGAACACGATGCTGGCAATGTTCACTTCCGTTGACACAAGGTTGTTCGTCAGGAAGTACCACACCATATATATTCCGAACGGTATGTTGACAAAGAGGCTCGCCACCAAGCCGGGGTTGTACTTGAAGCCGAAGACGAAGAACATCACCACATGGGCAAAGGCGTTGAGGGCTGAGAAGTAAGCCGTCCACAAGCCCCACTCAACGCCGTAGAAATGCGACACCAGCCCTGCCAACGGCAACAGGACGTAAACCAGCGGGATGTTGATCCAGAACGAGCCTGCCTTGGTGAGCGGATAGTCGCCGAGCTTTGAGCCAAGCGGCTTGCGGTTGAAGAAGTCGAGGAAGCCGCCAGGGCAAACATACTCCTCAAACTCGTGGAACCAATATATCGGCACCTGCATCCAGATGAGGAACAGGGCGTAATTCTGCTCCCTGACATAAAGCCAGATAAGGACAAACGAGTAAAGTGCCAAGAAGGGCGTAGCCTTCATCCAGTTGTCATACAACCATTGTTTTGTATTTTTCATAAAGTTCTCATGTTTTATGGTTTCTTGCCGTTTACCGAAACTATCTTGCACTGCTTCACCACCACAAGGTCATACTCGGCGGCGTAGCCGCGCACCTCGCCTTGCATGACAACACGGTCACGCTTGCTCACCTTGCGCAGCTTCAGGTAGTCCATGAACGGTAGCACGCACAGTGCCTTGCAGCTCTCGCCCTCCTTGCCGGCGACCTCCACCGACGGCAGCCCGTAAACATCGGGACCCACCTTCACGGCAACTCCGCTGATAAGCATGGTCTTCATGCCATACTTCTTGCCGGCCGCCGTGCCGTTGGCCTTGTAGGCGCCATACAGTGCCGCGGCCGTAATCTCTTCCATCTTCTTATTCGTGTTTTGCGCTGTCATACATGCCGGCAGCATTGCCAGCATCACAGCAAATACATATAATAATTGTCTCATAGCCTTCATTCATCGCACTTCCTGCCGCGCAGGGCCTTCATGCGCTCCTTGCGCTCCAGCACCTTTGCCACCTCGGCATCAATGTCAACCTCAGGATAGTGCAGCCCCGACTTCAGCGCCTGTATCATCTGCTCGGTGCGGTTGCGTATCTTGTACTCCTTGCCGTCCTTCACAAACACGTTGCCCGTCTGCCCGAATATCAGGCGCACCCCGGCCGTGCGGCACTGCTCGTTGAGCGACTTCACCCAATCATAGTGCAACGGGCGCGAGCCAAGGTAATTCTCGCCGCCTGCCAGCACGGTCTCAATCTCGCCCGTGGCGAGATACGGCGACAGGTCAACCTCGCCTATGAAAGGCTTCACGCTGACCCACTTGTGCCTCGACGGCACCCTCAGCAGGTAGGGGATGCGCTCGTCAACACGCCGCTGGTTCTCTGCCGAGACGGCAAACTGGACATGCTCCCAGCCCTTGCCCCAGTCGCGCGGCAGGTGGTCGGCTATGCGCTCGGCACGCTTCGTGAGCAACGAGAACGTAACGTCAGGCCGCTGGCGAATGTAGTCCCAAGCCTCGTCGCGCCACGCGTCGGCCTCCTCCAGGAAGAAGTCGCTCGTCATGCACACACGCACGAACGCCCCGGAGGGCAACTTGTAATTCCCCGCCCGGTCGCGCTTTACAGGCAGCGCGAAGTTCGACTTGTTGAGCGACACCTGGCTGGTGTCGCGCCCGTAACGCTTGTCGAGAAAGTATGCGTAGCAGTTTTGGCAACCCTCGCTGCACTTGTGGCAACCGTGCCACGGGTTCCAAGTAAGATCATTAATGCCCATACTCTTCAAAAAAAATGACTTTGCAAAAGTAACCCATTTATAAGTTTGCTACAAGGTTAATATCATCGGAATATTGAGCAATATCCACGATTGTCAATAAAAACACACCAAGCAACATACCCCAAACTCACGCTTTTTCCGTATCTTTGCCACGGCAAACCATCCAAAGGGTTATCACATGGCAGACAACAAAGGCGTTACACCGCAAAGCGAAACCCCTCTGCCGCACTTCTGGAACAAGGGCGGCTTCGCCCTCTGCACGGAGGGGCGCGCGGACATAGTGATAAATGGGCAAAATTTCATATTGACACGTGGCAGCGTGTTCATCGTCACGCCCCTCGTGCAGATTTACAGCCTCACGCCGTCGGAAGACTTCCGCTCCATATCGTTTGTCAACGACCTGAAACTGTTCTACCCCATCTTCAAGCTCATTGCCGACACGAGCATCCCCCTGAAGGTGCGCGAGCACCCATGCTGGCAGCTGTCGGAGGAGGAGATGGCGCACATAACCCGCCAGCACGAGCGCATAAGCGCCAAGCGGCAACGACTCGGCGAGGACATCGTGACCGACGAGCGGACGCTGCTAACGCGCCAGATACAGCTCATACACCACGAGACGATGCTGGAGGTCGTGGACAAACACATACGCGACTACCCGGCGCAGGCATCAAACACTAACAAGCAGGAAATCATAGCCTACCGCTTCATACTCGCCCTGCACGAAAACTACCACCGCGAGCGCAGGGTCTCGTGGTACGCGTCGGAGGCGAACCTCTCGCCCGGGCATTTCACCACGCTCATCAAGGCCGCCACGGGCAAGACTCCGTCCGAGTGGATAACGACCGTGACCACCACACGGGCCAAGCTGCTGCTGGAACAGAACGACAAGATAATAAAGCAGATTGCCGCCGAGCTGAACTTCCCCGACCAGTTCACCTTCCGCAAATACTTCAAGCAATATGCCGGCATGTCGCCAAAGGAGTACCGCAAGACGCACACGCAGAAACCTTCGTCGCAACGCCCCTGAACCCTTGGCGCATTGCGATGAAACCCTTAACGTGTTGCGGCAAAACCTTTAACGCATGGCGATGAAAGCTTTGGCGCATTGCGACGAAACCTTTAACGCGTTGCGACAAAACTTTCGCCGCAACGTGGCAAAACCATTGGCGCACAACGCCAACGCACGCAGCCAAGACCTAATTAGCGCAAAACTTTTGTTATAGAAACTTAAAAGACCACCGACAAGAAAACAAAATCGATAATCACGCCGCCGTTACAAATATTTTTTCGTAATTTTGGCTCATAAACAGAGCAATTTATTAACTCTAATAAAGTTTACGATGACCAACTTATTCAACGGCGAAGGCAAGAACAGCCGCAACGACTCCACAAAGCGCACCATCATATCCTACTTCATACGCAACGGCAACGCCACCACCAACGACGTGGCGCGAGCCATAAGCGTGAGCATGCCCACGGCATCGAAGCTAATAGGCGAGCTGTGCGCCGAGGGATACGTGAACGAGTATGGCAAGCTGGAGACCGACGAGGGACGCCGGCCGCAGCTGTATGGCATAAACCCCGAGTCGGGCTACTTTCTCGGGGTTGACTTCGACTATGACGTTGTAAACCTGGGGCTTATCGACTTCAGCGGCCATCTGGTTGACCTTGAGCTGAACAAGCCGTTCACCCAGACCAACGACATGGAGAACCTTGACGCGCTGTGCGACCTCATAGCCGAGTTCATCGAAAACATAAACGTGCCCAAGGAGAAGATACTCACCATGAACGTCAACATACCGGGACGCGTGAACCCCGAGACGGGCTACAGCTACAGCATATACAACTTCACGGAGACCCCGCTCGCGACACTGCTCACCGAGAAGACCGGCATTGACACCTCGATAGAGAACGACAGCCGTGCCATGGCTTTCGGCGAGTACGTGGCAGGCAACGTGAAGGGCGAGCAAGACGTGCTGTTCTTCAACGTGAGCTGGGGGCTGGGCATGGGGATGATACTCAACGGCCAGCTGTACAAGGGCAAGTCGGGCTTCGCCGGGGAGCTGGGCCACATACACGCCTTCGACAACGACCTGATATGCCACTGCGGCAAGAAGGGATGCCTGGAGACCGAGGTGTCGGGGCGAGCCTTCCACCGCACGGTGAGGGAACGCCTGGCCGACGGCGAGACCTCGACCATAAAGACCGACGAGAAGGGCAACTTCACCATGAAGAACCTCGTGGAAGCCACGCAGAACGAAGACTGGCTCTGCATTGACGTGGTGGAGGGCATCGGGCAAAAGCTGGGGCAGCACATAGCAAGCCTGATAAACATGTTCAACCCCGACCTCATAGTGCTCGGCGGAACGCTGTCGTGCACGGGCGACTACCTGCTGCAGTCGGTGCGCTCGGCGGTGATAAAATACTCGCTCAGCCTGATATACAGGGGCACGAAGATCGTGCTCTCGAAGCTGCAGGACCGCGCCGGCGTGATAGGGGCTTGCATGATAGCGCGCAAGAACGCGCTGGAAGAGTAAGCCCCAAGGACGGCAGAAAACCGCAATGGCGCAAAAAACAAGGAAAACAAACTTTAAAACAATACACATTACTTAATTAAACATGCGTAAAAACATCCTAATCATCATGTCACTGCTGGCAGGCACCGTGAGCCGCGCCGCCGTCAGCGCCGACTACAGGCAAGTGCTGCCCGAGCCGCAGACCATAACAGCCGTCAAGGGCAAGCCGTTCCTGCTAACCAAGGAAACAACAATCTTCACGCCCACCGGCAACGCCGACATGGAGCGCAACGCCAACTTCCTCAGCCGGTACATACAGGACCTGACGGGCATAAAGGCCAACGTCAGCGACACCAAGGGCAAGAAAGGCATAAGCCTGGTGCTCAACGCCAAGGACAAGGACATGACGCCCGAGGGCTACCGCATAAACGTCACCGAGAAGGGTGTGACCATAACAGCCGCCACTCCTGCTGGCGTGTTCTACGGCATACAGACGCTGCGCAAGGCACTGCCCGTGACACAGCAGGCATGCAAGATGTCGGGCGAGAGGGGGAAGGCATGCAAGTCGAACACGCCAACCGACACGGTGACGCTCGCGGCCGCCGTCATAGCCGACGCGCCACGCTTCGGATACCGCGGAATGATGCTCGACTGCTCACGCCACTTCTGGAAGGTTGACGAAGTGAAGGCGGTGATTGACATGCTCGCGCTGCACAACATCAACCGCTTCCACTGGCACCTCACCGACGACCAGGGATGGCGTTTCGAGGTGCCCGGATACCCGAAGCTCACCACCGTGGGAGCAAAGCGCGCCGCAACCGTCATACACCGCAACTCTGAGCTGACCGACGAGACCCCCTACGGCCCGTTCTTCTACACCGACGACGAGATACGCGACATCGTGAAGTATGCCGCCGACCGTTACATAACCATAATGCCCGAGGTTGACATGCCGGGACACATGATGGCAGCCCTCGCGTCATATCCCGAGCTGGGATGCACCGGAGGCCCTTACCAGACGGGACAGTACTGGGGCGTTTACCCTGACATCCTGTGCGCGGGCAACCAGAAGGTTTACGACTTCGTGAAGGCCGTGTTCGACAAGGTTTGCGACCTCTTCCCCACATCCGAGTACATACACATCGGCGGCGACGAGAGTCCGCGCGTGCGTTGGGAAAACTGCCCGAAATGCCAGGACATGATTGCCAAGCAGGGCATCAAGGCCAAGAGCGGCAAGAGCAAGGAAGCCCTGCTGCAAGGCTACTTTGACCGCCGCGTGCAGGCTTACCTTGAGACCAAGGGACGCAAGATCGTGGGCTGGGACGAGCTGCTCGGCTGCGACGTTGACACGACGGCAACGATAATGTCATGGCAGGGCGCCGAGCCGGGAGCGAAGGGCGCGAAGATCGGCCACGACATAATAATGGCACCCAACAGGCACTGCTACTTCGACTTCAACCAGGCAAAGGAGGCATACTGGGAGCCGACCAACTGCTACGGCACGCTGCCCATCAAGCAGGTGTACGACTGGAACCCAGTGCCAAGCGGCGTAAGCGACAAGGTGGCCGCACACATCAAGGGCGTGCAGGCCAACGTGTGGTGCGAGTACATCACGCGCAACAACGTGCTCGAATACATGATACTGCCCCGACTGGCAGCCCTCAGCGAGGTGCAGTGGATGCAGCAGGACAAGCGCAACTTCGACGAGTTCAAGCGTCGCGCCACGTCGCTCCGCCACATCTACGAGCGTTACGGATGGACTTACGCCCATCACCTCTGGCCTGAGGAGTTCCGCAAGGAGGCCAAGAAATACTAAAATACTTGACAACCAACACCCCAAAATGCTTGGCAAGCAATACCAAAAAAGTTTGACAAGAAACACAAAAAGCTTGTCGGCAATGTAAAAAAGCTTCCAAGCAATATAAAAAAAAAAACTTGCCGACAATTATAAAAATGTTGCCAAGCACCCAAAGGCAACACAAGGTTGCCGACAGTTTGGCGGCATAAAAGCCAACACAAAAACGTCCCCATGCGCCCACTGCGCATGGGGATTTTTTAGCCTCAAGCCCCACGCCACGATTTGCTTACGGGCACGCCGCAGCCATGGCGACCATGTTTTCGCCCCCACACGGCACACAAAACAGCCAACACGCAGCGCAAACGATGGAGTGTTAAAATACACCCGAAAACACCAACCAAACTCGTCCCCTGCTGCGTTATTGTACGAAAACGTGCAAAAACGTACACCCATCCTTATTTTTTATCCGTTTTTGAGACAGCGAAATCTTTTTTTACTTAACTTTGCGACCAACAATTGTAAAAATACACTCATTTTTATTTAACCAAAAACAAACAAGTATGAATCAACCTAAAAACAGCGGACAGGGCGGATTTTACCTCCCCCATAGGCGCTTTAGCCTCCGCCTACTTGTGATTGCCCTGCTCACGTTCGTGGCATCGGCAGCATTCGCACAGGGAAAGCTCACGGGAACAGTTGTTGACGACACGGGGCAGCCTGTCGTCGGAGCCAGCGTGCAAATAAAAGGCACCAACATCGGCGCCATAACAGACCTGGATGGACGTTTCACCATCCAAAACTCACCTGCCAAAGGGCAATTGGTGGTATCTTACATAGGTTTCAAGAGCCAGACCCTCCCACTCGGCAAGACATCTTATGAAATAACCCTCAAGGAAGACTACGAGCAGCTCGACGAGCTTGTGGTCGTCGGTTACGGTGTGCAGCGCAAGAGCGACGTCACCGGAGCATTGACGCGCGTAAACGCCGAGGAGCTGAACTCACGCCCCGTGAACAACGCCTTCGAGGCACTCCAGGGCAAGGCAGCCGGCGTTGACATCACCACGAGCGAGCGTCCCGGCACGCTGGGAAGCATACTCATCCGCGGCACACGCTCCATCTCGGCTTCGTCGGCGCCCCTCTATGTCGTTGACGGCATACCATTGCAGACGGGCGGCATCGAGAGCCTCAACCCACAGGACATCGAATCAATTGACATCCTGAAGGATGCCTCTTCGACGGCCATCTACGGTTCGCGCGGTGCCAACGGCGTTATCCTCGTAACGACCAAGCGCGGCCAGGAGGGCAAGATGAAAATCAACTACAACGGCAGCATGACCTTCGACAACATCGTAGATAAGATGCCGGCAATGAAGGCAAGCGACTACATCACGTGGCGCCGCTGGGCTTTCCACAACAGCAACCCCGAGAAGTACAACCCGGGCAACCAGCCCAACTACGAGCAGGACCAGGCCATCTTCACGGCATCGGGCGACGACACCGCCTACAACAACGTGATGAGCGGATGGAACGCCGACCACACCGTGTGGGATGGCAGCAAGGTGGTTGACACCGACTGGACCGACTTCGTGACACGCACCGGCGTTACGCAGGAGCACACGCTCAGCGTAAGCGGCGGCAGCAAGAACATGAACTCGATGGCATCGGTGGGCTACCTGAACAACCAGGGCACGCAGCGCGGCCAGAGCTACGAGCGCTACAACATAAGCACAGCCACCGACATCAAGGCCACAAAGTGGTTCACGATGGGCGGATCAATCAACGCTTCATACGCCAAGCAGCACTACGGACTGTCAAGGACCGGACAAGTCCAAAGCTCAAGCGGCCCGATTGACCTGTACAGCATGGCAAAGAGCCTGCTGCGCTACTCGATGCCTTACGACAGCGAGGGCAACCTCATAACCTCGCCGGGCGGATCAATAGGAAACTTTTACACCGTGATGGACGAGTGGAACAAGTCAATCGACAACCGCGAGACGTTCCGCGCGCTGGGCAGCTTCTACGCCACCATCGACTTCGGGAACATCTGGGCTCCGCTGCAGGGACTGCAGTTCAAGTCGCAGTTTGGCCCCGACTTCCGTTACTACCGCATGGGCAACTTCATCGACTCCAGCTCGTCGGCACGCGCAGGCAGCGACAACTATGCCCGCCGCAACGACCAGCGCGACTTTGCCTGGACCTGGGACAACATGATAATGTACAACCGCACGTTCGACGTTCACAACGTTGGCGTAACGTTGCTCCACAGCGCATCGAAGTCGAACACGGAGACATCCAGCATGAGCGAGACGGGCGTAGTGCTGCCCTCATTCATGTGGAACAACATGGGCGCGATTGACATAACGAACAGCAAGTTCAACGCCGGCATGGGCACAGGCCTCACCGAGCAGAGCCTCGAAAGCTACATGGCACGCGTAAACTACTCGTTCAACGACCGTTACCTGCTCACCGTCTCCGGACGTTGGGATGGCAGCTCCGTTCTCGCCAAGGGCAACCAGTGGGAGTTCTTCCCGTCGGCAGCACTCGGATGGCGCATGGAGCAGGAAGAATGGCTGAAGGACGTGAAATGGGTTGACCAGCTGAAGCTCCGCCTCGGCTACGGTGTCACCGGCAACGCCGCCGTGTCGCCATACGGCACGCTGGGCGTGATCAGCTCCTACTGGATGCCGTTCTCGACAGGCAACAGCCAGATCCTCGTGACCAACGAGCCTTACTACAGCAAGGGTTCCAACCAGATGCCAAACAAGCAGCTGGGATGGGAGAAGACAAGCCAGTTCAACGTGGGTGTTGACTTCAGCTTCCTCCACGGTCGCCTGGGCGGTACCATCGACGTTTACACCAGCAAGACCAACGACCTGCTGCTCTCCATGTCAGTGCCCTCGCTCACGGGTTACCCGTCAATGATGGCAAACATCGGCAAGACCTCCAACCGAGGCGTTGAGCTGACGCTCAACACCATCCCCGTGATGACCCACGGATTCGTGTGGAACTCAAACCTCAACTTCGCTTGGCAGAAGGACAAGATCGACGAGCTGGCAAACGGCAAGGAAGACGACATCAACAACGCATGGTTCATCGGCGAGAGCATCAGCGTGTACTACGGCATCGAGGGCGACGGCATCTGGCAGGAGAGCGACGCCGAGGAGATGGCGAAGTTCAACGAGAAAGGCGCCAAGTTTGAGGTCGGAAAGGTTAAGCCCGTTGACCAGAACGGCGACTACGTAATCGACAACGAGGACCGCGTCATCATAGGCAACAGGAACCCAAGGTTCACCGCCGGATGGTCGAACACCTTCTCGTGGAAGGGACTTGAGCTTACCGTCGAGCTGAACGGACGCTTCGGCTACAAGGTTGACGTAGGCGGCCAGGGACAGTATGGCATGTTCAACCAGAGCGAGATAAGCTACTGGACACCCGAGAACACCGGTGCCGACTGGCAGAAGCCTATCTACAACCAGGCAGGCGGCGACCAGTACTCATCGCTCCTGGGCTTCAAGGACGCAAGCTTCATCAAGCTGCGCAACCTGTCGCTGGGCTACAACTTCGACCGCAAGCTGCTTGAGCGCATCGGCCTTTCAAACCTCAAGCTCTACGTGCAGGGCCGCAACCTCGGCATGCTGTACTCCTCTTACAAGTACATGGATCTTGACACAGGCCAGTCTTACTTCAACCGCGGCTTCACCGTAGGCCTGCAAGTGGGCTTCTAACACCATCCCTTATTCACACAGAACGCAACATAAGAAAAACATGAAACCAATAAGAAAAACCATAATATACGGCTCAGCACTGCTCACCATGATGGCAGGCTTGCCATCGTGCAGCAGCGACTTCCTCTCCGAGGACGGAAGCCACCTTTACACCGACGCCCTGCTTGAGACACCCGAGGGCGCATTGCAAACAGCCGCCGGCCTATACGGCAACCTGCGCTGGCACTTCGGCTACGAGTGGGCATACGGCATAACGCTCTACGGCACCGACGAGTTCTCCAACGGCGGCGACCTGACGGCAGAGTGCTGGAACACATACGACAGCCGCCTAAGCCCGCTCGACCTGACCGTTGCCCTCGGCGCAGCCAACAACAACTGCCCTGGCGTGTCGGCACTGTGGGACGAGATGTACTACGGCATATCGACGGCGAACCTCGTGATAAGCAAGGCCGTGAACGTGCCCGACGAGGACTCGCGCAACAAGGCTCTCGGCGAGGGCTACTTCCTCAGGGGATACAATTACTACCGCCTGTTCTGCCAGTATGGCGGCGTGGTGCTGCAGAACGAGCCGAACGACGGCTCCGTGAGGAAAAACTACAAGAGAGCAACCGCCGAGGAGACCCTCAACCAGGTGATAGCCGACCTGGAGAAGGCCACCGAGCTGCTGCCCACCGACAACTGGCGCGGAGCCGGCACCTGGACCAAGTACACCGCCGAGCACTTCCTGGCAAAGGCGTTGCTGTACCGCCAGAGCGAGCGCTGCTCAAGCTGGAACGGGGCATACAACAAGGAGCAGGACCTGAACCGCGTAATCACGCTGTGCGACGACGTAATGGCCAACCGCCCACTGTCGGCACGCTACGAGGACCTGTACAACAACTGGACCGGAGTTGACTGCCCCAACGAGAGCAACCCGGAGATACTGATGGCGGCACTGCACAACGACGACGCAACTACGACCGGACGTTTCGGCAACCGCACGTACAACTACTTCTCGCCGCAATACCAGACCATATCGGCATCGTTCGTGCAGCGCGGCCAGTACATCGGCGACATGGAGTTCCAGCGTTGCCGCCCGACGGAGTACGCATACAACGTGTTCGACAACGTTAACGACTCGCGCATGTGGAAGACCTTCAAGACCGTGTACGGCATGAACAACGCCGCCCTGACCGACGACAAGATGATCGAGATGGCAGACGGCAAGATTTCCGCCGACCAGGTGCCAGACCTCGGCGACCCGGGCGTGATGTTCATCCTCAACACCCGCAACGACAAGCGTTTCGACAACGAGGCAATGGGCACCTTCGGCCGAGGCAACCAGAAGCACACCTTCGTAAACCCCGAGAACAACAAGTGGGTGCCAAACGTGTTCCCGACATACCTTGACGGCAAGTTCGTGCAGAACGACTACTGCACCGGCGGCGACCCATCGAAGAGCAACCTGTTCTGCGGACTTGGCAAGACGGCCGACGGCACACGCACGGGCGAGAAGGGCGACGCGCACCGCGACGTGATAATGGCACGCACGGGCGAGACATACCTCGTGAAGGCCGAGGCACAGGTAAGGCTTGGCAACTACCAGGACGCCATCACCACCGTGAACAAGCTGCGCGCACGCGCCGAGTGGCGCGACGGCGAGGACCGCTCCTACTACACCGACGGCAGCATGGCATTCTCATCCGAGAAGGATCGCATGGGCAACGCCGGCCTTGAGGACAACAGCACCGCCACCAAGAACACGCCAAAGGGCAACAAGGACAAGAGCGGCAAGAAGCTCACCAACCTTGAGGCTTACAAATACAGCATGACGCACACCAACTCCTACTACCTCTCAACCGGCATCGACGAGACCACCGAGAAGAGCAACCTGCAGATAGCAAGCTACAAGCAGCTGCCCGAGGAGGACGAGTACATACTGAGCAAGATTGGCGCCACGAGCGACTACGACCGCATGCTCAACTTCATAATGAACGAGCGCACGCGCGAGCTGCTCGGCGAGTTCAACCGCTGGGACGAGCTGTCACGCACCAACCTGCTGGTGAAGCGCACCAAGATCTTCAACGCCGAGGCTGCGCCAAACATCAAGGAGGGCAAGAGCGAGCTGCGCCCGATACCGCAGAAGTTCCTCGACATACTGCAAGACGACAACGGCCAGAACCTCTCCAACGAGGCAAAGGCTGCCATGCAGAACCCTGGCTACTAAGAGAAACAGAAGCATAGGAAACACACGTGCGGTGGGGCTTGTGCGCCCCACCACCACACTGACCACGCCGACGCGTCCCGAGGCCATTGCGCCACGGGGCGCGTCGCCCGTTTTCCGCCCACCGCCACGGAACAGCCTTGACCATCATGCCACAAAGACGGAGATTTTGATACAAGAAAAAATAATGTTGTATTGGTATTTTTTTGAACATGGTCAATTACCTCCAGGAAATAAAATATTTAAATAACTCACATGTTAAATATAAAAATTGTATATTTGCTTTCAAAAAATCTGTAAATATGAAGTTTATAATAACCACGCAAACTATTTATTCCCACAATTAAAAATCGTTATTTCCTCTATCAATTTTCATACATTATGATATTTTGTGTATCTTTGCAACGAAAATAAGAAAACGAACCCCAAAAACCGCGAATAAAAAAACCAACAAACACCATGACAAACTCATCACTGCTGCTCATAGGAGGCCTCGGCACACCCGAGCTGATAGTAATCCTCATCGTCGTGCTGCTGCTCTTCGGCGGCAAGAAAATACCCGAGCTGATGAAGGCCATGGGGCAAGGCGTGCGAAGCTTCAAGGACGGCATAAACGGCATCGAGAACGACATAAAGTCAGCCGATACCGAAGCCGACAAGAAAGAGGAAAGCAAGAAACAGTAAGCACACGCCACCACCGAGGCGCAACCGCCACCGAGGCGTTTGCGCCGCAAGCACCGCTCCGCCACGCCACAAACGCCACGCCATCGCGCCGCGAACGCGCGCCGACGGCGGCGCAACCGCACGGCCGCCGCGCCGTAAAGGCAAACCCACACGAAACACATGCCCGAAACACCAAGCCACCACGGCGGCAACGCCGACGCCATGACCTTCTGGGACCACCTCGAAACACTGCGGTGGGCGCTCATACGCGTCATCGCCGCATGGGGCGTGCTGTTCGTCGGCGGCTTCGCCCTCATGCCGTGGCTGTTCGACAACGTGGTGATGGCCCCGGCGAGCGGCGACTTCTGCCTGTACCGCTGGCTGGCCCACTTCGCCGGCACGTTCAGCGCCGTCCCCGGCGAGCTGACGCAGCCCTTCCACGTTGACATAATAAACATAAGGCTCGCCTCGCAGTTTTTCCTGCAGATGGAGCTTGCCATGTGGTTCGCCTTCCTCGCGGCCTTCCCCTACGCCGTCTATGAGGCGTGGCGCTTCGTGTGCCCCGCCCTCTACCAGAGCGAGAAGCGCGGCATACGCTTCACGTTCGTCTTCGGCACCCTGATGTTCTTCGCCGGCTGCGCCGTGGGCTACGTGCTCGTGTTCCCCCTCACGCTGCGCTTCCTCTACAACTACCGCCTCTCGGGGCTTATCGACAACCAGCTCTCGCTCGACTCCTACATGAGCAACTTCCTCATGCTCACGTCCATGATGGGCATCGTGTTCGAGCTTCCGCTGGTGTCCCTCTTCCTCTCGCGCCTCGGCGTGCTGCGCCGCTCCTTCTTCAGTGCCTACCGCCGCCACGCCATCGTGGCGATACTGGTGGTGGCGGCGTTCATAACCCCCTCCGCCGACCCGTTCACCCTCTTCGCCGTCTTCCTGCCCATATACCTGCTGTGGGAAGGCAGCGCCATACTGGTGAGGAAATGAACGGGCACACAAACGAAAAAACAAATGAGAAAGAAACTCGCCGCCATGGCATGTGCGGCACTGTCACTCGCCCCACAGGCCGGGGCAAAAACCACGTACATACCGACTTACGCCAACCGCATGATAATGATAGAGAACGGCACGGCGGACACCACGACCAACAAGGCACACGCCCTCGCCATGCCATCAAGGGACGGGCTGGTGACATGCACGCTGGCGCAGCAGGTCGTATCGCAAGACCTCGTGCGCGACATCAAAAGGGCGAAAAACGCCGCAGGATGGGCGATGGTTGGCGCAGCCTTCTCCTCGTTTTCAGAAGGCATGGCGAAAAGCCAGATGGACAACGGCTACTACAACAAGGGATGGGCAATGGAAAGATACGTGGACGCAAGGGAAAACACCAATGCGCAACTCGCCGAGTCGGCAGAAGCCAAGCGGCAAGCCGAGGAACTGAAGACGTTGCTGCTTGACCTCGTGGTGAGGAACAACTCGGCGAAGGAAATGCTAATAACCGACATGGACCGCGGACTCGTATGGTTCGTGCTGCCCAACTGCGAGGTTCGCCTGCCGCTGGCAAAGGACGAGGAATGCCACTTCCGCATATCATCGTGCAACCCCCTTGACGAAAACGTGAAATACGTGAACGCCCTGGGCACAAGCTCTCTTGAAAAACACACCATAGACCTGGAAACAGCCAACGCTTGGTATGTGCCATTAAGCGGCAAGGCGCAAAAAGCCCTCGGCTTCGACACCGACCAGAAAAAGGGATACATAAAGATTGACAAGGAAACCAACGCGATGTCCCACGCCACCGACGAAGAGCTAAAGCTCGCCAAGCAAGCCGGAACGTGAGGGACACGAACTTTCAATACAAAAAAAACAAGGGCTTCGACCCGTATTGTCACCTTACGTTTTTGGCAAAAGCCGCTGAACAAGGCTCATGATTGGCAGCCATGCGCAAGCCTGCGCCTCAACATGCGCCACTGCATTATGCCACGCATGGCGAGGTAGGCTATGAAGGCGAGCCACAGGGCGTGGTTGACCGCCACGGGATGCGCCTCAGGCAGCGGCGAGAGCATGGCAACGGCAAGGACGGAGAAGAAGGTGGCAGCCGAGACGAAAGCGGAAACGAGCATGCCGCGCGTCATGGTCATGCCGATGAATATGCCGTCGTAAACGAACGCGGCAAAACCAGCGAGCGGTATGAGCCACGTCCACGCGCCAAACTCGCCTGCCGCAGCCACCACAGCGCCGTCGTCGGTGAGCAGCCCCAGCAACACGCCGCCGCCAAGGGCGTATGCCAGCGTGAAGAGCAAG
>CAYLUI010000010.1:0-81221 GCA_964386825.1 uncultured Prevotella sp. | reverse complement strand
TAACAAGATATGCCATACGGTATTGGTAATAGACGAAGCCCAGGACATGGGGGCTGAGGAGTATGCACTTGTTGACGCGTTGATGTCGAACAATGAGGAAATGCGCGTGATAGCGGTGGGGGATGACGACCAAAACATCTATGAATTTCGTGGCTCAGACTCTTCGCACATGTACAAATTGGCAAAAGGAAGCGGAAGCCGCTTTGTGGAGATGACGGAAAACTACCGCAGTTCGCGCCATGTAGTGGAGTTTGCCAACATGTTCTTGAAAAACATTGGCAACAGGTTGAAAACCACGCCAATTGCCTCGATGAGGAAAGAAGACGGTTGCGTTGAGGTAACAAGGCATCTTTCCACTTGTATGTATGAACCGCTTGTTGCCGACCTGCTCCTTCATAGAGGGGAAGGCACTTCGTGTGTGCTTACCCAAACCAACGAGGAGGCGGTCATCATGATGGGGCTATTGCGGAAAAGAGGGGTGAACTGCAAATTGATACAGTCAATGGGCGGACTGCGTTTTTGGAATATGGCGGAAATGAGATATTTCCTGAAGCGTATCGGCAAGAACGTGACGTTGATTTCGGACGAAGTATGGGAGAATGCGAAAAAAGCCACTTATGCTGCTTATGATAGAAGCAATGCGCTGGCACTTGTCAAGAGGTGCGTCGAGCAGTTTGAAGAAACTAATAAGAACAAGTATTACACTGACTTCAAAGAGTTCGTTTTTGAGTCGTCAGTTGAGGACTTCTGTGATATATCAGGCGCAGACGTTGTTGTGTCAACCATCCATAAGGCCAAGGGCTGGGAGTTTGACGATGTTTATCTCCTAATAAGTGGCAGGTTTTCAATGGATGCCAAATTACTTCGACGCTATTATGTCGCTATGACACGTGCCAAGAACAGGCTTTTCGTGCATACTGACGGCGAAGGCTTTAAGCTTGCCGCCGCTGACAGATATTTGGTTGACCAACGGCAGTATTCCATGCCTTCGGAGGTTGTCCTGTCGTTGTCTCACAAGGATGTTTTCCTTTCATATTTCAAGGAACTGAAAAAAGATGTGTTGGCGTTGCGAGGAGGAGATTCCCTTAAATATGAAAATTTCATGTTGTACAGTTCTGTGACAAATAAGCCCGTGGCAAAATTGTCACAGAGGATGCGTGAGTCTCTATTGGAATGGGAAAAGAAAGGGTATGCGGTGAAATCAGCCTCTGTGCGTTTTGTTGTGGCATGGAAACCCAAGGATGCCGCAAAAGGAGAAGAGGAAACAGCCGTGCTGTTGGCCGACTTGGTTCTTTCTTTATGATAACACGATTTTGTCCACGACACCAACAATCGAAGGCCATCGTAAGCTTTCACAATCTTTTTTCTTGTTTAAAATACGGTGTTTTGGAAATAAGTTTACATTACCCTTGCTGGGAATTGCGTATTTGCAAAAAGTGATTGGGCAAACGTAAATATGCGATTCTCGTGCGAGATTGCAACTCGTTGGTGCTCAGTTGGTTTGAAATATTGACTCGTCTGCCTTGTTCCTGCGCTTCCTCTTTGCGCCGTAAAGACGAGTGCCTTGCACCGTAAAGGCGGTTTGTGTGCGGCTTGGACGTAATGTGTTTACGCCGTTGCGGTCTCTCCTTTATGCCGCAATGGTGGTGGTTTCGCCCTTGGGTGGTTTCGTTCAAGTGACATAATCAGTAAAAATTCCAAGCCCCCAATTTCTATTAGCCCAATCTTAGGGATACCAGTTTTTTGTTAGTTTTCTTTACGGTTTCATGTCGGGACTGGTCTGCATGGAGCAATGTCTAAGAGCAAATAAGGGAACATGACAAAAGCGAAATGATGCCGTAAAAAGCTGATAATAAAAATATAAGTTGGGGAAAAGTATTATTTCCTGTTTTTCGTTTGGCAATAAAAGTCTATTTTCTACGCAAGTAAATTGCATCCTGCCAAAGGTGCATTGTTGTTAACTTTGCAACAGTGAAAAGTTCAACATTCTTTAATTAAAAACTTTTAGTATGAAAAAGCTGTTTACTTTATTAGCCATCTTTATGGCAGCAATGTCTGCAAGTGCGGAATCAGTGGAGCAAGACCTGGAGTTGATAGGCTACCAGATTACTCTTCCGCCAACTTATTTCACCGGTAAGGCCGAATTTCAGAACTTCAAGAAGTATGGAGAGGTGACCCTCTACGATAGAGAGCAGACCGAAGACGGTAAGGGTTCTTGTGAATTCAGCACAGATGACTGGCATACTCTTCACCTTGAATTTGAGTCTTTGCCTGAGAGTGTTCAGGTCAAGTTTAATACTTCCGATGACAATAGTACGGCACAGTATCGTCAACTGGATAACACCCAGAGCCCTCTGGCCTATGACATTTCACTCAACGAGCTTGGCTACGACGAAGGCTCTGTGCTTACACATATTGGTATTATGGCAACAGCCGCCCAGACAGCCCCGGTTGTAATAACCAAGGCGTGCCTTGTGAATGCCGATGGCGATGAGTTACCTCTTTATTATATAAACCTTGGCAGTGGCAATTGGGGCGTTAAGATTGTTGGCGCTTCCAAACTTTTGAGCGGCACGGTAGAGTTTCTTAAGCGTTATGCACAACTTGGTGGTGAGGCATGGTGCCCGAAGGATTTGCTTGCCAATGCCACAAATGCCAGTTGGACAATCACCCTCAACGAAGGCTTGCCATCTGAGTATTATCAGCTTATCGTAACTGATAAGGGTGGTAAGGATTACTATTATGATGAGTTGTCGCCTAAGGGAGCTACCGTCATCACTTACGATGTGGCAGCCTTGTTGCAGTCCCGTCCTTCTTATGCACTGGCAAGACCAGCCGACGTTGGCAAGGTACGCCTGCAAATGAAGGCAATTGAAGGCGATGTCAACAAGGATGAAGGTGCTTATACGGAGACGATAGACGTGAAGTCGGTAAAGTTGAAAGTCGATGGCGTATCTACCGGAATCAATTCTACAAAGATTAATACCGCATTGCGCATGGACGCTCCTGTCTATAATCTGAGTGGTCAGCGTGTTGCAAAGCCTTCTAAAGGTATTTACATTCAGAATGGGCATAAGTTCATAGCGAAATAGCTTCAGCATTGACAATTGCTATTTCTTCATAAGTATTACTAATATATTTAAGGTAAAAAGATTGTTTTCAGGAAAACAACATTTCGTCTTTAAAGACCAAAAACATTAATTGAACATGATTGTCATGGCAAGAAAACACCTATTAAATTTTATGATGCTATTTGGAAGCTTGGGTCTCTTGTCCTGTAGCAGTACTGGTATTCAGGAGAAAATGTTTGGAGACCGTACAATGGAGGAAGTCGTATCAAAACTCACCCAGAATCAGAAAATTGACTTACTGATGGGTAGGTCCCGCGGTCCTGCCAATCCTCCAGAGGGTGTTCCTGGAATGCCTGAGCGCTACAGCCATGAGGTGATTACGAGTATGTCCGTAGGGCGTGTAGTCGGAGCCGCCGCAGACAGCCATGGCATTGACACTTTGGGCATACCTGTCTTGGCACTTGCTGATGGACCGGCAGGCTTGCGCATTTCCCCTATCAGGAATTTTGACAATCAGACGTATTATTGCACGGCTTTTCCCACAGGCACGTCCTTGGCAGCGAGTTGGGATGTTGAGGGGGTGAGGAAAATGGCCGAGGATATTGGCAATGAGGTTAAGGAGTATGGTGTTGACATACTTCTGGCTCCAGGCATGAATATCCAGCGCAACCCACTGTGCGGACGCAACTTTGAATACTATTCCGAGGATCCGTATCTAACGGGAAACATTGCCGCTGCTTATGTACAGGGCATACAGAAAAATGGCGTAGGAGCAACGATAAAACATTTTGCGGCAAACAACCAGGAGACTATGCGCAATGGCATAGACGTACAGGTCAGTGAGCGAGCCTTGCGTGAAATTTATCTTAAAGGGTTTGAGATAGCAGTCAAGAAGGCTCAGCCATGGTGTGTCATGTCGTCTTACAACAAGATAAATGGTACGCTGGCATCGCAGAATTCCTGGCTTCTTGAAACCGTTCTCCGCAAGGAATGGGGATTCGATGGTGTGGTGATGACTGACTGGTGGGCTGAGGAAAACGGTGCCTTGCAGGAGGCGGCCGGCAACGACCTGCTCATGCCTGGCACACAACACCAATACGACGAGATAAAGGAAGGACTGAAGAATGGTACGCTTACCGAGGAGCAACTAAACCGCAATGTCTGTCGTATGCTTGATGTCATACAGCGTACACCGGTCTTCAATCATTACACATACAGTAATAAGCCCGATCTTGCAGCGCATGCTCAGACGGCTCGTCGGCAGGCGGCACATGGCATGGTGCTTCTTGAGAACAAGGGGCAGACTCTTCCTCTGTCTAAAAGTACGAAGGTTGCCCTCTTTGGCAATGCCAGTTATGACACATTTGTGGGAGGCTCTGGCAGTGGCAATGTAAACCGAAAATATAAGGTGAACATTGACGAAGGTTTTTCTGAATGTGGGTTCAGGCTCGAAGAAAGACTTGCCAGGAAGTATAAGAATTATCTAACGAAAGAAAAATCAAAGCTTCCCAATGAGACCTTCTGGGTTGTGCCAGACATAAAAGAAATGCCAGTAGATGCAGCACTGATAGATAATGCCGTAGCTGGCAGCGATGTTGCCATTGTGACTATTGGCCGTATGGCAGGCGAGGGTGACGACCGCCATCTTGAGAAGGGCGACTACATGCTGAGCGATACCGAACAACAGATGATACAGCATGTGCTCAAGAGCTGCCACAAAGCAGGCAAACGAGCCGTGTTGCTCCTCAATATGGGCAGCATTATCGACCTTGGCAATTATGGCACAGAATGTTTTGATGCCATCATGCATATTTGGATGCCTGGTCAGGAAGCAGGCAATGCCGTTGCTGATGTCTTGTCTGGCAAAGTGTCTCCATCAGGCAAGCTGCCTATGACTTGGGCTTGCAACTATACCGATTTCCCGTCGGCAAAGAACTTCCCGCTTTCGCCAGGTAGCGACCGGGCAGTGCGTTATGCAGAGGATATCTTTGTGGGCTATCGCTATTTTGACACTAAACACGTCAAACCGCTTTATCCTTTCGGTTATGGTTTGAGCTATACTACTTTCGGTTATAGTAATCTGAAGGTAAATAAATGTGACGATGACTTCAAGGTAACCGTAGATGTCACCAACAATGGTAATCATTCGGGTGCGGAGGTCGTACAACTCTATGTATCAGCACCAAAAGGCAATATGCCTAAACCTGTGAAAGAACTTCGTGCTTTCGCAAAGTCGAAAGAACTGGCTCCTGGTGAGAGTCAGACTCTTACGATGACCTTTAACCGTCAAGACCTTGCCTCTTTTGATAATAAAAAGGAACAATGGGTCTGCGATAGCGGTACATACACAGCTTATGCAGCGGCTTCATCGCAGGACATAAGGGCTACCGAAACATTTGAAGTGAAATAATTTTGATATAATGGGACAATCAACAAATTGCATTGCATTACTGCTATCTTTTGCTTTGAGCTTATCTGTGTTTGCTGCCCAACCTAAGAAGAGCGTACTGCCTTATCAGCGCGCTGACCTGCCTGTCGATGAGAGAGTGGCTGATTTGCTCTCACGCATGACTGTGGAAGAAAAGGTTTATCAACTCAACCAGTTCCTGATAGGCTCAAACATCAATATCAACAACATAAGTTATGGCAGGGAGAATGAACTTTCTCCGTTGGTTGGTTCTGTTATTAATTTCAATGACAATGCCGTAGAGCGCAACCGGCTGCAGAGGCGTGCCATGCAGACACGTCTTGGTATTCCGGTACTCTTCGGCTACGATGTCATTCATGGTTTCCGCACTGTTTATCCTATTCCCCTTGCTCAAGGTTGTTCGTGGAATCCTGAGCTTGTAGAGCAACTTGCTCATATGGCAGCAAAAGAGGCGCGTGCCTCGGGCACAGAATGGGTGTTCTCACCAATGCTCGACATCACCCATGACCCTCGTTGGGGACGTGTGTCGGAAGGATTTGGTGAAGACCCTTATCTTGTCTCTACACTTGGTGTGGCTGAACTTCGTGGTTATCAAGGTGATACAATTTCTGCGCCAGACAGGGTTGTGGCTTGCCTCAAACATTTTGTGGGCTATGGCATGAGTGAAGGAGGTCGTGACTACACAGCCACGCAGATTGCTGACCAATCCATGTGGGATACCTATCTCCCGCCTTACGTTGCTACAATAAAGGCAGGTGCCAGGACGGTGATGAGTTCTTTCAATGACATCAATGGTGTGCCGGCAACAGCAAACCACCATTATCTTACCGATGTGTTGAGAGGACAGTTGGGGATGCCTGGCTTTGTGGTGAGCGACTGGATGGCAGTCTTTCAACTTATATCACAGGGCTATGCTGCCGATCGTAAGGACTGTGCCCGATTGGCTCTTAATGCAGGACTGGACATGGATATGCTTGACAGATGCTTTCTTGACTATCTTCCAAAGCTAATCAATGAAGGCAAAGTATCCATGCAAACTGTTGACACTGCTGTAAGCCGCATCTTAAAGGTGAAGTTTGAACTTGGACTCTTTGAAAATCCCTATACTAAGGAACTTCCCGAAAGTCAGCGAGTGTTGAAGCCAGAATATAAAGCTTTGGCTGAGCGTATGGCAGAGGAGAGTATGGTTTTGTTGAAAAACAGCAATAACTTGTTGCCTCTGGGTAGTAATAAGCGCATAGCACTCATCGGTCCTATGGTAAAAGACCTGCATGAGATAATCGGTTCGTGGCGTTGCTTCGGTTGCGACAAGGATGCCGAGACACTTTATGAAGGCATGGAAAAAGTCTTTGGTAAAGAGAAACTGCTTTATGCCCGTGGCTGCGACTTCGATTCAATTGACCGTTCAGGCTTTGCAGAGGCAGAAAAAGTTGCAAGGCAGGCTGATGTAGTGGTTATGATGATGGGCGAGAGAGCTGCTTGGAGTGGCGAGAATGCTTCGCGGGCTTCTATTGCATTGCCTCAGATACAGGAAGAACTGGTAGTAGCAATTGCAAAAACAGGCAAGCCTATTGTTCTCGTACTATCAGCAGGCAGACCTACAGAGCTGGTGCGCCTGGAACCATTGTGCAATTCTATATTGGAGATTTGGCAACCGGGAATATGTGGAGGTACGGCTATGGCAAACATCATATCAGGCAAGGTCAACCCTTCCGGACGATTGAACATTACCTTCCCACTTGACACTCGGCAGATACCTATTTATTATAATGCACGGCAGAGCAGTCGTCCTACTATGGGACTTTATCAGGATATTAACAGTAAGCCATTATACGATTTTGGTTATGGATAGAGTTATACCAGGTATGATTATTCAGATATAAATGTCCCAAGTTTGACAGTACATCGCGGTGATACGCTCAGACTAAGTGTTGACGTTACCAACAACGGTGCCATGGATGGCAAGGAAACCGTACTGTGGTATGTTCGCGACCCTGTGAGCAGCATAACGAGACCAATCAAGGAGTTGCTGCATTTCGAGAAACGCAACATCCGCAAAGGTACAACAGAGACGTTTGTCTTCAACTTGGTGCCGGAGGATAATCTGTCTTATGTCAACGATAAAGGAGAAAAAATATTGGAGTCGGGTGACTACTACATAATGGTAAAAGATAAGAAAATAAAAATAACATTAGATAATTGACAAATCGATGATTAAAAAAACACTATTCTCTCTTGTTTGTCTGATGCTTTCATTGACAGTATGGGCTCAGAAAAAGTCATACGACATAGTGGCGGCAATGAATGGTATGGGGAAGGACTATATATTTCAGGACAGCCGCAATGGCGGACTATTATCATCGTGCCGCCTTATCATTACAGAAGATGGAAAGAAGGCTTTGGAAGTTGAAAACACTAAAGCATCTAGCGATTATTACAATTGTGAACTTAAGTTCCGCTCAACATCTGATGTCAAGAAAGGCGATGTTCTGCAGGCTGTCGTAACAGTTCGCACCGTCTATGCCAGGCAGGAGACTGGCGAGTCTTCGATACAGTTCTATTTCCAGAGGGCCGTGAGCCCCTGGGAGAAGAGCATTGTCACACAAGTCAATGATGGTGCAGAATGGAAGACCTTCACATTCCCGTTTACCGCTTCTACTGACCTTCGCGCTGGTGAGGCTGTTGCTGTGTTGGCTTTCGCAACATTAACACAGAAAGTACAAGTCGGTGGCGTGGAAATTCGCAATTACCATCATAGCCTTGAGGCTAAAGATTTGCCCAAGACCCGTCTTACTTATGCAGGTCGAGAGGAAGGAGCCGCTTGGCGTACAGAGGCATTGAAGCGAATAGACCAACTTCGTACAGCTCCACTTATGGTGCATGTTGTAAATGCCAAAGGAAATGAAATAAAAGGAGCTGATGTGAAAATCAAGATGCGTCGCTCTGCATTCATCTGGGGAACGGCGGTCAATGAGGAAACATTGGCTTCAGACGATGCTGATGCAAAGACCTATAAGCAAAAGCTGTTGCAATTCTTCAATACAGCCGTTATGGAGAACGGATTCAAAACTTATGGCTGGTCGTGGGACGACAAGCATAAGCAGCAGACGCTGAAAGCTTTCGACTGGCTCTATAAAAACGGAATGCGTCAGCGTGGCCACAATCTCGTATGGCCTGGCTGGAAGTTCAATCCTCGATATATGCGTCTCATAGCCGAGCGGGATACGGCGGTGTTCCGAAAGTTCATTCAGGCACAGTTTTATGAGCGAATGGCATACACCAAGGGTAAGGTCATAGCCTGGGATGTGGTTAATGAGATGATGCATGAGAAGGACTTCTTCAAGTATTTACCAAAGGATGTGGCCGTAGAGTGGTTTAAAGAGGCTAAGAAGCTTGACCCTGACGCACAGTTGTTCATAAACGACTATGGCATGCTCAACGGAACTCAGAGTCCGTTGGTCATCAGCCAGTACATTAATATCATCAAGGATCTTCGCTCTAAAGGCGCACCTGTTGAGGCTGCAGGAGTACAGGGACATGTAGGCGCACAGCCTCGAAGCCCTATCCAGGTGCTCTCTGACCTGGATATGTTCTACAAGGAAAATATACCCGTGCAGATAACGGAGTTTGACATTAATACCGATGATGAGGATTTGCAGGCAGATTACACTCGCGACTTCCTCATTGCAGCTTACAGTCATCCGGCAGTGCATGGTGTCAACCTTTGGGGCTTTTGGCAGAAACGCCATTGGAAACCAAATGCTGCTTTGTTCAGAAGCGATTGGACATTGAAAGCCAACGGGCGTGCGTGGCAGCAGTTGGTTTGTGGCGAATGGACTACAAAATGGGAAAAGAAGAGTGACAGGAATGGTGATGTTACAGGCAAGGCGCATCTTGGCGAGTATGACATCACAGTCTCTTATAATGGTATTACTGTCAATACTACTGCCAATCTCTTGAAAGAAGGCACAACAGTTCTTGTGCAGATGACTCCGAAATTTATACTTGCCAATGGATATAATAAAGTGGACAGTGTAAAGCCATTGAACGTTAACCAGGCTAGAACAGACCTTCTGACAGTGGGATGTGAGACTTTCGACCGTGATTATACAGATTATGATGCTTATAAGGCATATCTTCCGAAACTTGGTATTAAGAATCTGCGCATGCAGGCAGGTTGGGCAAAAACAGAGCGTCAGAAAGGCGTTTACGATTTCTCATGGCTTGACCATATTGTTGATGATGCCATTGCACGCGGTCATCGCATCTGGTTGCAGACGAGCTACGGCAATCCAATATATGAAGGTGGTGGCAATGCCAACCTCGGTGGTGGAATGCCTGTGTCGGCGGAAGCAAAGAAGGCTTGGGACAACTGGGTGAAAGCCCTTGCAGAGCACTTCCGTGGCAGAGTGAGCGATTGGGAGATTTGGAATGAGCCGGACTTGAGCGGAAAGATAGACGCAGATGCCATTGTGGACATGAATGTCCGTACAGCATCTATGCTTAAGTCTGTTGACCCACAGTGCCGCATAGCAGGATTGGCTTTCTGTGTACTCAACAAGGAACTTTTGACTGAGTGTCTTGACAAGATCAAGGCGACAGACAAGTTGGGATTGTTCCATTGGATTTCTTATCACGGCTATACTTACCGGCCGGAAGACGCATATAAAGATGTGGAAGCATTCAAGACCATCATAAGTGAGAAAGCACCAGGACTTAAACTTCGACAGGGCGAGAATGGTGCACCATCACAAGGTCATAAAGGTGGAGCTTTGACGGACTATGACTGGACAGAACTCTCTCAGGCTAAATGGGATTTGCGCCGTCTCTCTGGTGACCATGCTCATGGAGTGGAATCTAGTGTGTTCTCAATCATTGATATGGTCTATCCAAATGGCGAAAACAAATATGTGTCAACAATCAATGTGAAGGGATTGTTGCAGTCGAGTCCACTTAAGGAGGCTGTACGTCCTAAGGTGGCATACCGTGCCGTGCAGAACTATGCATCACTCTTCCATCATTTCAAGAACCTGCAACCTGCCAGAACTTCTGTTATTGGCAAGAATGGTGAAGGGATGTGTGTGAATACATACTCTGACGCTAAAGGCAATATCAGTGTCCTCTATTGGGATGGTAGCAAAATACCACAGAATACCAACAGCATGAGCTATACCACATTGACGATAAACGCAGCCATGCAGCAGCCTGTATGTGTTGATGTCCTAACGGGTAACGTATATGAGATACCTTCATCACTGGTAACAACAAGTAGTAATAAAACTATCATCGGCAAGGTGCCAGTCTATGATTCTCCAATTATGATTGTTGATAAAGGAGTTCTCTAAATATCAATGGACAGTTTAATGCTTCAGCAACTAGACTATGTAGCTGTCTTCATCTACATAGTCTTGATGGGAGTCATCAGCTTTTCTTTTGGCAGATTGGTCAAGGATGTTGGTTCCTATTTTAATGGAGGAGGTGCCATTCCTTGGGTAATGGCAACCATCACCAACTTTATGGGGCTTTTCAGTACCTTCGTCTTCGTAGCCTATGCCGGCATAGCCTATAAGTGGGGACTTGTGGCATGTACTGTGTTCTGGACAACAGTGCCAGCCTGCGTCATTGGCGGTGTGTTCTTTGGACGCTATTGGCGTCGCACCGGCCACTCCACGCCTATGCAGTATCTTGAGGTGCGCTATGGCTATGGAGTGAGGAAGTTTATGACCTTTGCCGGACTATTTATGCGCTTCCTTGACAATATGGTCAGACTGTATGCCATAGGAGTCTTCATTACGGTTGTCACGCCATTGTCTTTGGAGTGGGCTATAGTGATTTCAGGTATTGTGGTGACAGCCTTCAATTTCATAGGTGGAATCTGGACTGTGACTATCATGAGTACTGTACAGTTTATCATACTCATACTCATTACCCTAATATTGCTACCGCTGACATTGGGTCAGGTTGGGGGCATTGGGTCTTTGCAAGCACAGATGCCTGACCACATGACATGGTTTAACGGACCGGACGGAAGATGGTTCTGGCTGACGATTTACGGCATTATGACAATTATAAAATACAATGAGAACTGGACATTCATACAGAAGTTCTATTGTGTTCGTGACGAGAAATCAGCGTCAAACGTTGGCTTTTGGAGTGGTGTCCTGTTCTTTGTATTCACACCTATATTCCTTTTGCCAGCTGTAGCCTCGCCTCTCATCATTCCAAAGATAGCAGACCCTGAAATGTCGTACGTTGCGGTTTCATCAATGTTGCTGCCTGTCGGACTAATGGGAATCATGTTCTCTTCGATGTTTGCAGCTACAATGTCATCACTCAATTCAGAGTATAACATCATGGCAAGTGTGCTTACCAATGATGTGTATGCCCGTATGATGGACTGCAAAGCAAGCAAAAACCGTCTGCTAGTAGTAGGTCGTCTGTCAACTGTACTCGTAGGCATACTGATTATTATAGGTGCTATAGGCATACGAGGCTTTGGTGGAGCTTTTGAAGCTAATAAGTTGTTTACAGGCATCCTCGCCATACCAATAGGCATACCTTTGGTGCTGGGCATTGTATGTCGTCGTCCTAGCCAAACCTCGGTGGTGCTCACTATGAGCATTGGCATTGCTTCTGGCATAGTGCTTAACCTGTTGCCTCAACTCTCTTGGGAGATGGCTACCTGCATAGAGATAGTGATCTGCTTCGTAATATACTTATATCCTCTCTGGATTGGTGAGAAAGAGAAACATACTCCTGAACGTGATGCCTTCTTTGAGAAGCTTGCCAAACCTATTGCTGAAGCAGACAAACCAGTCATTTCAGAAAGTTATAAGTACACACTGTCGCATGTCTTTGTCTTTGCAATGCTCGTTTCAGGATTAATGTTCTGCGGTATCAGCATTCCGTCAATCCATGAGACAGGTGGACTGTATGGTGAGATAGCCGGAGTGATGTGCCTGATATTCTCATTACTATTGTATTTAAAACAGCGTAAAACAAAAAAGAAAATTCTAAAATCATGATGAAAATAGCATGGTATTTGCCCACATTGCCCAGCATTAAGTGGCAGGTGGCAAAGCAGTTGGGAGTAGACTATGCCGTTGCGGCCTTGCCTCCAGAGAAATACTACATGAAGCCGTGGGACTTCAAGGCGATGCTCTATTCCAAACAAAGCCTGGCGGATGCAGGCTTAGACCTTCAGGTCATTGAGCCAGCGCCGCCACACTACCACATAAAACTCGGACTCCCCGGCCGTGAGGAGGAACTGGAGCATTTCAAGCAAGTGCTCAAAAATATGTCGGCACTCCATATATCCACAATGTGCTACAACTTCATGCCACAGTCAGGCTGGTTTCGTACTTCATTTTCAAAGCGAGGAAGAGGCGGAGCCTTGGTGACAGCCTTCGATGCTTCACTTGTTGATAAAGCACCTTTACGCACTGAAGCGGAAGATGTCAGCGATGAGAAAATATGGGATAACTACAAGTGGTTTATGGACCGGATACTGCCTGTGGCAGAAGATTGCAAGGTTAAACTTGCGTTGCATCCAGACGATCCGCCAGTTCCAAAACTGCAAGGTGTGGCTCGCATCTTCCGTAGTGTGGAGAATATCGATAAAGCCCTTGAACTCTATCCCAGTGAATACAACGGTATAACGCTCTGCCAAGGCTCCTTTGCCGCAATGGGTGAAAATATCCCGGAAGTGATTCGTCACTATGGAAAAATGAAGAAAATATTCTTTGTGCACTTCCGAGACCTTAAGGGAACGGCAGAGAAGTTTCAGGAAACATTCCATGATGAGGGCATGACAGACATGAAAGCTTGTGTTGAGGCTTATGATGAAGTAGGTTTTAACGGTATCGTCAGAACAGATCATGCCCCTGTCATGGCAGGAGAGAGCGGAGACAATCCGGCATACGAGATGCTGGGACACATCTTTGCCACAGGTTACCTGAAAGGATTAATGGAAAAAAGCAATGTAAAATAAAACATTATACAAAATGAGTCAGAACAAGAATATGATGAATCTTGACAAGCTCCGCGAAAAGCTTGATAAGGTAGACAATACAGAGTTTCCTATCTCTGAAAGTGAATTGTGCGACCGCTATGAGAAACTTTATACCGGTGCAGTGAATGATGTTTTGCGTGAGTTTACTTTCATGGATCAGGCATTACCCGTCAATATTATACCTCTTCGCACGGAAAAGCCTACATGTGGCATTGCATTTACCATCAGAAGTAATCCAGACCCGACAGTAGATGGTGAGATGGACTACCGTGCACAGATGTTAGATGCCATGCCTAAAGGCTGCTGCGTTGTGTGGGATGCCGGTGAAGAAGTAGAGGCAGCCCACTGGGGCGAGGTTATGACGGCATCGGCTATCGCACGTGGAGCGCGCTGCGCTGTCATCAACGGAGGTCTGCGTGACACCTTGCAGGTGTTGGCTCTGAACTTTCCTGTGTTCTACCGCTACCGTTCATCAAATGGCTCTTTAGGCCGTACTAAGATTACCGGCTATCAGGTGCCTTTGCGCATAGGCAAGGTTTACATTAAACCGGGAGATGTCATCTTTGGAGACATTGATGGAGTAGTGGTAGTGCCGCGTGCAATAGCCTACGACGTGCTGCTAAGGGCAGAGGAGATAAAACGCAATGAACGTGAGATGCGCGGATGGGTTAGCCCAGGCTTCTCAGCTGTTGAAATGGTAAAGAACGGGGGCTATTTTTAAGCTGTTACTACTATGAGTGAGTTTATAACAGAGCGTTTCATGCTCACGAGCGATCTGGCAGCCAGTCTCTATGAGAACTATGCCAAGGCGTTGCCAATAGTGGACTATCACAGTCATATTGACCCTCATGGTCTGGCTGACAACAATCCTCTTACTGATATTGGTGCTATTTGGGTTGCTGCTGATCCGTATAAGCATAGGGCAATGCGTATACATGGCTTGCCAGAAAGCTGCATTACAGGAAATGCCTCTACTCATGACAAGTTTATGGCGTGGGCTGAGACGTGCCCTTACACATTGGGCAATCCATTGTTTCACTGGTCAGCAATGGAATTGAAAAGGGGCTTTGGCATTGATGAACTTCTGTCGGCAGATAATGGTGAGGCTGTATGGAATGAGTGCAACCGGCAGCTTGCTGAACGCTCAGTCACTCCAATATCACTGTTGAAGTTCTGGAATGTGGAGACTGCTTGCACATCAGATGATTTGCTCAGTGATGTCAGCCTGCATCATAAGGCAAGTCTGAAGTCTGGTATTGAGGTTCGACCATCACTGCGAGGCGATAGTATACTGGCATTCCGCAAAGACTGGATGGCACAGTTGCGGTTTGATGACCTTCTGTCTTACCTCGCAGCAGTAGAACAACGTATTGACGATTTCCATTCGGTTAACTGCCGTATAACTGACCATGCTCTCGATGCAGGCTATCGTTATGAGCTGCCAGAGCCTTCATTGGCGTCAGGAATCTTTGACCGTCTGTTGAAAGACCAACAAGTTACGGAAACGGAACTTATGCAGTTGCGCTCATACGTGCTCCACAAACTTCTGCAAATGTATGCTAAACGCCATTGGGTAGTGCAACTGCACATAGGGGCGCAACGCTATACAAGCAGCCGATTGCGTACACTTACTGGAGCGGCAGGCGGCTATGCTACTATAGGCAGTCCTTGCGATATTGGCAGTATAGTGCAATTGCTTGATGATGCAGAGAAGGCAGGTACACTGCCAAAGATTATACTCTATTCGCTCAATCCGTCAGATTATGCAGCTTTAGCAACGCTGACTGGCTCGTTTGCAGAAGATGGCGTTTCTGGAAAGATACAGTTGGGACCAGCCTGGTGGTGGAATGATCACTTGCTGGGAATTACAAGCCAGCTCCGCACTCTCGCAAGCTATGGACTCTTGAGTCACTTTGTAGGCATGACGACAGATTCGCGTAGCTTGTTATCATATTCGCGTCACGATTATTTTCGTCGCATACTTTGCTCTTTTGTGACAGAGAAAATGCAGTCTGGAATATTCCCTTGTGATGAGAAGTGGATAGGACATCTAATTAAAGCTATATGCTATGACAATCCAAAACAATGGTGTTTTGAAAGATAACTTATTTATACCAACATTTGAAGATGAAACTTATGGAAAACAAAATTGTAGTAGTAACTGGTGCTGGGGGTACTATTTGCTCCGTAGTTGCACGTGTGCTGGCAAATAGAGGATATACTGTGGTACTGGTAGGCCGCAGCCTAGAGAAACTTAAGATAACAGAAGCCAACATCCTCAAGGATGGAGGCAAGTGCATACCAATGACTTGCGATGTTAAAGACCGCAAGCAGGTTGAGGCTCTTCGCAATAGGGTACGCTCTGAGGTAGGGCTGTGCACGGTGCTCATCAATGGAGCTGGAGGCAATCAGCCTGATGCAGTCTGTACCATTAACCGTTATGACCAGAAAGAGCTGCAAGGCGCAGAAGGAGTCCGAGGTTTCTTCAATCTTGACACAGAGCGTTTCCTTGATGTCATAAATGTAAATATAATGGGAACAGTGATACCATCACAACTCTTTGCTCAGGACATGATAGAAGCAGGTGGCGGCAATATCATCAACTTTGCCTCGATGAATACCTATCGTCCTCTTTCGCGAGTGCCGGCGTATGCTCTGAGCAAGGCTGGTATATCCAACTTCACGCAATGGCTGGCTGCCTATCTGGCTCCGGCAAACATCCGCGTTAATGCGGTTGCTCCGGGCTTTATTCTCAACGACCGTAGTCGTAAGTTACTTCTCACCTCTGATGGTAGCTACAGTAGTCGTGGTGCTAATATTATTCATAACACCCCAATGGGACGTTTCGGCGAGGCTGATGAACTGGTAGGATGCATAGATTGGCTGATTGACGATGCGAAGGCAAGTTTTGTTACTGGCATCACAGTTCCTGTTGACGGAGGTTTCCTTAGTGATTCTGGTCTATGATTCTTTATTAATTACCTTAAAAAATATAATCACAATTATGCCCAAACTAAAAATATTATTTCTCTTGATGGTTTTTATGCCTGCTATGTTGTGGGCACAGAACCTCAAGACTATTACCGGTCATGTAATAGACAAGAAAAACAATGACCCGTTAATTGGCGTCAGTGTAACGAAAAAAAGTGATGGTACGACTGTAGGTGTCACTGACATTGATGGAAAATTCAGCGTAAAGGCTTCGCCTGGTACAACTCTGGTGTTTACCTACGTAGGATATACCCCTAAAGAGGTAGTAGTTAATAATCTGACAACGATAGACGTAGCATTATCAGACGACTTGAAAGAGCTAAACGAAGTTGTTGTCGTAGGTTATGGCTCACAAAAGAAAGTCAATCTTACCGGTTCAGTCAGTCAGGTGAAGATGGATGATATAGCAGCCGACCGTCCTGTAAACTCTATAGCCGAAGCTCTGGTAGGCAACGTACCAGGCTTGGTACTTACCGGCAATAGTGGTGAGCCAGGTTCTGGCTATAACTTCCAAATCCGAGGAACTTCAAGTATCAACGGTGGCTCTCCATTAGTACTCGTTGATGGAATCTCTATGGATATTTCTGCAATTAATCCTAACGACATAGAATCCGTCTCCGTACTGAAAGATGCTTCTGCCTCAGCTATATATGGTGCGTGTGCAGCATTTGGCGTTATACTTATTACAACGAAGAAATCAGAACATGGACGCAAGCCTACTGTGACTTTGTCAACGAAGTTGTCGATGAGCAATCCTCAGGAGCTGCCTACCCGTGCAACACCTTATGAAACTATCGTCGCATTGAAGAGCAGAGGTGATAAGGTGTTCCAAGGTGGACAGGATTATGACACATGGCTAGATTTGTTGGATAAATATAAGGCTGATCCGTCAGCTTATCCAGATGGTTATGCAGAGGTGGATGGCTTCCCTTATTTCCTTAAGCAGACTGATGCCACAAAAGATATGCTTACTACAGGTTTCCAGCAAATCTATGACATGGCAGTAAGCGGTGGCGGTGAAAAGGTGAAATACCGTTTTTCTGCCGGTTATTTGGATCAGAATGGAATACTTATAACCAACAAGGATTACTTCAGAAGATACAATATTAGTTCTTTTGTTAGTGCCGACATAACTAATTGGTTAACTACAGATCTGACAGTACTGTATACCCACAGCAACAAAACAGACCCTGATGCATCGGGAAATAATGGCCGAGATATTTGGGCTCAGACCATTTTCCAGCCTTCTTTTGCTCCAACTGACGGAACTACAATAAATGGCACTTACTATGAGTACTATACTCCCGCGAACTTTTTAAGAAGAATTGTTCCTGCGAAAAATCGCTATGACAGGACAAATATGATAGGACGTGTCTTGATAAAGCCTTTCAAGCAACTTACCATTACGGGTGAATACTCTATCAATAAGACATTCTATACCAATAAGACGTATAATAAGAAACTTGATGATTTTGCCGACACACGTGATAATACTCTAGTTCCTTCAAATACACCTTATTCTGTATATCGTCTTCAAAAGGCAGATACCGATTATGATGCATTGAATCTTTTTGGTACATACAAGAATAAGTGGGGCGAGCATGACTTTACCTTTGTCGGCGGTACCAATTTTGAGCGCTCCGAATATGAATTGCTTTCTACGAGCCGCAATGAGATGATTAATGACAATTTGCCATCACTCAGTCAGGCTACTGGATTGATTACCACAAATGATAGTTATGTAGACAGTGCTATCTGGGGATGGTTCTACCGTGCTAACTACTCATTTATGGATCGCTATCTACTTGAAGCATCGGGAAGATATGATGGTTCTTCCAAGTTCCCTAAAGGTCACCGTTGGGGATTCTTCCCTTCTTTCTCAGCTGGCTGGCGTATCAATCAGGAGGCTTTCCTGAGAAATGTCAAGTGGATATCTAATTTGAAAATTCGTGCATCCTGGGGAAGTATAGGTAATCAGAATATAGCAGAGTATTCATACTTGCCGACTATGAACTCAACAAGGGCAATGTGGGGAATTAACGGTGAGAGACCTATTACACTCACTACTCCTGTGCTTGTACGTTCAAACTTCACTTGGGAGAAAGTCCGTACAACCAATTTCGGTCTTGATTGGGGACTGTTCGATGACAGGCTCTCTGGTAGCTTTGATATTTTCCGACGTGAAACTCTTGATATGCTTGGCCCAGGTGCAGACTATCCTGTTGTACTAGGAGCTGCAGCTCCATTGCAGAATGCCGCCAATATGCGTACGTATGGATGGGAATTGCAAATGAATTGGCGTGATGTGGTAGGTGAAGTAGCTTATAGCATCGGTTTCAATCTGAGTGATGCCCAGTCGAAGATAATGAAGTATAACAACCCTACCAAGAGCCTTGACATGCCATATTATGAAGGCATGAAGTTAGGTGAGATATGGGGTTATGTCAGTGACAGACTCTATACTGTAGACGATTTCGTGGAAGGAACGCTCAAAACAACTGGTGCAGGAGAATTGACTGGTGGAACGTTGAAACCAGGCATCCCTTACTTCGAGGGTGCTGCACCTAATCCTGGTGATATGATGTATAAGAATGCTGATGCTGACGGTAAGGTATGGAAATCACTTAATACTGTTGATGACCCAGGATCACGCCGTATCATTGGTAATTCCACCCCACGCTATACTTTTGGTATTAACGGTAACGTAAGTTGGAAGGGCTGGAATCTAACATTCTTGTTCTCAGGAGTTGGCAAGCGTGATCTGTGGATGTGGAATAGCTATTCAGCACCGCTTCCAAGTGCTAATGATTATGCTTTATATACCGACTTGCTTAACTACTGGAGAGCAGACAAACAGAATGCTTTCTATCCACGACTTTATTCGAAGAATGGATATAATACTTCTGCAAACACACAAGTACAGACTCGATATCTGCTCAATGGTGCTTATATTGATTTGAAGAGTCTCGTGCTTTCCTATAGTCTGCCTCATCAGTTGCTTGCCAAGTGTGGTATTGGCGCAGCCTCAGTATTCATTGGTGGTGAGAACTTGTTCTCACTAAATCATATGCCGGACGGGCTCCATCCCGATAGTCAGATACGTGGCTATGCGGTAGGAGTTAGTGAAGGTGGCTCTATTTATCCGGTAATGCGTAAGTTTACGCTTGGCATTAACTTAACGTTCTAAATAATCATAATTTTTTATCGTTATGACAATGAATAAAATAAGTGCAATATTGGCTGTCGTTTGTCTGATGTTGGTATCTTGCGCAAGCGATCTTGAAATAGAACCAAAGGATAGGCAGACCACTACAACAGCTTTCAAGACATATCAGAATTTCAAGACTTATGCTTGGGGATTATACAGCATATTCAGCTCTACGTCAACAAGTGCTTGGGATGCCGACATCAACTCCAACTTGATGGTCAACAACAATGGCACCAATAACAATCCATGGGCTTATCAGACCGTTACAGAGGAAACAGGCAATTCCAATTGGGACTATAGCTACATTCGTCAGGTCAATACAATGCTTGACAATATAGACGGCTCGAATATGACAGACGCTGATAAGGCTCACTGGAGGAGTGTTGGACTCTTCTTCCGTTCGCTGAAGTATTTCGACCTGCTTTCTAAGTATGGAGGCGTGCCATGGGTTGAACATGTCATTGGAGAGGGAGACAAATATGTTCTTTATGGACCTCGTGCTTCACGTGACGAAACTGCGGAGAATATTCTGCGTGACTTGAAATATGCAGAGGAGAACATCAAACCTGATGGTGATGGCAACAACACTATCAATCAGAAGGTAGTACAGGCACTCATCTCTCGTTTCACTCTGTTTGAAGGTACGTGGCGTAAGTATCATGATCTTGATGGTGCAGATACATATCTCAATGAATGTGCCAACTACTCTAAGAAACTCATAGACGCAGTTCCTAATATCTCAGATAACTATGGCAGACTTTTTACATCAGAGAGTTTGTCAGGGGTTCCCGGTGTTCTGCTTTATTTTGAGTACTCTGATGAAGCTGGATTATGGCACCAGGGCGGACGTCAGGCTGGAGCATCCGGCAATAGCTACGAAGGAACCAAAGACCTTGTAAACCTTTACCTTTGCAGTGATGGCAAACCTATAGGTGCAAGTCCTCTTTATGAGGGAGACAAGACTCCTTACAAGGAGTTCCGTAATCGTGATCTTCGCCTCTTCTTCTCAATATTGCCTCCGTACAGACTTAATGTTACAGGCAACAACGACCGTAATTACAAACGTTATCGCGTAGGTGAGCAAATCACTATTGGCAATGATACTCATGTTGTGACTTATCAGGACAGTATAGACTATACAGGGAATATTGATCTGATGCAGAAAATCTCTAATGGGACAAAGACTCTTCCTGGATTTGCATGGAACAACTCTACTGTGAATGGCTATGCACCTCGTTTCCGTCTTGACCCGGAGAGGGGAGGAAATCCTATGACAGGATATCATGGTTATTGGTTCTGGAAATACTATAATACCGCAGACTGTCTCAATAAACATGCTCAGAACACTACTGATATAGCAAAGTTCCGCATTGAGGAAACTATGCTTAACTATGCAGAGGCAATGTGTGAGCTCGGCAAGTTCGACCAGTTCGACCAGTCGGTGGCAGACATTACAATCAATAAGTTGCGTCCGCGTGCAGGCGTGGCCAATATGGTGGTATCTGATATTAATGATAGCTTTGACCCTAATCGTGACCAGACGGTTCCTCCATTGTTGTGGGAGATTCGTCGTGAGCGGTCTGTAGAACTGTTTGCAGAGAACTTCGCTTTTGACGACTTGCGCAGATGGAAGAAATGTAACTATCTTGATAAACAGATGACTGGTTGCTATGTGAAGAATTCTGAATACAAGAATACCCTCCAGATATTGGGTTATAATGACGTTGCTTCCAGTGCTAATCAGGAAGGATATGTAGTGCATCGTCTGAAGCCTAAAAGCTTCCTCGATTACTATTACCTCTATCCAATTCCTATAAAGGAACTTGTCCTGAACCCGCAACTGAAGCAAAATCCGGGTTATAAGTCAAATTAGAATCTATAGATTAAAAAATGTTTGTGTCATGAAAAGAACCAGTTTCTTTATTAGATTTGCCTTTCTACTCCTTTGTGGCATGTCTTGTTCTTCAGTGTTAGCTCAAACAGTAGGAGCTTCGCCAGAGTACATAAAAGCTCTGACTTCAGAATGGACAGGGGAGAGAATGGCAGATGGCAGGCCAAGAGTGTCTGACGATTTATTGGAACGGTTGAAGAAAGTGACGCTTGAGGAAGCTTGGGCGGAACTAATAGAGCTGGGCTACGATAATCAATATGAAGGAGACTGGGCTCTCATTCATGACACAGATGATGCGGTAATGACCGGTAGGGCAGTGACGGCACAATTTATGCCGGCACGCCCTGACCTGGAGAATCAAATCATCGAGGAAGGAAAGAAAGAAGGTCGCAACTGGCGGCAGAAGCGTACCGTTTCCTGGGCAATTACGACCTTAGTGGAAGGTGATGTCTATGTAGCTGACTGTTATGGCAAAGAATCGTATGGTACAGTGATAGGCTCCAATTTAGGTAATGGAGTCTATTCCAATTCCAAGCGTGGAATCATTGCCTATGGTCACGTCCGTGACTGGGAAGGCTTGCAAAAGATAAAAGGATTTAATGGCTGGGTGAAAGGCACAGATCCTTCTTACATGCGTAAGACCTTGTTGACGGGTATAAACGTTCCTATCCGCATAGGACATGCTACTGTATTGCCAGGCGATGCTGTGCTTGCTAAAAAGAATGTACTTCAGAGTTTACTGCTATGACTGATGAGTTTGGACAACTGCGTATCAAAGAGAAAAAGTACACAGCTGGCGAGATAGACAGCGTATGGTTAACGGAGATAAAGAATGATTTCCTCAATTGGATTGACAACTACAAAGGAAAACTCCCTATGTCTCGTGATGAGTTGAAACGTTATCTGGAAAAGCGTAACTTCTAATTTTTCATACAGATGAAGGTAAGATTATTATGTTTCTTGCTGCTGTTAGTGGTAGGGCGTGCATTGTCAAGACCTACCATTAACGTAAGCACGCAGCATATTGCGGAATTGGCTTTTAAAAAGGGTATTCAAAAATCTGATATCAAAGGATACGAAGGATGCTTGTTGTTACAAGGAATGTGTGAATTATCCTTAGCTTCCAAATCGGACTCTTTATATGCTGAGGCTGTCGAGATATTGCGTCAATTTGGTACCGGAGAAATAAAAGGAGGAGGCAGTTTTATTTCTTATGAAGCTGGTGGAAGTGGTGCTGCTTTTATGGCTTATCATGGTGAAAACTCATTAAGGCCACAAGTGTTACGAGCTGCTGCCCGTATGATGAAAGAGCAAAACCGTTCAGGAGAAGGGCTTATGGTTCCATCATGGGTGTCGAAGGAAAATGAACAGGTATTCATAGATATGGCTTTCGCTGTGACTCCTTTTATGCTGTATGCAGGCCTAATTGATCACAATGAAAGCTATATTGATATGGCTGTAAAGGAAACTGTTGATTTGTTCCATATTCTCTATGACTCCAAGACAGGACTGATACATCAAGGAAGAGGTTTTAATGGTAAAGGTAGTGTCTCTCAGGATTGCTGGAGTCGTGGCAATGGTTGGGGAACCCTGGCTTTGGGCGCTTTGGCTGTCGATTTGCCGAGAAATCACCTGCGCCGTAAGGAAGTGGAATCATTGATAAAACAATTCTATGCCTGTGTACTGAAATATCAGGACAGTAATGGGATGTGGCATCAAGAAATGACAGATTTCACCTCTTACCCAGAATCATCAGGGACAGGGCTATTGCTTTATGGTATGGGCAAAGCAATTGAGGCAAAAATTTTAGGAAAGGAATACGTCAAGGCTTTCTATAAAGGACTTGAGGGCTTGGCTGGCTATGTTTCTAGTGAAGGCTCTGTCGGTAATGCTTGTTGGAGCTGTTTGTGCCCGAATAAAGGAACAAAGGAGGATTATCGTAAACATCCTACTTATCTCAACGATGCTCATGCCTTTGGTCCAATTGTTTTAGCTTTTTCTCAAGCGTTACGGCTAGGCATAAGGGAAGTAAAACTCCAGCATCAGTTGGGATCATCCATAACACAAAGATTGCCGAGAACTAATGTTCGTTTTGTTCCAGAACGTAGCAATGATATAGCCTGGGAGAACGACAGGATTGCTTTCAGAGTCTATTCACGATTGGTAAAAGATAAAGTCGGTAGTGGCGTAGATCTTTGGGCAAAGTCTGTAGCCTATTCTGTTATCGATGGTTGGTATGCGCTGAATGATCAGGGCAAGGATTATCATAGTGATCGAGGTGAAGGATATGACTTTTATACTGTAGGTAAAGACAGAGGCTGTGGAGGTACTGCCATCTGGAAAGATGGGAAAATGTATGTTTCTGAGCCTTATGCTAATTATCGAATTATTCAAAATGATGAGGACCATATTGCCTTTAGGCTAGATTATCAGCCTTATAAGGCAGGGGCGCAGACTATCTATGAAAGTAAAGTAATCTCAATGGTTAATGGGACGCCGTTCTATCGTGTCTCTCAAACTATAGAGACTTCTGATGGAAAGGATGTTCTGTTGGCAGTGGGTCTTGCTGATTTTGGCAAGGCAATTGTAGAGAAAAAACAATCGTTATGTTTGCTTTCTCTTATAGAGACTGTCAGTGATAAAGACGGACAGATAGGAACATGTGTCGTGGCAGACCCTGCAAAGACAGACGGCTATCAGAAAGAGGGGAATGATGAATATCTCATCTTGCGAGTGAAAAATAGTGAACCTATTGTCTATTATGTTGGAGCAGGCTGGAGCGGAGACCCCAGATTGCAGCCTTTCAGCAAATGGAGTGAAAACATAAGAGGCGTGTCTTATGACAAACTGAACAGTATTTACTCTTCAAATAGATAATTGTTCTTTTCAAAAGGTTCCTGTGAAAGCTAGCAATAATAATCCATTTTATCTGTAAACAATTTCCATTATGATGTGGTAAATATTATCTAACTTTGTATCATGTATAAATAATATGACCACATATGATGAAAAGATTATTGTCATTTTTATTGCTTGCTTTTGCAGTAACATCTTTGTTTGCCCGTAGCCATTCGGGTGACAATGGCTTGTGCCTTATTGCTAAGGGTGCCACCATACATCGTTTTTTTGATACATCACCTATTAGTCCGTCGGGCAAATATATTGCTTTGTTTCGTTTCCCCTATGAAAGCCATTCGCCTATTCCTGGTGATACTGGCGATGTAATAGTTATCGACCTTAAAACAGGAAAGGAAGTTTACAGTACTCCTACTCGTGGCTGGGAAATGCAGTTGGGTGCTAACGTCCAGTGGGGCAAGACGGACAAACAACTCTATTATAATGACGTGGATACCAAGACGTGGTTTCCTTATGCTGTGGAGGTGGATTTTCGCACGGGGCATAAGCGTCGTTGTGCCGGCACTGTATTTATGGCTTCTCCTGATGGAAAGTCGCTATTGAGTTATAATCTGGTGAAATCACGCCTTGCACAGGTGGGCTATGGAGTTGTCATACCTGACTCTTTGCTGATTCACAATATTGGTCCAGTCAGCAATGACGGCTTATATCTGACAGATCTTAAGACGAATACATGCAAGATGATAGCATCTGTGGCCGACATATATCAGCATACAACACCGTCTATAAAAATTGATGATCCCCAGAACTACGAATACTATTGTTTTCAGGTCAAATGGAATCCGCAGTGCACTCGTCTTCTTACAACCATTCAGTGGACACCATTGACAGGTGGAGAACGCAGACGCGCTGTAATCACCATGAAGCCAGATGGGACTGATATGCACACAGCTATCACTCCTGACCAGTGGGCTAAGGGCGGACATCATGTAAACTGGATGCCCGATGGAGTGAATCTGTCCATGAATCTTAATATTGATGGTAAACCAGGCAATGAGATTATTAGCGTGCGTTATGACGGCACCGAACTGAAACAAATCTATCCTGTCGGTTCAGGACATCCGTCAGCAAATCCGCGAGGCATTCCTTATATGGTTACTGATGCCTATCCTTACGAAATGAATCTCCCTAATGGAATGATACCTATACGTATCATTAATCTTAAAGATCAGACAGAATATCATCTTGCTGAGGTGTATTTGCCTCCAATCACTAACTTTGAGTTTAGGGTTGACGCACATCCGGCATGGACGCGTGATGGGCGTAAAGTGGTATTCAATGCTTTGGTCGATAGTACAAGAAGCGTCTATATAGCAGACTTTAAGGAAAAATAATACAACTCAGAATATGAAAAAAACTTCTTTACTTGCCATAGGAATATTATTTTCATTGGCGTCTTTCGGACAAACCGTAAAACACCTTGCGGATTATGTCAATACAAGCGTAGGGCTTACCGATAAACGCTACAACAACTGTGTTGTAGGTCCCCGTATGCCTTTCAGCAGCATATCTCCATCTCCACAGACACCAAAAGGAAATATGGACTGCTATAACCCAACTCAGCCTATCATGGGCTTCGGTCAGCTCCATGTTAGTGGAACTGGATGGGGCAGCTATGGTCATTTCCTCATTTCTCCACAAACCGGAAAGTTGGAGACAATGCTGCGAAATCATCTCTCTCCTCATAGCCAAGACGTGACGAAGGCATACTATTACAGCACACACCTTGACCGTTACAATACTCGTGTGGAGCTTGTGCCTACACATCATAGTGCTATCTACAGGTTTACTAATGATGGCACGGGAGATATGTCTGTATTGTTCGACGCTGTGCAGTCATTGGCTACTGATATCGAGCCAACCATGCACGGCAAGGTGATACTTACATCTACAGATATCAATCCAGATACACGAACAATAAGAATGCATCTCCGTTATCAGGGCGGATGGATCAATGGACAGTATGATGTCTTTTGTGTGGCGAAGTGCGAGCAACCATTTGCCGATTGGGGAACTTGGCATGGCAATACCACTGCACCACATCAGAAAGTTGTTGAGACATCACAAGGTGACACTCTTCACGCTGGTGCCTATTGCAGGGTGCAAGGTGCCAAACAAGTTGTGGTCAAATTGGCTGTATCATTTGTAAGTTGTGATCGTGCAGAAGTTCTGCTTAATAATGAAATTCCAGGTTGGGATTTTGATAATCAAAAGAATATAGCCCGCCAGAATTGGGATAAGCAATTGTCAAAGATAGAAGTCGAAACACCTGACGATGATTGCAAAACTATTTTCTATTCCTCTCTCTTCAGAGCTTTCACGGCTATATCTGACCGTACTCTCGATAATCCACATGATTCCCATTATGACAGACCTTATTATGATGATAACTATGCTTATTGGGACACCTATCGTTCTGTATATCCATTGTTTATGCTTGTTGATGATTCCGTTGCTGCCGGTAACATCAACACTGCCATTGATGTCTATTCCCGTGATGGCAATGTTACAGATGGTTACATCTGTGGCAGAGCACGTATGGCAGAGCAAGGCGGCAATGATATTGACCATGTCATTGCTGAGGCTTGCCTGAAAAACATACCAGGAGTGGACTGGCAGAAGGCTTACGCCATAGTCAAGCATCATGCTGACTCTTGCCGCATTGGACATAGGGCTACCGTAAGCTATTATCGCCAAATGGGATATATACCTGAAGGTGTAATGAGCAGTTCGCAAACATTGGAATTCGCCTATAACGATTACTCGGCTGCCCTAATGGCACAAAAGTTAGGATTTAAAGATGACTATACTCGATACATGAAGCGTAGTGCGAATTGGCAGAATATATGGAATCCGAATATGGAAAGCCGAGGTTACAAAGGATTCATAGATGCCCGTAAGAAAGATGGGACATTCGCCTTCTTCAATGCAGAGAAGTATGGAGGCTCATGGTCACAAGCGTTTTATGAGGCAAGTCCATGGACTTATAGTTACTATGTACCTCACGACTTTAAAAAGCTCATCCAGTTGATGGGAGGCAATAAGAAGTTTGTTGAACGACTCGATTATGGCTTCAAGAACAACCTGGTGAAGTACGATAACGAGCCGGGTTTCCTTGCGCCTTTTGGATTCTGTCATGCAGGCAGACCCGATAAGACTAGCTACTGGGTGCGCCAGTTGTTGAAAAATGGATTCGACCTCACTGGCTATCCAGGTAACGATGATACAGGCTCACTAGCCTCTTGGTATGTATTTGCCGCAATGGGGTTCTTCCCCAATGCCGGTCAGGACTTTTATTACCTATTTGCTCCTACAGTCGACAAGGCAGTGCTCCATCTCAGCAATGGCAAGACACTCTCCATCATTGCTAATGCAAGCAAGGAAAATGAATATGTCAAGTCATGCAAGTTCATTCCTGCAACCGACGGGTCAAGGGAAAGCAGTTCTAAGGCAATCACCAAGCCTTTCATAAGCCACAGTGATATTGCCAATGGCGGAACTATTATTTTCCAGCTTAGCAGCCAGCCCACATCTTGGGGAAAGTAGAACATTAATCAAATCAAAAAGGAGCGACATGAGTATCCGATTCTCTTCGTTACTAATAATATTATGCAGTCTGCTGTCCTTAGGTGTCCAAGCCAAAGGACAGCAGGGTAGTGCCTTGGGCTTATGGTATTGGACTGAGAACCAACATCCTGCTTATGAATATACAGGAGCACTGCCTTTCGTAGCTCTTGATGAGCACGGCAAAGACTCACAACTCCCAGAGGACCCATACTTCCTCCTCGGCAACCATCGCATTACCCTTATCACCCATGTCAGCGGCATTTATCAACTTATTACAGCAAAGAGGGTATGGGCGCGAATGAACGCATCCTCAGATGGACCTAACTATGGGCAAAATTCTGCTTCGATTGATGTTGATGGACAACAACACAGTTTGGTAGGCATCAAATCCATCGCTGCTAATCCAAGGCTGTGCCGTCGCAGATTTGGTGTGGGATTCGCTAGATACGATTATCAGCTACCTCAAGACATAACTGTTAAGCGTGTCTTGACAGTAGCACCATCTCAGACTGTAGGAGAGGGAAGCCCATCTTTTCTCATCACGGTTACTATTACAAACAACAGCCAACGCCAACACCATATTGTTTATAGTGAAGTTATGCCCGTCAATTTCCAACCAATGTGGTTTCAGCAGACCGACAGAGCGCAATTGAATTATGTCTACACGGCTGCACCAAAGGCACAAACAGACATTCATAACGCCACAGTCGCAGTAAGGGCAAGGCAGCAACGCTTCCTCGTTGTTCCCAATCCAGAGCAGGCTACCTATTATGAAACTCTCCCACCATCCGTGTCGATAGCTTCTACAGCAGTAGTCAGCAATAGTTACAATCAGCTTTCTGCCACTGATACCCTCACTCTCAATCCTTCAGAGTCTAAAACAATAAAGGTAGCTATAGGCTTCGGAGAACAGCGTCCCGCACTCAATCTTCCTGGCGAGCAGGCATGGCGCAATGTTCTTCCTGACCTCAGCCATGAAACTGACAGCGAAATGCGCTCCGAGATGCTATGGAACGCCTACTTCGTCGAAGCATCGGCCAAGTATAGTGAATATTTTCACGAGACCTTCATACCACAAGGCTCCGTATATTCATATCATTATGGTGAAAACGCCGCCAATCGCGACCACCTTCAGGCTCTGCTTCCAGCCATTTACACCAATCCGGCTCTTGCCAGGTCAGCCCTACGCTATGTCCTCAAGCAGACCCGCCCCAACGGACAGATTACAAGATGGAACGTTGGCTATGGATATGCACCTCCAACAATCTACAAGGAAAGCGACCAGCAGCTATATATGTTCATGGCTGTTGCCGAATACCTACGAGTAACCCATGACTGCAAGTTTCTCAGCGACACCATCATTTGCTACCCGGCAGAGGCACATATTAAATCAACAGTCCTCCAACTACTCCAACAGCAATTCATCTACCTACGCGATGAGATTGGGCGAGGGGAGAACGGGCTAATCAAGCTCCAAAACTCTGACTGGTCAGATTCATTTCTCCATAAGTATTCACCCAATGTCTTCAATTGGACAGCAGAGTCACAGCTCAACACAGCTATGGCAATGGCAGTACTTCCGTCATTCATTCAACAGCTGCAAGGACATGCCCCACAACAATTTCTCAAGGCTCTCAATGAGTACACTGACGAGATAACCACGGCGATGCTTCGTGACCTTGGCGACCGTCCATTTGCGGCAAGGGCATATCTCGACAAAGACCACAAGTTCGGTCTTGACGATGTCTGCCTCGAACCACAGGGATTCCTTCTTCTCTCGCCTGCACTCTCCCCTGAACGCAAACGCCAAATCAGCGACTATGTTGGTTCCCGTCTTGAAGCACCCGAACTCATAGGAATACGCACACGCCAACGACCACTATGGAGTAACCATGGCGACGGAGAAGACGGAGGAATATGGTTTGCCCTAGAATATCCTTATCTACTCGGAGTTGCAACTATAGACACTGGTCAAGCATGGCGACTCATGCGTAAGTTATCATTCCACAACTTCGCACGTCGTTATCCCAAATACTGGATTGGACAGTGGACAGCACCCGACGAGATCAATTCCTCTCTCTATCGGCCAGGACTTTATACTCAATGGGCACCAGTACCCAATCCGCGTCAAGGGTTTCAGGGACTCTGCTCACACCCACACACTTGGCCACTTTATTGTTATTATAAATTGAAAGAAACCACTAAACCACTAAAGAAATGAAAAAAAACATTGTTAAAATCTTTACATTTGCCATAATCACTCTACTCTCCCTACCTGCATACTCGCAGTCTCAAAACATAACATTAAGCAAAGACTGCCTCTTAGACAAGATAAAGGGAGGATGGGCTGGACAAACCATAGGTTGCCAGTATGGCGGACCTACTGAGTTTAAGTGGCGAGGTACCATGATTCAGGATTACGTTCCTATTCGCTGGGAAAAAGGCAATATCAAGCATCAGATAGAAAATGGAGTCGGACTCTTCGATGATATTTACATGGATTTAACTTTTGTTGAAGTCATCGATAGACTTGGCATTGATGCTCCGGTGGATTCTTTCGCTGAAGCTTTTGCCAATGCCGATTATGAATTGTGGCATGCCAACCAGGCTGCACGTTATAATATTCTCAATGGTGTCATGCCTCCCGAATCTGGCTCTTGGCTAAACAATCCACATGCTGATGATCTGGATTTTCAGATTGAGTCAGACTTTGCCGGACTAATGTCTCCAGCCATGCCTATTTCTGCATCACACATTGCCGACCGTATCGGTCACATTATGTGTTATGGCGATGGATGGTATGGTGGAGTATATGTCAGTACGCTTTACTCCCTTGCTTTCGTCAACACCGATGTAAAGACCTTGGTCAACAAGGCTATAAAGGCTATTCCTCAAGGTACACGTTTCCGCAGTTGCATGGAGGATGTCATTAAGTGGCATAAACAGTATCCAAACAATTGGAAACAGACATGGTTTGAGTGCCAATGCAAGTGGAGTGAAGATGTCGGTTGCCCAGAGGGTGCTCTTATGCCTTACGATATCGATGCCGTCATAAACAGCGCATATATTACCATTGCACTCCTTTATGGTAATGGTGATTTCTTCCGCACTATGGATATTGCCACACGTTGTGGTCAGGACTCCGATTGCAATCCCAGCTCTGCTTGCGGCATTCTGGGCACATTGCTTGGTTATGCCAACATTCCCGACAAGTATCTTGACAATCTAAAAGAGGCAGAAAATATCAAATTTACCTATACCCATTCTTCACTTATCGATACTTATAACATGAGTTTCAAACATGCCTTAGAGATGATAAAGCGGGGTGGGGGTAAGATTAAGAAAAATGATGTCATTATCAAATTGCAAGAGCCTGCTCCAGTCCGCTATGAGCAAGGCTTTGTCAATATGGTGCCATTCCGTCGTATGTCAATCAATAAGTTTGCCAACCCCGATGTTGAGTTTTCTTTTACAGGTACGGGCTTTGCCCTCACTGGTAGTATAAACAATGTGGGGGATAAGAATTATTGCGCCAAACTTAAAGTCAATATAGATGGTGAAGACGTGCGTACAATGTCTCTCCCTGTAGATTTCAAGAAGCGTAGCCAGGAACTTTGTTGGGCTTATCAATTACCTTCTTCTTCACATACCGTTCGTGTCACATGGCTCAATCCTGTTGCAGGCGGTAATCTCCACTGTAATGTTGCAACATTGTATAAAGATAAGGATTAACATCTCCTTCTTTCGGTATTGTACAACTTAACACTTTATAACATGCGTATATTATCATTTCTATTACTTGTAGTAGCTTTATCTCTTTCTGTTTCTGCTAAAGAGATTACCAGCTTTATCAAGTCTCTTCCTGGTGAGGTGTGGTATGGAGCTTATACAGCAGAGGCTTTCAATGGTACGCCTCTGAGCAAGATAGTTTTCCAACCGTACCCTGCAGAATATGCACGGAAAGACCTGCGGTACGACAACAATAGTAATCAGGCAGCACCTTTCTTGCTCTCTAATATGGGGCGCTACATCTGGAGCGATTACCCTTTTGCTTTTTCTTTACATCAGGGTAATTTATATCTTGTATCAGATAATGAATCAATAAATCCGGTCAGTACTGGCAAGACGCTTCGTGATGCTTACCTAGCAGCAATGCGTCTCCATTTCCCACCTGCCGGTCGCACACCTGCTAAGGAACTCTTCACGCAACCACAGTACAACACGTGGATAGAGCTAAACTATCATCAAAATCAGGATGATGTCTTGCGCTATTGCAAGGACATCATAAACAATGGATTCCCAGTGGGTGTCTTCATGATAGATGACCAGTGGGCCAAGTATTATGGTGACCTTGATTTCGACAGACAGAAATTCCCCAATCCAAAGGCAATGGTCGATGAGATGCATCGCATGGGCTTTAAGGTTATGGTTTGGGTGTCGCCGTTTATTACATCTGACAGCCCAGAGTTTCGTTCATTAAAGGGCAAAGGTGGACTTATTACCAGGGTCTCTGACGGCGAGCCAGCACGCATCCGTTGGTGGAATGGATACAGTGCTTGCGTCGATCTTGCCAAACCCCAGGGTATGGAATGGTTCCGCTCCAAATTGAAGCATCTTCAATCAGCTTATGGAATTGATGGTTTCAAAATGGATGCTGTTGACTTTGATTTTTATTCTGACAAATCTCATGTATTTCCTAATGACGCAGTTAAGGCATCTGCACAGGAGCAATGCCAACTTTATACAAAACTTGCAGAGGAATTCCCTCTAAGTGAACTTCGTGCATGCTGGAAGGGCGGGAATATACCGGTCTCACAACGCTTGCAAGATAAGGGGGCTTCGTGGGATGACTTGCAACTCATCGTGCCAGATATGATTTCGGCAGGACTTATTGGCTTGCCATTTACTTGTCCAGATATGATAGGAGGTGGATTGTTATCTACTTTTTGGGATAAAAACTATCATCTTGACCAAGAACTTTTTATTCGATCAGCTCAGGCTCAGGTTATGATGCCAATGATGCAGTTCTCAGCAGCACCATGGCGAGTCCTTGACAAGCAACATCTCGATATCTGTCGAGTCGATGCCCAACGTCATTCAGCTTTGGGTAATGAGATATATCTGATGGCACTCCAAGCAGCTAAAGACGGAGAGCCAATAGTGCGCCATATGGAATATGTGTTTCCTCATCAGGGTTTAGAGCATTGCCGTGATCAGTACATGTTGGGCACTAAGTACCTTGTGACTCCTATTATAAATAAAGGTGGAAAAAGAAAAGTCACATTGCCAAAAGGTAAATGGACTGACGATCAAGGAAAACGCTATAAAGGCGGAAGGACATACGTCATAACGGCTTCTATTAATCGTTTACCTTATTTCGTAAAAGATAAGTAAGAATATGAAAAACTTTCTTTCCATTCTGTTCCTTCTCTTTGCATTGAACATCGGAGCACAGCATTTGAGCAAAGATGACCTTCCTTTCATTGGAGCACAGGTCTTCATCGAACCAGGTCAGACAAAAAATGATATTGAGGGTTGGTTTGCGCAGATGCAGAAGTGTGGTATGACAGTTTGTAGAATCCGTATGTTTCAACAATATATGGAGCGTCCGGATGGCACTTACGATTTTTCTCTCTTCGACACAGCCTTTGATGCTGCAAAGCGACATCATATAAAAGTCTATTGTACACTATTCCCAACAACGCTTAAGACTGATATCGGAGGTTGGAAGTTTCCTAAAGACAATGTACAACAAGCTGATTTTGCTAACTTTATTAAGGCATTGGTGTCTCATTATAGAAGCAATGAGGCTCTTAAAGGTTGGGTCATAATCAATGAGCCGGGGACAGATGGAAAGAACTTGTCTTCAAAATACATAAATGATGCATGGAAGCTGTGGCAGGAAAAGCATCCTGACAACATGCTAGCCGAAAACGGATACCCAATTCTAACTTCTCCACGTCGACAAGCTTTTATTTACGATTTTACAGCTCAGTATTTGAACTGGATAGCCTCAGAAGTAAGAAAGTATGACAGGAATCATGATATCCATGTCAATCCAGCTAATGTGTTCGGTAATATAGGAGAGTACGACTGGACTTCTTGGCGTACTTTCCTAACAAGTCTAGGCGGTTCCGCTCATCCTTCATGGCATTATACTTCATTCAATCGTCCGCAATTCACGTTGGCAATGGCTATAGAAAGTGAAATAATAAAGAATGGAGCCGCAACTTTACCATGGTTTATGACGGAAATACAAGGTGGAAACAATATTTGGAGTGGAAGTAAACCTTTTTGTCCTACTTCTCACGAAATAGCACAGTGGCTTTGGACAGTGATAGGTACAGGAGGTAAGGGTGCAATTTTCTGGATGCTTAACCCACGTTCCTCTGGCATAGAATCAGGTGAGTGGGCTTTGCTCGATTATCAGGGACAAGCCACCTCACGTATGAAAGCTGCTGCAAGTGTAGCCAGTTGCATATATCAGAATAGTAACTTCTTTGCAAAAGTAAGGCAGGAGGAGGCGGGAGTTGATATTGTTTATACTAAAGAGTCATTTTGGGCAGAACGGGTAGTTGGCAAATCCGGTGAAACTCAAGCAGGTAGTACCGGCCCTCAGGTGGGATCAGTCTTTAAGTCCATTGCCTCCGCATATCGGTCACTGTCAGAGTGTGGAATACAGGCGAATATCACTCAATTTGATAATTACAATTTCACTGAGCAAAGTTATAATGGTCGTACAATCATTCTTGCCAATCAAATATGTTTGCCACATTATGCACTTCCAAAGCTACAGCGATTCGTGGAAAATGGAGGCACTCTTATTGTTGAAGGGTTGACTGGATATTTCGATGAGAACTTGCACAATACAAATACTATTCCAAATAATTCGCAATGGAAAGAACTTATTGGTGGTGAAATTGGTCAGTACATCTGTCATGAGAATACATTCTATCTCGATATAGATGGATACAGATTGCCGGCTCTTTGGCAGCAAGGGATAATAGCACATAGCTCAAAACAATATCAGATACATAAAAATGGTAAGGGTAAGGTATTTTTCATACCATCTTGCATTTCTCTTGGAGCTTGGGAAACTGACAATTATGAGCCATTGTCGGATTTCATTTGCAATCAACTACCTCAAAGTAAGGCTATACAGTTTGACAGCTATCATAAAGATGTTCTGTTGCGCATTATGTATAATGGTAGCCAAATTGTGACAATTATCATAAATAATTCTTCATCTACACAGAACGTGAGGTTAATGAATCTTCCTGCTAAGGTGAGTCCAAAAATGCTATATGCGCAAAGTAAATCAACCCCGATGACTTTATGTCCTGGTGAAGTACAAGTCATAAGATGGAAATAACTAGTAAAATAATAATTGATTTTTATAAACTAATTATGGAAAATGATAAACGGAGGTAAAATGATAAAACTATAAGTCTTTTTGATAACAACCCACTACTCCTTAGTCGTTAACTTTGCATCAGTCAAAATGGAAACTAAAAACTATGCAATTGAAGATTAAGAACGGATTTAAAGGAGAAAGACTTGTCATTTATCCTTTAAATATGGTCAGCTTGGCACTCTCTCATACGCTTACCAGCGATTTGGTGGTAGAGGCGATGGGTTATTTCCCAAATGCAAAATACCATTATGTGTCTTCTCAAAATGGCAGTAATAGTTTTATCCTTCTATATTGCTATAAAGGTCGTGGATTCTACAATATTAACGGTGAACATCATGCGATTGGTGAGCAACAGTATGTCGTGCTTCCTCCCAATGCTCCTTATCAATATGGCAGTAGCGAAACACATCCTTGGCATCTTTACACCATTACATTCCGAGGCTCTAAGTCAGAGTATATTTACAACATGATGAAGACTCCACATCAACTTGCTGAGGCTGAGAACGCACGTTTTGTTGATCGCACGTCAATGCTCGATGATATGCTCAACCTCATGGAAAGTGAGACCAACTTACAAAGTATGGCTTATGTCAATATGTGTTTTAACCATGTCATAGCTTCTTTCTGTTTCGTTAACTCTTATCGTGAAGCAAAGTTTCCTAAGGCTAAACAAGAAAATACGCCATTTCTCAGTAAGGTATTAAGTTATATGAATTGTCATCTGGATGTTAAACTCAACGTCTCTGATATGGCAAGTGAACTTGGGTATTCAGATTCTTATTTCTATCGTTTGTTCTACAAACACACCAAGCAGGCACCTATGACATATTATATGAATATGAAGGTCAAGTGCGCTTGCGACCTATTGTGCGATACATATTTGCAAGTTAATCAGGTAGCTTTAAAGGTAGGATTTGACGATAGTTACTATTTCAGCCGATTCTTTAAAAAGCATACAGGACTTTCACCAAAACAGTATCGTGAACGCTACAAAGGGGAATATGCATAATTTGGAAAAATATTTTTTATATTAATGTTGACGTTGTAATAAATATAGTTTAACTTTGCGTCAGAAATCTGATGATTTAAATGGCAATCACCTATTCGCATAAATTGCTACTGATGTTCTTTGTTGGGCTTTTGTCCTTTTCTAAGGCACTATCCCAAAAGCTAAACTACTATAATGTTGTTGATGGATTATCTAATAGTAGCATCACGGCATTATTGCAGGATCATTATGGCTATTTGTGGATAGGCACTTCCAACGGTCTAAACCGCTTTAACGGGTATGATTTTAAAATCTTTAAGTCAAATTTCAATTCTGATAATTCAATAAACAGCAACAATATTAAGTGTATTTATGAGGATAGTCATGACAATCTTTGGGTAGGTCAAATCGATGGAAATATCAGCCGAATTGATCAGCGCAATGGCATAATCAAAAACTTTTCTTGCTACTCACATGCCAGTGCTAAACGTGGAGACATTGCGGCTATCGTTGAAGGTAAAGACCATAACCTTTGGATAGCAGTAGATAGATTTGGTTTTGTATGCATGAATCCAAAAAACGGTAAAATACTTCTTGTACAGAACGCACGCTCAGGAGGGCTGACGCACAACGCTGTCACAGACATGATCTGCGATAAAGCAGGCAATTTGTGGCTCACAACATGGGGTGGAGGTTTAAATAAGTATAATCCTAGGTCACGCAGTTTCAGCTACTTCCTGTCCAAACCTGATCAGCAGGAGAGAAAAGTATGTGTTCATAATACATGTCTCTTCCAAGACAAGCAAGGATATATTTGGGTAGGTTCTACACACAGTGGTGCTTACCGTATTAACCCAATTACTAACACTATAAAACATTTCCCAGAAAACTACAGCTCAAATACTAGTCTGCATGGGCATTGTGTATATAGCATAGTTGGTGATAAGCAAGGCAATGTATGGATAAGCACAGGCAAAGGAATCAGTATATATCACCCAGATACCCGCACATTCACCTATATTGATCCAAACACTGCATCACTGGACTTTACCAGCGACGATATCCGCAAAATCTATTTTGACAATGTTGGGGATGTGTGGATTGGGACTGAAAAAGGACTCTTCTATTACTATTATCGGCATCTAAATTTTGCGGAAATCCTGCATACATCACTGTTTGGGCAAGATCTCATAGTGCGGGCGGTTATCAAGGATCTTAAGGATAATGTTTGGATGCAGACAAACCATGGGCTATTGAGAATACCCCCTGGCAGTAAAGGCTTCGAAAATATTACACCAATTCTTCCTGACCCTTCCGTCAGGACGCTCTTCCTGGATGGGTCGGGTAACGTATGGATTGGCTACCACAACGATAACATCACGCGATATAATCCCCAAAACAACACATATACCAATTTCACACTCAACAATCCGTCAAATCCTAACTACGAGCCATTCCGCACTGTCACCACATTTAGTCAAGACCCAGACGGCTTCCTTTGGATAGGTACAGAAGTCGGACTCCTCCGTTTTGACCCTATTACAGGACAGTCAAAGGCGCTCATACATAGCACCGAACTTATCTACCCAGATCAGAAAGTTACAGCAATATATCGTGACTTGACGGGCACTTTATGGGTTGGCACAGAGGGTGGGTTGCTTAGATATAGCAAAGATCTCAGACACAAAAAAATCTACAGAAACAATCCCTCTGTTTCTACTTCTTTACCTGACAACAACGTTACATCTATATTTGAAGACTCGCATAAGCGTCTTTGGATTGGAACAATGGCAGGGCTTGCATGCTTCTGTCATGAACAAGACAGTTTTTCCACTATTGCAATGCCCTGTGAGGCACAGTCGGCTCCAGTCATGGCTATCGAAGAAGACTCACGTGGGTATTTGTGGCTGAGTTCTACCGTTGGCTTAATACGGTATTCCTTCAATGACAATACTTTCCATAAGTTTGATGCCAACGACGGATTGCAAAAAGGAGAGTTCGGTGCCAGAGTAGCCTGGAAAGGATATGACGGAGAGTTGTTTTTCGGTGGTATAAGCGGTGCTAACCGATTTTATCCGGACTCTATACGCCTTGATTCCGTTGTACCTAAAGTTTATATAGAAGGACTTTATCTTTTTAATGAACTTGTAGAACCTGGCGAGGGCACCCCATTGAAGATTGGTATAATTGATGCAAAGCGCATTGACCTTAGTTACTGGCAGTCAACATTGTCATTACAGTTTGCAGTGCACGAATTCAACTCTCCAGCAAAGATTTTTTATGCTTATAAACTTGAAGGCGTTGACAAAGACTGGATTTATGCTAATGTTCATCAGCGTTTGGCAACGTATGCGCATTTGGCACCAGGGAAATATGTTTTTAAAGTAAAGGCTAGTAACAGTGATGGCATTTGGAATGAAAAGCCTACGGAGCTTACTATTGTCGTTCATCCTCCTTTTTGGCGTACATGGTGGGCGTATGCGTCATACGTTGTTCTTGCAGGATTGCTAATCTATTACCTTTCTGGCAGAAGGGTAAAGCGTGAACAGGAAAAGAATAAGCGTGAGGTAGAAAAAATAAAAGAAAAGCAGGAAAAGCAACTCTACGAGATGAAGTTCAAGTTCTTCACCAACATCTCGCATGAGTTCCGCACGAGTCTCACTCTGATACTTGGGCCATTAGAACAGATTATTAATTCCAAAGAACAGCATGGAGACAATAAGAAACTTTTGAGCATTATACATAATAATACTGTAAGATTAACACGTCTTGTAAACCAGTTCCTTGATTTCAGAAAGATTGAGGCGCATAAGATGAAAATTAACAAGACCATGCAGGATATTGTGCCATTCATGCATAATGTCTTTGATATATTCCTGTTTGAAGCAACTCAACAACATGTTGATTATTCGTTCGAATCTTCCATTGATAGCCTTTCTTTCAGCTTTGATGCAGATAAACTTGAAAAGTCTGTGTATAATCTTCTTACCAATGCCTTCAAGTACACAAATACCAGTAATGGTAAAGTGACGCTTTTGCTGGATAGCTTCGTAAGAGACGAAAAAATATTTGTTACGATAAAGGTCAGCGATAATGGAGATGGAATATCTGAAGAGGACCAGCAGAAAATCTTCGACATTTTCTTCCAGGCTTCAGACAATGGGAATAAGTGTCATGGTGGCGTAGGGATAGGGCTTAATATGACCAAAGAGCTGGTGGCGCTAATGGATGGCACCATCACCGTAAGCAGTCTGCCTGGTAATGGTTCTGTTTTCACGATTACTTTGCCCACAGATTCATTAAATGCCGGGCAAAGTACAGAAGAGGTTGGTCATGAAATGCCTGCAATAGATAAAGGGGAGGAAGAGGAAACTGTAACAGAAGAAAAATCTGTAAGTAAGGACGATCAGTGTGATTGTATCCTCGTAGTGGAGGATAATGCTGACATGCGTGACTATATTCGTACTATTCTTGGCAGTGAATATCAGATAATTACTGCCAAGAATGGTGTTGAGGGTCTCTCTGCTGCCATAGAGCAGATGCCCGACATTATTATCACAGACATTATGATGCCTGAGATGAACGGCTTCCAGCTCTTCGGGCATTTGCGCAGTGACAAGCGCGTCAACTACATCCCTGTGATTATGTTGACTGCTGTCAACGACGAGCAACATGTCGTGAAAAACTACGAGAAGGGTGTTGATGATTATATCACCAAGCCTTTCAGTGCGGCAATGTTGAAGGCGCGTGTAGCTAATATTTTGGCAAAGCGCAAGGAAATGTGGAAACATACTGGTAAGGCAGAAAGTAAATATCAGCAAAAAGTGATTAATCCTTTTGTTGCTGAAATGGAGAAAGTGGTAAGCCAGCATCTTTCTGAGCCAGACTTCGGCGTAGATGCTCTTGCTTCTAATTTCAATATGAGTTCCCAGCAGCTCACCCGTAAGGCTAAGGCTTTGATGGAGATTACTCCATACAAATTTATAATTAAAATGCGTATGGAGACCGCCGTCAATCTGTTAAAGACGACAAATCTGAATATTACGGAGATAGCTTTCAGGTGTGGCTATCAGGAAGTAAGTAATTTCAGCCGCTCATTTACCCAGTATTGGGGCAAATCTCCTATGCAGTATAATAAGGGCGAATAGGAATGTCTTGTTAAAGACATTCCTATTTGTTTCTTTTATGAAGATTATTGCATAGTAATAATCTAGCAATAATTGTCTATTTTTATAGCCATAATAGTACATCCTTAATATGGTTAAAAACGAGTAATTTTGTAGCGTCAATGTAAACAAAGTGAATCTTTTACTTTGTTATGACATGTCCTATTATGAAATCTAACTAATAAAGATAATAATTGCGTATGAATAAGCAAGTTACTGGAACCAAAGATAGTAAGGTGGGCTATCGCTCTGCATTGCTGTTCTTGTCTTTGTCGCTGTTCTGCGGGGGGCAAGCCATTACGGCATCCGGAGCCAGCATAGGTGGTTCCGCCGGTGAAAATGTTAGCCTTGCCAGTAAGCTTCCACCTGCCAATAATCGAACCATTAAAGGTCATGTTACTGACGAGAATGGTGAGGGTGTCATTGGTGCTACTGTGAAAATCAAGGGGCAGTCAACAGGAACCATTACCGATTTAGATGGAAACTTTCATTTCCAAGGTCCTGTATCGACATTTACTCTTGAAATCTCTTATGTGGGTTATACAACGCAGTCTGTAGAGGTCAAGTCGGGACAGAATGCACTTCGTGTCACCCTCAAGCCAGAAAATGCTATGTTGCAAGAGGTTCTTGTTGTCGGATATGGTACTCAGAGAAAAGAGACCGTAACTGGTGCTATCTCAATGGTGCAGACTAAAGAACTTGTGCAGTCGCCGCAGGCAAACCTTAGTAATATGCTTACCGGTCGTATGCCAGGTCTTCTTGCTGTACAGAGAAGTGGTGAGCCTGGAGCTGATGCTTCCACACTCCGTATTCGTGGTGTAGGTACGTTTGCAGGTGGTGACGCTGCCGAGCCACTCGTTATGGTGGATGGTATCGAAACAAGTGATTTCAACAGCATTGACCCTAACGAAATTGAGTCCATCTCTATATTGAAAGATGCATCATCAACAGCCGTTTATGGTGTTCGTGGTGCTAATGGCGTTGTACTCATCACAACAAAACGAGGAGAAAAAGGTAAGCCGCAGCTCTCTTACTCAGGAAATATAGCAATGACTAAGTTTACTGAGGTAAGGGAAAATATGCGTGCTTATGAGTATGCGCAGAATTTCAACGAGGCTCGTAAATATGATAGCTATATCACAGGCTCCTACACTCCTAGGTTCAGCGATAAGGAACTGGAAATGTATCGCACTGGTGCAGATCCTATCCTTTATCCTGACGTCGACTGGTATGACATGATGCTAAAGGACCATTCTATCACCACACAGCACAATGTCAATATCTCTGGAGGTGTGGACAAGGTTCGCTATTTCGCATCATTAGGCTATTACTATCAGGATGGAATGTTTGCGCCCACTAAAGTCGTCGAAGGCTACAACACACAGTCGAGCTATAAACGATACAATTTCCGTTCCAATATAGATATTGATGCTAGCAAGTATTTGTCTTTCAATATAAACCTCGCCTCACAGATGGGCACGCGTAACGGTGCTGGTACCGATGGTCAGACTACAAAGATTATGAATTCAATTGCCATCACCAACCCGATGTCTACACCAGGCATTGTCGATGGCAAGATAGTTACGTTAGGCACTTCAACCAATAACCCTCTCCAGGCGTTCTATGAGAATGGTTATCGTACAGATTACAGAAACCATCTCACAGGAGCTGTTGGCTTTAAGTTCAAAGTCCCTGGCGTACAAGGATTTTCGTTCAAGGGCACGGTATCCTATGAAAATTACTATCAGCACGTTCAGCGATATGTAAAGAATCCGTTTGTAAGATACACCGTTCGTAGAAACGATGAAGGCAATCTCGTTTTCCAGGCAACAAACATAGAAAATCCATTCTCTACGTCATCGTCATACAGTCGCAACAGAAGGGTCTATTTTGAAGTTGGAGCCAACTATGACTTCACTCTCTTCAAAGACCATAAGTTCACAACTCTCCTTCTTTATAACCAGACTAAGCGCAATGTACCCAACGCCAAGTACAACGTTCCTTACGCTTATCAAGGCATAGTAGGACGACTCACATACGATTACAAGAGCAGGTATATGTTCGAGTTCAATATGGGATACAATGGAACAGAAAACTTTGCCGAGGGTCGTCGATTTGGATTCTTCCCGGCTTTTTCAGGAGGATGGACTGTCAGCGAGGAGCCTTTCTTCCCCAAGACACCTGTCGTCACATACCTTAAGATCCGTGGCAGCTACGGTGAAGTCGGTAATGACAAAATTGGAGGTGAGCGTTTCCTGTATATGCCAACAGCTTTCGTAGGTGACCGAGACTATCATCTTGGAGACATGAACAGTAACTGGACAACATATTCCACTGTCTCTGAAGGTACTATCGGCAATCCAAACGTCACATGGGAGCGTGCCAGGAAAACCAATATTGGTCTTGAGGCTTCGTTTTGGGACAACCACATAAGGCTTGACGCAGACTACTTCATTGAGAAACGTGACAATATTCTTGCGTTGCGTAATACCATACCGGTTCTCTTTGGAGGCACTCCGTCAGCCATGAATCTCGGACGTATGAAGAATAGTGGATTTGATGGTGACATAACTTTCCGTGGTGATATCAACCATTCACTCAACTGGTGGGCTAAGGCAAACCTTACATACGCCCGCAACAAGATCGAATTTATGGATGAGGTTACCAATCAGTATTCTTACAAGAACAAGACAGGACAAAGGCTTGACCAGTACTTCGGACTTATCTGTGATGGTTTCTACAATACATGGGACGAAGTTAACGATCCCCGCCGCCCCAAATCTTCATGGAATAACGATAAAATACAACCTGGTGACCTGAAATATAGAGACATTAATGGTGATGGAGTCATAGATTACGATGACACTTTGCCTATCGGTTACTCCAACTTCCCAGAAGTCACTTATGGCTTCTCCTTTGGTGGTGACTGGAAAGGCTTCGATCTGTCAGTCCTCTTCCAAGGATCTTCCAATGTGTCTTTGGAACTCAGCCGACTCTATCAAAAAGGCTTCAGCGAGAACTTTTCTGCACCAGTCAACCTGCGTGAGAGTTGGAGCCAGGAGCGTTATGATGCTGGCTTGCCTATCAAGTACCCCCATCTCTCAGAAGGAGACGCAGTGCAAAAGCATAACTATCAGCGCTCTTCTTTCTGGGTTCGCGATGCAAGCTATCTCAGATTGAAGAACGTAGAGATAGGATATACATTGCCTAAGAAGGTTACTTCAAAACTTCACATAAGTTCTTTGCGAGTTTACGTTAATGGCACAAACCTTATCACTTGGTGCGACCTGCCTAGCGGCATTGACCCCGAGACTCCAAACCTCGGAGCCAACAATGAGGCTTATCCGTTGACCAAGATTTACAACTTTGGTCTCAACATTAAATTCTAAAAACTGAGAAATCATGAATATCTGGAAATATATTAAGGACCTCTCTCTCTGTTTCGCAGTCATAGCCACTGTGTCTTCTTGCGAGGATATGATGGGAGACTTCCTTGAGAAGCCGCAAGGCTCAGAGGTTAATGAAGATACCATATTCTCTACTAAGAAGAATATAGAGTCTTTGCTCTTTAGTTGCTATCAGTATGGGTTGCACTCATATTATCCTTACAGTTCGCAGAATGGATCAAACAATCCTAATCCGACATCCTGTATGACTGCGCCTATTACAGATGAAGCCGAGATGTCTGAAACCTGGTTCTCCTCACAGCAGTGGAATATTGGCGCAATACTTAAGAGTAACATTACTTCCAATGAGGACTCGCGTTGGTCAAGGCGTTTTAAGGCTATCCGTCTTTGCAATATCCTGATTGAGCGCCTGCCTGAATCGACAGCCGTATCGGATGAGGAAAAAAAGGACATGATAGGTGAGGCTCTCTTTATCCGCGCCCTCAACAATTTTGAAATGTTCAAGCGTTATGGTGGTATGCCTATCGTAGATCATCGCTTTGCCATCGATGAAGACATGAAGATTCCTCGTGCATCAGTAGCCGACTTCGTCAATTTCATTGTCAAAGACTGCGACGATGCAGCTCAGCGTCTTGAGGGTGTAACATATCCTGCCAATCAGCGCGGGCGCATCACTCAGTCTGCTGCTCTTGCTCTCAAGGCAAAGACTCTGCTCTATGCGGCTAGTCCTTTGTTCAATACCGCCACACCTTATCTTTCTACTGATCATCCAGAACTTGTTTGCTATGGCAACTACGATGCTAATCGCTGGAAACTTGCTGCCGATGCAGCCGAAGCAGCACTTGATGCTTGTCATAACGACGGATTTGAAATACTCAACGAGGGCGATCCCGAAAACGACTATCGTAAACTATGGGAGGTACCAGACAACTCAGAGATAATTCTTGCTGAGAAGTGGGCGCCAAAGATTGGTAACTGGTCACATCCGTGGGCTACCATGGTGCCTACAGGATTTGGAATGAATACTTGGGGCACAGCAGTCTGCATACCACACAATTTCATTCGCAAATATGAAAAGATGGATGGTACTAAAGAAACTTGGGACGAGACCGGCAACCGTGCAAGTGGTCTTATGGAGAAATATGCTGAGCTCGACCCTCGTTTCCGTCAGACAGTGGCTTATAATGGTTCAAAGTGGAACGATGCTTTCACTGATGTGCAGCTCTATGAAGGCGCCACAGGTAGTCCTATGCCTAAGTGTAACGTCACAGGTGCCATCCTTCATAAACTAATTCCAACCCAGCTCTCTGGCACTGGCAACAACTATCAGATGGCTCCTAGTGGAATTCTTTTACGCATTGGCGAACTCTATCTCGATTTGGCAGAGGCTCTTAATGAGTACGAATCCTCACCATCACAGCAGGTCTACGATGCGATAAACATAATCCGTCAGAGAGCGGATATGCCTGACTTGCCTCAAGGACTTACTAAAGAGCAGATGCGTGAACGCATTAAGAATGAGCGTGACGTAGAACTCGCTTTCGAGGATCATCGCATGTGGGATATACGTCGCTGGATGGACGCAGAGAAAGATGGTGTCATGCAAGGCAAATTCTGCAAGGTAGTTATCTACAGAACAAACGGTTCGGGGCTTGACCAGGAGTGCGACTACAGTATTGTTCCTTTTGAGACTCGCATTTTCCACCGCAATATGTACTTGCACCCAATACCTGAGGGAGAGTTCAACAAGGGATATATGTTCCAGAATCCAGGTTGGTGATAACAAACTTTAGATACTTTAAATCTGACTATTCAATATGAAAAAGAGATATTTAATGACTTTGTTGCTGGCGGGAATCATAGTTCTAAACGTTTCCGCCCAGAACGATGGTTCTGGTTGGATGGAGCGAGATTCTCTGGTAGAGAGTCTGTTCGGGTTGATTCAACAGAGCCACTTGTCAAGTAGCCGTTCGACGGTCAAAGGTGAAAAACTTAGAAAGTCGTTTACCCAAAACGTTCTCAATACACTCTATGGCGAACTGCCTGGGCTTACTGTCATGCAAGGAAGTGGCGAACCTGGTAGTGATAGCCCTACGTTGACTGCCCGCGGTATAGGCACCTTCTCTGCCACTTCTCGCTCTGACAGAAAAGTGTTGGTCATTGTTGATGGCTTCGAAAGCACTATGGACTACCTCAATGTGGAAGAGATAGAGTCTGTGTCTCTACTCAAAGATGCTGCGGCTACAGCCATCTATGGTATGAAGGCTGCTAATGGCGTGCTCCTTGTAACTACCAAGCGTGGAAAAGTACAGCCTCTGGAGATTAATTTTAATTTCCAGTTAGGCTTGAATACTCCACAGCGCATGCCTAAAATCCTCGACAGCTATGGATATGCTACTCTTTACAATGAGGCGCGTGCCAATGACGGGCTTACACCTTATTATGATGAAAAGGCTCTTGAGGCATATCGTACGGGTTCTAATCCATACTTGTATCCTAATGTCGATTGGACAAAGGAAGTGCTCAAAAACACTTCATTTGTGCAGAACTATGACTTGAACTTCCGGGGCGGCAACAATGTCATGCGCTATTTTGCGCTTGTCAACATCTCCGACAACAGAGGCTTCTTCAAGGACACTGACCATAAGCAGGATAAAAATGCCAACTCGCATTTCACCAGCTACAACTTCAGGGCTAATATTGATGTTGATATCACAGACGAGCTTTCTGCCTATATGCGCATGGGTGCAGCTATTCAAAATCAGGTTGGGCCGGCTGCGGGCGCATGGAGTATGTACAATAAGATTGCCAATACGCCTCCTAATGCTTTCCCTGTCTATAATCCAAATGGTTCCTATGGTGGCAACGCCACTTATAGCAATCCTGTAGGTGACCTTCTTGAGACGGGCCTAAATTCCTACAATTCTAGAAATGTGCAGATGCAACTCAGATTGCGCTATGACCTTAGTGCTCTTACAAAGGGTCTGTCTGCTCATGGAGGAGTGGCTTTCAATAACTACTTTATTGGTTATCGCAACAAGAGCCGCAAGTACCAGTATTTCTCTCTTGAGGGACTTGATGATGGTTCTTTCCAGTACAATCCCCATAGTGAGGAAACGAATATGACTATCAATGAGAATAGCAATGATCAATGGCGCAACACTTCGGCTAATGCCGGACTCACTCTTTCAAGTGTTTATGGTGGTAAGCACGCTGTTGATGCAACTGCTGAATGGTTCGTCGATGAAATTACAAATTTTAATGACCTCAACAGTAACACAAGCCTTAAAGACCGTGAGTTCCCATATAAATATATAGGTGGGAGAGGTCATGTAAGCTATACTTACGATGACCGTTATACAGCCGACTTCGCTGCTTCTTATATGGGCACTGATCTTTATGCTTCGGGGCATAGGTTTGGCTGGTTCCCGGCAGGATCATTAGGTTGGACGGCATCCAATGAGAAATTCTTGAAAGAGAACAAGGTGATTTCTTATCTTAAACTTCGCACATCATACGGATTGGTCGGCAATGCCGCCGTCATGGGTAACAAGCGTTACGCTTATTTGGCTGACTATGGATATACGGAGGGTTACTATAAGGGAACAACCAATGCTTCTCAGTCAGGCATAGCCGAAGGTTCTGTTGCCAATCCAAATCTTACGTGGGAAAAGGAAAAACGTTTCAACATAGGTTTCGATGCTACAATGTTTGACAAGCTGGGCATCAGTTTCGACTACTTCCTCCACAAACGCAGCGATATTCTTACTAGCCCCTCTGGTGAGATTCCTGCTATGTTCGGTATATCTTACACAGCAATGAACCTTGGCAAGACCACTAATAAGGGATTTGAAGCGCAAGCTCGTTATGCTGACAAGCTAAAGAATGGCTTTGAGTATTATGCTCAATTCAATGGATGGTATGCTAAGGACAGAATTGACTATGAGGCAGAGGAGCCCCGGGCATATCCAAACCTCGTCCGCACAGGTCATGGTATTGATCAGGGATTCGGACTAAAGGCTATTGGCTTGTTCCACGACCAAGCTGATATCGACAATTCGCCCGTCCAGACGTTTGGTGATGTTAAGCCTGGTGACATTAAGTATCTTGATGTTAATGGTGATAATCAAATCGATAATCAGGATGTAACTGCTATTGGCAACACATCTTTGCCTCGATTCTCTGGCAGTCTTGTCCTTGGTGCTAAGTACAAAGGATTTGATGCAGAGACTATGCTCTATGGAGTAGCAGGACGCACAGTTTACCTTTCTGGTAATACATATTGGGCATTTATGAATCAGTATTCTGCTCCAATCTCTGCTGAAGACCGTTGGACAGAAGATAATCCTAACGCCAGTTATCCACGTTTGTCAACAATGGCTAATCCAAATAACACCCAGTTTAGTTCATTTTGGCAGCATGATGGTTCTTTCCTAAAGATACGTTATTTGGAGATAGGTTATACTCTTCCTGAGAGAATTGCTAACAAGATTCTTATGAAGAATGTCCGTGTTTTCCTCAATGGCACCAATCTGTTCAGACTATGCGGTATGACTGGAATGAAAAATGCAGACCCAGAGGGTCTCTCCGGTATGCCTGCAATGCGTACTTACAGCCTTGGTTTCCAGTTAAAGTTCTAATCATTAAAAGAACATACTAAAATGAAGAAATTTGTTTTATTAGCAATAATGGTGTTATCGCTCTTTGCTTGCGATGATTATCTCGACAAAAAGCTCACGACAACTCTCAATAAGGATATTACTTTCTCCTCTTATGACAATGCCATCAGTGTGGCTTATTCAGTATATGGAGATCTTCCTCGCGGTTTGTCTGAAATTAGTGGCTCTGCCATGATGGCTTCTGCTTGTGATGAAGCTGAGTTCACCATACAGACTGCCTCTGTGCAGAAAATGAACAATGGAGCGTGGATGGCAAGTGATATGCCAGACAATCCATTCTCAAAGTATTATACAGCGATTCGCAAAGTTTATAACTTTGTTGACAATGCCGATAACATCAATTTCGATGATGTGAAGGATAATCCTGACCAGCCGGGCACTTACGAGAAGCGCCTAAAGGACATTGATCAGCTTAAGAGTGAAGTTACATTGTTAAGAGGATTCTATCTCTTTGAACTTATTAAGCGTTATGGTGGTGTACCTCTTATTCAGGGTAAAATCAATTATGGTGATGATGTGAATCTTCAGCGCAGTTCGTTGGAAGATTGTGTGAATGAGATAGTTCGCATTTGTGATGAAATATCTGAAAAGTTGCCTTATAAGCAAACAAATGAGGAACTTGGACGTCTTACAAAGGGTGCAGCATTGGCTCTTAAGAGCGAAGTCCTTCTCTTTGCTGCAAGCGATTTGTGGAATAATTCATCATGGGCATCTGGCTATTCTCATCCGGAACTTATAAGCCTACCGGCAGGCGACCGTGCAGCACGTTGGAAGGCAGCTGCTGATGCAGCTAAGGCTGTTATTGATATAGAAAATCCGGCAGGTTATGCTTTAGACTCTTACACATCACTTTTCGGTGCCAATGGTTACAGGAGCAAAGAGGTTATCTTTTGTCGTAGAGACGCTCAGACGAATACGTTTGAGAGGGTCAATCTTCCTATGGGCTTCGATTTGGTGACAGGTGGTAACTGCCCATCGCAGAATCTTGTCGATGCTTTCATGACAAAGGAAGGCTCAGGGAAGTCATCCAAGTCAGAACAGTTTGATTGGAACAACCCTAAAATGGCTGCCGATCCTTACAATAGACGTGACCCTCGTCTGAAGCTTTGGATTGTTACCAATGGAAGCAGCATGAAGTCAAGAACCGTGGAGTGCTGGAAAGGTGGACTTGACGGTGAGGGCGTTCGCAACTGTACACCGACAGGCTACTACATTAAGAAATTTATCAATACTTCACTTGACCTGACCCGTGACCAAAAGGCAATCCATACTTGGATATACTTCCGACTGGCAGAAATCTACCTCAACTACATAGAGGCTCTCAACGAATATGATCCCAGAAATCCTGATATAAAGAAGTATTATGACAAGCTTCGTGACCGTACAGGTGTAAAGATGCCAGGCTTGCCTGATGGACTTTCTCAAGACGAAGTTCGCAAATTGATACGTCAGGAACGCCGTGTGGAGTTGTGTTTCGAAGGCAAACGTTATTTCGATGTGCGCCGCTGGATGGACGAAGATACTCTTTCTGAGCCATTGCGTGGTGTTAAAATTGAGAAGACAGGTGACAAGGATTATTCATACACTCCGTTCAAGGTTGAAGATAGAGTGTTCGACAAGAAAATGTATTTCTATCCTATTCCTCAGGCTGAGATTAACAAGCTCCCTGGTGTGATGTTTCAGAATCCGGGATGGTGATATCCCATCCTTGCAAGAGAAATTGCTTCTACTCATTAATTATTAATAAGTAAAATTAGAAGATACTATTATGAAGATACGGTTATATTTTATATTATGTGCATTGCTTTCTGTTATCGGCTTAATGTCGTCATGTTCTTACGATGATTACGCTGACGCGGATTACCCGGCAAGTGAGATTTATCAGTCACGAGCTGATGGCATACTCCACATTGACTCCAGTGCTGACGTGTCGACATCAGAAACTCCTACTAAAGGCGGTCCGATACTTTACTCTATCGACAAGCAACAACAAAAACTTATTGTCTACATGGGTGTAGTACAGTCTGGCATAGAGTTCTGTTCTGGCAATGTTCAGTTGGCGCTAAATGATACTATAGTACCTAAGGAGATAGCAGATGGCACTATTGATGATGCAGTAATCGCTCTTCCTGATAATAAGGTAAGTATACCTAATGAAGTTAGGATTAGTGGAGTTAGTGCTCCGTTCACAGCAGAGATTGACCTCTCTACTATTAACGATCCTCAGTACGCAGGCAAACAACTTGCCTTTGCTGTGACATTGGCATCTTCGTCTATTAAAATCAACGACAAACTTGCAACGCAGGTTGTAATCATTAACACTGATTTCATAAAATCAAAACTCTAGACAGCTATGAAACGGATTCTGTTTTGTCTTGCTATGGCTCTGACATGCCTTTCACTCAATGCAAGAGAGTGGTATGTCAGGGGCAATGGTAATGACGGTAATGACGGTCGATCGGAGAAAACGGCTCTGCGCACTTTGCAGTATGTTGCTGACAGGGTAAATCCTGGCGATGTGGTACTGATTGGTGATGGTGTTTATACCAGTGACAACAAGAATGGCATTTTGATTATCAAGAGATCAGGCACTTCAAAGAAGTGGATTACCTGGCGTGCCATCAAGGGAGAACATCCTGTTCTACATCCTAATCTGTGGGCTGGTATAAGGATTGAGGCTTCCTATCAGATTATAGATGGCTTGAAAGTGATTGGCTGTAATGATTCTATTGCTTTGAAATATGCCATTGCAGATGCTGCGAATGAGACTCCAAATCCTACTTTCAACACCAATGGCATATTTGTGGAAGGCAGAACTTGTCCTATCAACAATAAGCCTCATCACATTATAATACGCAATTGCGAGGTAGGCAAATGTTCAGGTGGTGGCATAGCTATGATAGAGTGCGACTACGTTACAGTGGAGGATTGTTATGTTTACAACAATGCGTGGTTTATGCGTTATGGTGGTTCGGGTATTACAACTCTCAATCTTTGGGCGTTTGACAATAAACCTGGCTATCATGTCGTTATACAACGTAACCGTGTTTGCAACAACCGTACGCTGGTGCCTTGGGAGAAAATTGGAAAACTGAGCGATGGCAATGGCATACTGCTTGATGTGACCAACCGTGACGGACAGTCTACGACTAATCCTGACGGAGATGCCATAATAAAGAAAGATAAAGATGATAATAGCAAGCGTAAGTCGTTAAGACCAGTTTGGAACAACCGTTCGCTGATTGCTAATAACATCAGTGTTTTTAATGGCGGTTCTGGAATCCACACTTTCCGTACATGCCATGTCGACATCCTTAATAATACCACTTATTGGAATGGTGGCTGTGTTGACTATGAGGAACTTTTTGCGAATGCCAGCTATGATATTGTTGTAAGAAACAATATAATCGTTCCGCGTCCTGGTGGCAGAGTAACATCTAACAATAGAAACCAAGACATACAATGGGATTATAATGTTTATCCAGTTGACCAAAAAGTTGTAAGAGGAGAGCATGACATCATTGCTGACCCTCAATTCGTGTTTCCATACACAGATCTTAACTTCGCCGACTTCAGAGGTCGCGAAGGCAGTCCTGCTACAGGATTTGGCGCAATAAACTTTACTTATGAAGAGTAGATTTATTTGCAGATTCATCCTTACTTTGGCACTGTTGTACCCATTAATGGGCAATAGTGCTTCAAAGAAACGTCCCAATATTCTCATTGTATCGGGATGGCAGAACCAGAATGTTGGTGATATAGCCCACACCCCTGGTATACTGTCTGCGTTACATAAGAATATACCTAATGCTGATATGACGGTATGGATATGGAAAAATGACTCAACAACAGCTTCAGTTGGCAGATTCATTAAGAAGTATTTCCCAAAGGTTAAAGTTGTCTCTGGAGATGTCAGTGATAACCTGACTGTGAAAAGTGATGAGGTCATTAAAAGTATGCTGTCTGCCGATTTGATGATTCATGGCTCTGGTCCTATGATTTTAGGCGATAAGCATCTTGCTGCTTTCAAAAAACTCACAGGCAAACCTTACGGCGTATTTGGGGCTACTATACAATGGACTACTCCGCAATTGACAAAGTTGCTCAATGGTGCCAAGTTTATCTATACCCGCGAGACTGCTTCTTGTGATAGCTTGAAACGGTTTGGCATCAATAAGCCGGATATAGTGCGTTTTGTTCCGGATGCAGTTTTCGCTTTGAGAATGCGCAATGAGAAACCAGTCAAGAAATGGTTGAAAGCTCATAATATAGAAGATAAAGGCTATATCTGTGTTATACCACGCTTGCGTCGTACACCTTATCCGCAGTTTTCGTCGGAAGAGTTGGCACGTATCAATCACCTCAACGATTCATGTAAAGAGAAAGATCATGCAAAGTTGCGTGAGATGATAACGCAGTGGGTGAGGAAGACTCATAAAAAGGTTGTGGTGTGTGCAGAGATGACGTATCAGGTGCCTTTGTTTAATGAACTTCTGATAGACAAATTGCCTGCCGACGTAAAACCTTATGTTTACAAACATGACTATTGGTGGCCTGACGAGGCTACGTCTTTCCTAACTCATGCTTTTGCGCTAGTTAGTTTGGAATGCCATTCTGTTATTATGGCACTTGCCAAAGGCACTCCAGCTTTTTATGTCAGGCAGCCAGAGGACACAGTTAAGGGACAGATGTATTACGATCTAGGCTTCGGCAATTGGGTGTTTGATGTTGACAAGACAAATGGTCAGCAACTTTCTGATTGTCTTCTTGATATTTACAACAATCCTGAACCCGCTTATAAACTTATAACGAATAATATTAAAACAGCTTCAAAACTTATAGATGCCGGTTCGAACGACATCAAAGAGTTGATGCACTGGTGAAAACAAAACAACATGAAAAGGATAATTTTAGTGGTGCTTTATGCCTTTATGGTACTCTCTGCCGTAGCACAGGAGAGCCGACAGCTATACATCTCAACCAAAGGAAGGGATACTTACGATGGTTTGTCTGCTGACAAGCCTTGGAGGACTTTCTCTAAGGTGCTCGCAAACATGCAGCCGGGAGATGTGATTAATATTATGCCTGGAACATATTCATCTCTCAACAACTATAAGCCTGTTATAGATCTAAAGGAAGAAAATTCTGGTGCGGAAGACAGATACATTACTTTCAAGGCTTACGACCCAGACAACAAACCTAAGTTGAGAGCTGGTGGAAAGGGTGTATGGCAGTGCATTAACATTAAAGCATCTTATATCATTATTGATGGTCTTGAAATGGAGGGCAACAACCAAAGCCTCGATTCTGCTACGGCTGACAAGGTCGCTTACGATTATAAATACAATAATTCTCGTGATTGGAACACAATTGCCATGTACAATACCAATGGTGTCAGCATTGGTGCAGGAGGAAAGAATACTTCTTTTCCAAACCATGTCATCATACGAAACTGTGTAGTGCATGATTTCCCTGGTGGAGGTCTTGGGACCCAGCAATCTGACTACATCACGTTTGAGAACAACACTGTTTACAACAATGCATGGTTTACTATGTATGGTTGTAGTGGCATCAGCATTCTTAATCCCGTGAATAGTGATGATGAAACTGGGTTTAAGAATATAGTTGTGGGCAACACCGTTTACAATAACCATACGAAGATTAAGTGGTACACAGCGAACACACCACGATATTCTGACGGCAATGGTATAATAATGGATGTCAATAACACTCCGGATGCCAGCAGCACGGAAGAGGTCATTGCTGATGGAGGCTATAGAGCTAAGACGTTGGTTGCTAATAATGTTAGCTATTTCAATGGTGGTTCGGGCATACATGCGTATAAATCTCATGATATTTATATTGTCAACAATACAACCTTCATGAATGAGCAGCGCTATAATGGCGATTATGGTGAGATTTTTTCGCAAAGCGGTAGTAATAATATTATCATCAATAATATTATGTACTCAAAACCTAATGGCAAATGTACTAATTTTGGCAGGAATGGTGGAGCAACATATATAAATAATGTGTATTACAATGGACAGCTCAGTGGCGCTAATGGCAACTTCAGAAATGGAGATCCTCTTTTCGTTCGTATGCCGTCTTCTCCTTCTGATGAAGCTGATTTCCATATTAAGTCATCGAGTCCTGCTATCGGTTTTGGTGAGTTGACTGATAGTGTACCTCAGAATGACAAGGATGGTGTGGTGCGTACTACACGAGTTGATTGCGGTGCTTATCAAGTCAACGAAAGTACTGGTATAAGCAATGTTGATATTGATAAGACTAATCAGTCGGGTAATGACATTTATAATCTTTCTGGTCAAAGGATAAGCATAACATATCGTGGCATAATCCTGTCTAAGGGGAAAAAATATATAAACAAGTAGCTCTTGTTGGCTTCATTATCCTATAACAATAAAAACTATATGGAAAGGATAAAGAATGGCAGGTTGGTTGTGGTTGGAAGTACAAATATGGATTTGGTAATCCATGCTCCGCATTTCCCACAACCTGGAGAGACTGTTATTGGCAATGGTTTTATAACTAACTTTGGTGGAAAGGGAGCAAACCAAGCTGTTGCAGCTGCACGACTTGGTGTTTCGACAACCTTTGTAGGAAAAGTTGGCGATGACGATTTTGGCAAGTCTACGATAGCCCATTTATCATGGGAGGGCATAGACGTGAATTATCTTTTTACTTCTGATGACAAGCCTACTGGTGTAGCACTAATAACGACGGTAGATGGTGGCGAAAATAGTATTGTTGTCAACTCTGGTGCAAATTACGATATTAATGCAGAAGATATAGAGAAAGCGAGTGAAGCGTTTGTTGGTGCATCGATAGTGTTGATGCAATTAGAGAACCCAGTCAATGCGCTTGCAGTGGCAGCTAAAATGGCAAAAAAGTGTGGATGCTATGTAGTGCTTAATCCTGCGCCTGCACCTAAAACTCCGATTCTTGAAGAGTTGCTGCAGAATGTAGATTTGCTCATTCCTAACGAGACAGAGGCCGTAGCTATATCAGGATGCACTATTTCAGATGATAAGTCAATATCAAAGGCAATTGTGAGTATTCAGAAGACAGGTGTGAAGGATGTTATTGTCACCGTTGGCTCGAAAGGTGTCGTGGCTATGATAAACGGTGAACTCATGACTGTGCCTGCGGTAAAAGTAAATGCTGTAGACACAACTGCGGCTGGCGATACTTTCTGCGGCGCTCTTTGTGCTGCACTTATAAAAGGTTTGGATATGCACTCAGCTTTGGCTTTTGCAAATAATGTTTCGTCAATATCTGTCACTAGGGTAGGTGCTCAGATGTCTATGCCACATTTGGATGAAATACAGTGAGTTTTTTTTAAAAAAAAAACTTTAAATTATGGAGTGTTATGTTTATAGTAAATAGTTATCATTTAGCCATTGTACTCTGTTTTGTCACGATGCTTTGCTGGGGTTCATGGGGTAACTCTCAGAAACTGGCTGCTAAGTCGTGGCGTTATGAATTGTTCTATTGGGATTATGTTATTGGAATGGTAGCCTTTGCCCTACTGATGGGATTTACTCTTGGTAGTATAGGTGACAGTGGACGAAGCTTTGCAGAAGACATGGCGCAGGTCTCTACAACTTCTATAGTTTTCATCCTTATGGGTGGTATAATTTTTAATGGCTCCAACATTTTGTTGTCAGCCTCGATGAGCCTTGCTGGAATGTCTGTAGCTTTCCCGTTGGGTGTGGGGTTAGCGCTGGTCATTGGTGTGTTTGTTAACTATTTTGGCTCACCTAAGGGCAATCCTTCACTTCTGTTCCTTGGTGTGGCATTAATCGTTGTAGCTCTGATTTTCAATGGAATATGTTCCGCAAAGAAAGGTGGTGATACTGAAGTTGATAAGAGCCGTAGCCGAAAGGGGATTGTGCTTGCCATCGCCTCTGGCGTATTGATGGCTTTCTTCTATCGTTTTGTAGCTGCTGCTATGGATCTTGACAACTTCGAGCATCCGATAGTGGGAAAGGCTATGCCATACACAGCTTTCTTTATTTTTTCTATAGGAGTACTGCTAAGCAATTTCATATTCAACACAATACTCATGCTCCATCCTGCGGATGGTGCTCCGGTGGCTTACCGTGAATACTTTAAGGGTAATACAAAAACTCATTTGATAGGAATGCTTGGTGGTGTCATTTGGGGGGTGGGCACACTTTTCAGTTACATTGCAGCTGGTAAGGCGGGTGCAGCCATATCTTATGCGTTAGGTCAGGGTGCACCTATGATTGCCGCTTTGTGGGGCGTATTCGTTTGGAAAGAGTTTCGTGGAGCTGGCAAGACTGTTGACCGCTTGTTGGCACTGATGTTCTTCTTTTTTATAGTAGGCTTGTCGCTTATCGTGGCGGCTGGTGATTAGAGAAGTTTTCTCTTTGGATAATATATCAACCTATTCAGAGATAAATGATCTTGTTGTTAAACAAAAATGCCGCCAAACTTTTAAAGTTTGGCGGCTCAATTTAGAAAAACAAATCATTTTTGGCGGAGAGAGGTTTGTGAACTAAACTCTGCAATCCCTATAAAGAAATATTTTATATGTTTCAAACTTTTTTGTGTAGCCATATTGTAGCCACTAGAGAGTATTTTGAGCGTACTCATAGATTCTGCTGTTAGAATTGCACTTTGCAATTCGTGGGTTCAAAAGGGCATAAAAATGAACCGTCTCCAAACTTTTTGATAGAAAGTTATTATAAACTTCTTGGCTACATTTTTCAGTGCACGGTGCAAGTCCTTATATATGAAGTGACTTGCACCGTGCACTGACGAACATTCATTATGTAGTTGCTTTGTATGTTTTTGAGTCCTTGATTTATTCAAGGTACACAAAAGGGCAACAGGAAAAACCATCGGAGGAAGTCTCTAATGATGTGTTCAAGATGGCTGCTATGTATGCTTTTGACAAGGCCGCTCAAAAGCCTGTTTGGTTTATGATATCCGAGAACTATGGCCTGTATTACATAACAATGTTTTACGATTGTGAATGCAACTGGGCAAAATGGTGAGGACTTATGAATCCTCATTTGTGATGTGTTCCACTGGGGGAGGCTGTCCGAAAACCGTACAAGCAGACCAGCCCACAGTACCAGTCATGATGATTTTCCATTTCATGTGGTTTAACAATATTTGCTTTGTGTTCTCAGTCTTTTTTCGTAATTTAAGGGCAAATTAAAGCATATGGCATATGGCATACAAAAAAGGTGAAGAGCGTAGGCAAAAAGTGTTATTCCCTGATTGCAGAGAGGAATATGTGGAGTCAGATGCCCCGGTCAGGCTCTTTGACGCATTCGTCGACAGCCTCAAGATGGATGAACTTGGATTCCTCCGCAGCATACCTGCCGGGACGGGGGCTCCCGGCTATGACCCGCGTGATTTGCTCAAGCTCTACATCTACGGCTATTTCTATCAGGTCCGCTCCTCACGCAAACTTGCGCGCGAGTGCAAGTGCAACATCGAGGTTATGTGGCTTCTGGGCAAGCTTGCTCCGGACTTCCGTACCATCTCCGACTTCCGCAAGGACAACAAAGAGGCTGTCGCCAGGGTGTTCAAGGCGTTCAACCAGTTCTGCATGGGCATGAAGCTGTTCTCGAAGTCATACATCTCCATTGACGGAAGCAAGTTCAAAGCCGTGAATGCCAAGGACAACAACTTCACCCTGAACAAGCTTGACGACCGCATCAGGCGCCTTGACGAACATATTGCCGTCTACATGGAGGATCTTGACGCATGTGACTGCGAGGAAGGGCGCAAACTTTTCAGGGAAGAGCTGCAGCGCAAGCTCGATGTCTGCAAGGAGCGCAAGACCCTCTACGAAGATTACCGCAACCGTCTGGAAGCCTCGGGGGAAAGCCAGCTGTCGACAACCGACCACGATTCGCGGCTGATGAAGACCAGCGAGGGCTTTTGCGTTGGATATAACGTTCAGACGGCGGTCGATGCGGGAAGTCACCTGATAGCCGGCTATCAGGTCACCAACAAGCCTACCGACCACGGGCAGATTACAGGCGTTGCTTCTGAGGTGAAGGCCGACTACGATGTTGACATACTTGAAAGTACAGCAGACAAAGGTTATGCATGCCCCGGGGATCATGCGGACGCACTTGCCTCGGGTATCGTGCCCCATGTCATCCAGCGCGACGGCGGCTGCACGGAGATCGTCGAGTTTGAATACAACGAGCAGCAGATTACCGATGAACGGAAATCCAGCACCAGGCCTGAAGACCTGAAGGCATGCGTCATTCCCGATGCCTACAAGGGCATACTCTCCGATGTGGAAATCAAGGAGGCCAAGACACGGATGGCCGACATTCCTGACTCAGACATTCTGAGGATGGCACCGGAACAGATGCGAGCCAAGGCTGCTGACGGCTACTTCGTCAGGGATGCGGTGCGCAATCTGGTCTATTGTCCGCAAGGAGAGCTTCTCCGCCAGAAGTCGGTCAAGCGCAACGGCAATATCCGATACTGCAACAAACTTGCCTGCAAGCGATGCAAGTGCAAATGTACAAGCGCGAAATTCAAGGGAGCCGACTTCAGCAAAGACATGCTCATCAAGGCTGTGGATGCAAGGAGGAAACAAGAACCGAAGGATGAGGACTGGGATAATCCCAAGCCTCCAAAGACAACCCTTGTCAGAAAGGTGGTACAATACGTCCTTCATCTTGACCAAGAGAAAATGGACAATCGCAAATGCCTTTCCGAGCATCCTTTCGGAACCATCAAACGTGCACTTGGACAATATTATTTCCTATTGAAAGGATTTGCCAAGGTAGGGACCGAGATGGGATTGTTCTGCCTGTCTTACAATCTACGCCGCGCCATAAACCTCAAAGGTGTGCCTGCCCTTGTAGCCGCCCTCCGATAATGCCCCAGAGGAGTGCAAAACCATTGAAAGACACGCTTTGTCAATGCCCATATCGCTTTTTTGAGCATTCGCAGGGAAGCATTTGGCATAACCGGAAATTTTAATATGAAACCATTGGATGGACTCAAGTGGGGCCACTATTGTGGTTCTGCACACTGTGATTCACGCCCAAATGCTGTTCTCGGACGGTCTGGGGGGTACTTTCTTGCCACCAAGAACTCGGCAAAGCCATAGAGCCAGCCACGATAGTTGTTCCTTGTTCGCACGGAACTCTCGCGATCAAGGAATATCCAATCAATGAAATCGGTACAGAAAGTGATGTCAAATTGATAGGCATACTTGATGGCGACGGTCTGTGAGGCGATAAACTCTCGCAGTATATTAACTCGTGAGTGATAACTCTGGCGTGTTTTCTTTCTGTCCATGCGGTCAATGTAGTCCTCGTAGCGTTCTAAGCACTTGTCAAAAGCAACAAAGCCACGGCTCTCATCGGCTCTTACCCAAGGGTTCCAGCCTTGCGAGAGTTGCTTGGTGAGCACCTCCATAATCTCATTTGCCCTACGCTTCTTGGCAGAAATAGAAAGTTTGTCGTTGATGTAATAACGCTTGCGGCGCATCAAGCCACGAGCCGGGTCGATGGCGGAGAAGTCAACGAACCAGCGCACACCTTTGTGAAGAGTGGGAGGTGTGTAGCCCACAAGTTCTGATGCATTACCGTTACAAAATTTTGAGCACATTTTTTTAACATCTTTTAGAGCCACCTCTTCAGTGGATGAAAGACGTTCGTTAGACAACTTAACGAAAAATGGCGCAGATTTGGCGCACCATTAAACGAAAAATCAGCGTAACTTGTTGTTTCGCAACTCGTTACGCTGATTTTAGCGGAGAGAGAGGGATTCGAACCCCCGGTACCTCTCGGTACGACGGTTTTCAAGACCGTTGTAATCGACCACTCTACCATCTCTCCAAAAAATGGTAGAAGCGAAGTTCTTGTGACTTGCTTGTGCCAACTCTCTTTAAGGTTTGTGCCAAAGCCTCTTTCAAGACTTGTGGCAAATGCCTTTCTGAAAGCGAGTGCAAAGTTAAGCAAAATAGTTTGAAACGGAAAATTTTAAACGTGAAAAATGAACTTTGTTAGCAATTATTAACATAACAAAAGGGTAAAACTGGGTGAAAATAACTAATTTTGTACTTGAAGAAGAGAATAAGCAAAGAATAAGGTTACAGGAACTGATGATATATCCCAAAAATCTTGAAGCGAAATTGGGCTTCGGCGAGATACGCGACATGCTGACAAACAGGTGTCTTTCCACATTGGGAGCAAGCCTTGTGAGGGAGATGGGCTTCTCGGCTGACAGTGGCGAGATAAGCACGTGGCTTGAAGAACTGGGCGAAATGCGGCGCATAGAGGAGGGTGAGGATTTTCCGCTCGACAATTTTTATGACGTGCGCGACAGCCTAAAGCGTGTGCGTTTGCAGAACACGTGGCTTGATGCCGATGAGCTGTTTGATCTTCGTCGCTCATTGAAGACCATAGCAGACCTTGTGGCTTTTCTGTATAGGGGAGACGACATTGAGGACAATGGCGCGACCATGGCGGAAAGCGAAGATTACGTTGGAGAGGTGGTGATGAGGAAATGGCATTACCCTGCTCTTCACAATCTTGCTGATGGCATAGCCACGTTTCCTGTTATCATACAGCAAATAGATCAGATAATCGACAAGTTTGGCAAGATACGCGACAATGCTTCGCCTGAATTGCTGAATATACGACGTGAGATGGCGCGCATGTCATCTTCCGTGTCACGAATCCTGAACAATATTTTGCGTTCTGCGCAGAGCGAGGGCATTGTTGACAAGGATGTGGCTCCGGCAATGCGTGACGGTCGTCTGGTCATACCTGTGGCTCCGGGCTTGAAACGGAAAATCTCCGGTATCGTGCACGACGAGAGTGCCACGGGACGAACCGTTTACGTTGAGCCGACAGAGGTGGTTGAGGCTAACAACAAGATTCGGGAACTTGAAGCCGACGAAAGGCAAGAGATTATACGCATACTTACAAAGATGGCGGAGCGCATCCGTCCGCATGTGCGTGAGATTTTGGACTCTTACCATTTCCTGGCCCAGATTGACTTTATACAGGCGAAAGCCAAGTTGGCGAAGGACATGGATGCCATTGAGCCTGCCGTCGCCGACCATCCTTATGTTGACTGGATAAGGGCAAGGCATCCGCTGTTGGAGAAACACCTTGCTTTGTCAAGCTTGCCCAACGGCGGCAATGGCTTGGCGGATGGAGATGAGGGTGGTGTTGGCAACGATGTTCCCAGGACCATAGTTCCGCTTGGCATAATGCTCACCCAGGAAAAGCACATCCTTATAATATCCGGTCCCAATGCCGGAGGAAAGTCTGTTTGCCTTAAGACCACGGGCTTGCTGCAATACATGCTGCAGTGTGGTCTTGCCATTCCGATTGATCCACGTAGCAAATGCGGTGTTTTCCAAGACATAATGATTGACATTGGCGACGAGCAGAGCCTTGAGAATGACCTCTCCACTTATTCCTCGCATCTTCTCAACATGAAAAACATGATGCGGCAGGCGTCGTCGAAAACCTTGATATTGATCGACGAGTTTGGCACTGGCACCGAGCCGCAGATAGGTGGGGCGATAGCCGAAAGCGTACTTGGGCAGTTTTGCAAACGAGGCGCATGGGCCGTAATCACCACCCATTATCAAAACCTCAAGCATTTTGCGGATTCCCATGATGGCGTGGCAAATGGAGCCATGCTTTATGACAGGCATGAGATGCGCCCCCTGTTTCAGCTTGCCATTGGCCGCCCGGGCAGCAGCTTTGCCATTGAGATTGCCAGGAAGATAGGTTTGCCGGAGGCGGTCATCGCCGAGGCTTCCGAGATAGTTGGCTCCGATTACATCCAAAGTGACAAATACCTGCAAGACATTGTTCGCGACAAGCGTTATTGGGAGCAAAAGCGCCAGGTAATACACCAAAAGGAAAAGGACTTGCAGAAGCGCATTGCCCAATATGAGAACGAGGTGTCCGACGTTGAGCGGGCGCGCAAGGATGTCATCAACAGGGCGCGACAAGAGGCTGAGGACTTGCTAAAAGAAGGTAACCGCCGCATTGAGAATGCCATAAGGGAAATACGCGAGCGGCAGGCTGAGAAGGAGGAAACGCGCAAGATACGTGCCGAATTGGACAACTTCAAGCAGGAGGTAGAGGAGGGCACTTGGGGGAAAGAGGGGCGCAAGGCCTCAGGCTATCTTTCCGATGACGAGTTCCAGAAGAAGGTTGAGCAGATACAGGCGCGCAAGCGCCGCCATGAAGAGCGTCGCAGCAAGAAAAAGAGCGATGAGGAGCGTGCGGCTTCGGCATTGCGCGATGCGGCGGCGAAGGCATCCCACCAGCCAAACCGACCTATCGCCGTTGGCGACGAAGTGCGGCTCAAAGGCTTGCGCTCGAAAGGAACCGTTGAGCAGATTTCGGGCAATAACGCCACGCTGCTTGTTGGTGGCATGCGCACCAAGGTGCCATTGAGCCGCTTGGAACATGCCGTGGATGCAGCGCATTGCATGGACGATGAAGCCGCAAAGGCAGTGCGACAAAAGAGCAAACAGGATGCGATAAAGGAGGGATTGCAGGCTTACAACATAAGCCACATGACGCAGGACACGATAGACCGGCATCGGAAAAACTTCCACCAAGACCTTGACGTGCGTGGGATGCGTGGCGATGAGGCTTTGCAGGCCGTGCGCTATTTCGTTGACGACGCGGTGCTCATGGGTTCCCAGCGTGTCAGGATCCTCCATGGCAAGGGCAATGGCATACTGAGGCAACTCGTGCGCCAGTACCTTGCGTCAGAGCCAACGGTGACGGCATTCCGCGATGAGGATGTGAGGTTTGGTGGGGCGGGCATAACCGTGGTCGATTTCTGAACGCCATGCCACACGCCGCTCCCGTTTCTTCCGCATGTGGAAGTGCAAAAAGAAAAAAGAGGAAAAAGTTTGGTGAAGAGAAGCAAAGTTTGTAAATTTGCATTATTAATACTTTAACCCCTAAATCTAACGACTTGTACAATTATGGAAGGAATATTCAGAGACGAAATAGAAGTTAGGCAGATTGATAAGTTCTTCTGCGATGAGATGGGGCGCCAGATTCACCGCTATATCAAGGCGAGAGGCTCAATTACGATGTTGGAAAAGGTTGAGGCTCGCATGGCCAAGCTTTCGATTGCCGAACGCGAAGAGATAATGGCAAAATACATTGACCTTAACCGCAAGGTTGTTTCCAGCCTTGATTGGAAAATGCTCATAGCGAGGTCGATGGCCAATTTCTGTGACAGTTTTTGCTATTTCAGCAAGATGGTCGACGACGAGAAGACCATGGCTTTTTACGAGGAGCGGATGAAGAAAAAGTACATGCGTTTCCATGAGGTCTTTGAGGAAAATGGCAAGTATGGCATCAGGGACGATGAGGGGAACGTCATGCTCAGTGCCTCATACGACTTCTTGCGCACGCCGTTGATTTATGTTGACGATCTCGTGTCTGTGCCTGTTATAGCAGAGAAAGATGGCAAGATGGGGCTTGTGCTTCCCGACGGAAGCGACACCGTGGTGTTGCCTTTCGAGTATGACGACATCTCGCTGCGTGACGAGGAACCGTGGTTTGAGCTTACCAAGGAAGGGCAGACCACATTGTGGAATGGCCTTGCATAGTGTGTGCCTTCTTTTCACAAGTGTGCCTTATGAGAAAGAAAATACAGATTCTTGTGTCCACATTCCTGTTGTGGACACTGTTTTTTGTTTTACAGAAGCCCGTCTTCTTTATGGTCCATTGCGGGGGCTTCGACAGCCCCCTGTCAAACATCTTCCAAGTGATGTGGCATGGCCTGCCATTGGATTTCTCCATGGCGGGTTATCTCACCGTGATACCCGGGCTGGCGCTTTTGGCAAGTGCCGTGCCCCATTTGAACATCGACAAGGCATTGTGGTGGATTGTCAGGACGTGGTTCGTCATTGCCGCTGTCATCGTGTCATTGGCGTTTGTCTCAAACCTTGCGCTTTATGGCTACTGGAGTTTCCCGCTTGACTCCACTCCCGTTTTCTTCATAACGTCTTCCCCTGCCGCCGCAATGGCAAGCGTGGAGTGGTGGCAAGCCCTGCTCGGCATCGTGGCTGTAGGGGTGACGACGGGCATAATACTTCTTGCGTTTCACGTGCTTTGGAATCGCTTTGGCAAGGATGTCTTCGCCGTTACGTTCTCCAAGGTACAATGGTTGCCTCTCCTTCTCGTCGATGCCATGCTTTTCCTTCCCATTCGTGGCGGCGTAACGGTCTCGACCATGAACACCGGCAAGGCCTATTACTCTCCGGTAATGCTATTCAACCATGCGGCAGTGAACCCTTTGTTCTCGTTCATGGAGAGCATGACCCGACAGGAAGACTTCGCAAACATGTACCGTTTCATGGACGACAAGGAGGCACGCAGGCTGTCGGAACAGGTCTTGCCAAAAGTCAACGGCATTTACGGCAAGCGAAATAAGGACTTCGCACCAAGGCCGTCGCAAATCTTAAAAGAAAGCCTTAGGGAAACCTGCCTTGTCAATGGCGAAAGGAATGTCCCCGACATTTACCTCGTAATATTGGAAAGTTTCTCTGACACACTGACAAGGCAGCCCAACGTAACGCCCAACCTCAACAGGCTGAAGGATGAAGGCGTTTATTTCAAGAACTTCTATGCCAACGGCTTCCGCACCGATCGTGGGCTTGTTTCCATTCTCCTCGGTTACCCTGCGCCAGGCGCGCTGAGCCTGATGAAATATCCGCGCAAGACAAGCAGGATGGCTTCCATCACCGCCGGGCTTGCCTCTTCCGGATATGGCTCACGCTCACATTATTACTATGGCGGAGATGCCGACTTCACCAACATGCGGTCGTTCCTCGTGAACCAGGGCTTCGGCAAGATAACAGAGGACATTGATTTTCCCGTCAGCGACAGGCTCAGCAAATGGGGCGTGCCCGACCATCTTCTTTTCCAGCGTGCCGAAAAAGACATTGCCGCCGGCAAATCGCAGAAGCCAACGTTCACCGTCATACAGACAAGCAGTTCGCATGAGCCTTTCGACGTGCCCTACCACCGCCTTAATGACAAGGTGCTCAATGCCTTTGCCTACACCGATCACTGCATAGGGCAGTTCATGGACTTCCTGAAGAAGTCGCCACGCTGGGAGCGCACACTCGTCATCCTCGTGCCCGACCATCTCGGCGCATGGCCTAAAGACATGGACAACTTTGCGTCATGCCGCTTCCACATCCCAATGATTTGGGTTGGCGGTGCCATAAAGAAGCCGATGGTTGTGGACACCTACGGCTCGCAGCAGGACATTGCGGCAACGCTTTATGGGGAACTCGGGCATCCAAACGACATGCCTTTCAGCAAGGACATGCTTGACCCTGCTACCCCGCATTATGCCCTTTTCATGATGAACGATGGCTTTGGCGTGAAAACGAACAAAAATGAGGTGATTTTTGACAATAAACAGCATAAGACTGTCGTTAGTAGAGGAAAAGAAAGCGGCAAGTGGCTTAAGTATGGTCAGGCGCTGCTGCAAGTAATATTCGACGACATAGCAAAAAAGTAAAAGGCAAATGCCGACACAGATTTTGACAATTCTTCAAACGCTTATCAACTGGGACATACAGGCATCCCTGTTTATCAACGGACTGCATTGTGCCTACCTCGACAATTTCATGATGATGTACAGTGGGCGCTTTGTGTGGATACCGTTGTATGTCAGCTTGTTTGTTGTCATGTTGCGCAATTTCCCGTTGCGTGTTAACATTGTGTGCCTCATATTTTCAGTTGTCCTTATTACTATTATCGACCAGACATCCTCGTCGCTCATCAGGCCAATGCTTTGTCGTCCCCGTCCGGCTCATATAGAGAGTCCGATATCTGCCCTTGTGCATATTGTTGATGGCTATCGTGGGGGGCATTACGGTTTCCCGTCGTCACATGCCGCCAACTGCTGGGGGGCAACCTTTTTTGTGTTCTACGTTTTTCGTCGTAGTGTTCTCTCGACAGTTCTTGTCTTGTGGGCATTGCTCATGTGCTGGTCGAGGATTTACCTTGGTGTGCATTACCTTGGCGACATACTGTTTGGCACGCTCATTGGCTTCCTTTATGCCAGCGCACTTTACTTCGTCTTCCAAAAGTCGATGCGAAAGACAACCGAGGCGTTCAAGCCGGCTTGTCATTCCCCAAAACTCTACACGCCGGCGGTAACATGCGGCATGCTGACAGCCATGATGCTTGTTCTTGCGTTTTTCACGCGCTTCTCATTTTAAGGCATTTCACAATTCTGTGGCGAAGAATGTTTCGCCGATGTTTTTCACTTTAAGGAACCTGTCCAAGAACTACAATGGAAATAACGCCCATAGCCCATTTTCGGTCACCATTCACCTCCAAGTTTGGCATTCCCAAGCAAAGTGGCCTTGTGGAAGAGTTGCAAGGTGAGGTCGTCTTTGACGGGCAATACCGCAATGCCGATGCGCTTAGGGGAATGGAGGGGTTCGATTACCTTTGGCTTGTATGGGGATTTTCTGCCAATCGCCATGCTTCAGCAAGCCCAGTGGTGCGGCCACCCGTGCTTGGAGGCAACACACGTGTCGGCGTGTTCGCTACTCGCTCACCGTTCCGTCCCAACCCTTTGGGATTGTCTTCGGTTCGCCTTCATCACATAGAGTGGGAAACGCATTGCGGACCGGTGTTGCATGTCCTTGGGGCAGACTTGATGGACGGCACTCCCATATATGACATAAAACCTTATATTGCTTATGCCGATTGTCATCCTGGCGCACGTTCTGGCTTTGTTGACACCAACCCGACAGTGAAGCTGCGCGTGGAGATGCCAGCGGCTCTGCAAGGACTGTTCACGCCATCGCAGCTGTCTGCGCTACGCAAAACGCTTGAGCTTGACCCACGTCCCCATTACCATAATTCTGCTTCCAAGGTTTACGGGATGCCATTTGCCGATTGGGACATACGTTTCAAGGTTGATGAAAACGGAGTGCTCACCGTAATGGATTGCGTGCCACAAAACGGTCAACCCACTGGGAGTAAGGCTTAGTTTTTCAAGTAAGTTTCAAGGTGTTTTTCAGATAAGGTTCGAGTATGAATGTGGAGCAATTGAGAGAATACATTTTGTCGCTTATGGGCGTGACGGAGGATCAGGCTTTTGGCGATGATATCATAAACTTTCGCCTGGAAGGAAAAATATTCGCATGCCTGTGTCTTGGCGGAGTGAAGGAACATAAAGGCGGCGAACCGAGGATTGCCTTGAAGCTGCCTCCTGACAGAAACCAGGAACTTCGTGAACGGTTCGCCTTTGTTACCCCTGCTTGGCATTGGAACAAGAAGCATTGGAGTGACGTGCGTTATGACAAGTTGGAAGATGCGCAGGTTATGGAGTGGGTTAGCGAGTCTTACCGCCTTGTTGCGTCAAAACTGCCGAAAGCTATCAGGGCAAAATATTTGCCAGGATGACCTGGGTAAATAAACTAAGCAGATGGATGGCTGTTCCGCATGTTGAGGCGGAACATGGATGAAATCTCAAAAAATGGTAAAAATCCCCGTAAATCGTGTAACGACAGTTTCTGCGGATTGTTGTACTTTTGCAGCGTAAATAAAGAATGAGGCTATGGCAAGAAATGCTGTGGCTTCGACTGGGCACTTCGTGGAGCTTGTCGCTGGCAGAAGTCCGATAGGCTTTGGTGTTCAAGGGAACAAGAAACTATAAACAAGTAAAAGTATTTCTGCTATGAAGACTGTGAGATTGGCAAACGGCATTGAGATGCCACAAATTGGTTACGGTGTGTATCAGGTATCGCCGCAGGAGTGTGAACGCTGTGTCAGTGATGCCTTGGAGGTGGGCTATCGCATGATTGACACGGCGCAGGCTTACCATAACGAGGAAGGAGTGGGCAATGCCGTGAAGAATAGTGGCATTGACCGCAAGGATGTTTTCTTGGTGACAAAGGTCTGGATTTCCAACTATGGCTATGAGCGTGCGAAGGCTTCCATCGACGAGAGCCTGCGCAGGTTGCAGACCGATTATGTTGACCTGATGCTTTTGCACCAGCCGTTCTGCGATCGTTATGGAGCATACCGCGCGCTTGAAGAAGCCTACAGGGAGGGCAAGCTGAGGGCTATCGGCGTGAGCAATTTTTATCCCGACCATCTCATCGACTTGGCATCGAACGTGGAGATTAAGCCTATGGTGAATCAGGTGGAAACTCATGTGTTCAACCAGCAGGTGCTTCCGCAGAAATACATGGATGAGTTGGACTGCCGCATTATGTCATGGGGACCGTTGGCCGAAGGGCGTAACGACTTTTTCCGAAACGAATTGCTGGGAGAGATTGGCGCAAAGTACGGCAAGACGATTCCACAGGTTGCCCTGCGCTGGTTGTTGCAGTGTGGCGTTATCATAATCCCGAAGTCAACTCATAAGGAACGCATGGCGCAGAACATTGACATTCTCGACTTTGAGTTGACTGCCAGCGACATGGCCCGCATTCGGACTCTCGATACGGGCAAGAGCCTTTTCTTCGATCACCATGACGGCGAGGTGACAAAAATGTTCATGGGCTGGAGATAAGGGGGATAGAAAAAGTATTATTGATAAACTAAAGTTTGCGCATGACAGAGAAGAAAATGGACTCCTCAAGATGGCACGATTGACAATAATGTTAACGCAGCCCACTGTAATAATGCTTATATATTGGTGTTAAGCAAGTTTCAAATTTCTGTTTATTGCAATATATTTATTTCAATTTGAATATTTTCATCCATAAATGATAAAATATTATCCGGAAGATTGTCGTACCTTTGCACTGTATTTAAAACTATTAAATATGAAGATATGAATTACATACAGCTTAAGAATGGTGAGAAACTCTCACGCATTGGTCTTGGCACAATGCGCCTTCATAACGACAAGGAAAGTGTTGACACAATATTAAAGGCTATCGACAGTGGGGTCAACTTTATCAACTGCGGCGACTTCTACAACAACGGACTTGGCGAACTTGCTGTTCGTGAGGCATTGAAGATCCGTAAGCGCGAGGACTTGTTTATCTCAGTGAAGTTCGGAGGTCTGATGAAACTCGGCGGCGGAATGTCAGGCATCGACGTTGCTCCAGAACACGTTGAGAATTACCTCGCTTACACCCTCAACCGCCTTGGCGTTGACTATGTTGACCTTTATGAACCGGGCAGAATCAACCCGCATATCCCTGTGGAAGAGACTCTTGGCGCAATAGCAAGGTTGAAGGAGAAGGGCTACGTCCGCCATGTCGGTATTACAGAGGTTGACGCGGAGACTCTCCGCCGTGGCAATGAAGCGGTTGGGGTTGACCTCGTTGAGCTAAACTACAACATCATGGATCGCCACTATGAAGACACGACTATGGCTGAGGCTCGCAAGCTTGGCATTCCAATCGCTGCATTCGGCGTACTCCTTGCGGGCATCATCGGTGGAAGTCATGGGCAGCAGACGGCTAACTTCCTGAAGAAAATTCATCCAGGAGAGACGGCAAGCAATTTTGACCGCAACCTTGAGACGAGGGATAAACTTCAGGTAATCGCTGACAGGCACAACGTAACCCTTGCCCAGCTTGCCATGGCATGGGTCTTGCATCAGGGCAACGACATTGCCGCAATAGTAGGATCGCACAGCCCGAGTCAGGCAGAGAGCAGTGTGGCAACCGTTGACATCAAACTTACACCACAAGACCTTGCCGACATCGAGGCGCTGGTGCCAAAGTCAGAGGCAAGGAGCCTCTATCAGCCGGTTCTCACAATCAACGAGAAAGGAATATTCGAAGCAGGCTTTTAGCCACAATGATATTTCAGTAACCTTCCAATTTTTCATATAGGTAAAAACTATGTCCGGTTATCGGCTGTTTTTTGTATGTTTCTTTTGTCTTGGCTTTTTTTATCTATTAAAAGCGTCAATACCAACATTTCCGTACATTTGTACGATCGTTCAAAAACAGGTTACACTTGGAAAATATAAAGGTATGAAAAAAGGAAATGCAACAATAAAGACATTTGAAGACAAGACGTTATTCTCATGCAACGTCTATGTAGTTAACAGCGAGAAAGGTGTTGTGGTCATAGACCCTGGCTATTATGGAGATGATTTAAAACAGTGGCTCCACAGCCTTGGACATGTGGATGCCATACTGCTGACCCACGGACATTGCGACCACATCCGAGGACTTGAGCCACTCAAGTCAGACTTTCCAAATGCGAAAATTTATGCCAGTAGGAAAGAGTCTGCGCTTTTAAAGGATCCTAATTTCGTCTTGGGTATTAACCTTGGAGTCCCAGACCTTGTTGTTAAGGATGATGTAATTCCTCTTGATGAAGGCAACTATAAGATAGTGGGTTACGACGTAAAGACCCTCTATACTCCGGGTCACACGTTAGGAGGCATGAGCTTTGTCTTTCCTGATGAGAACGCAATGTTCTGCGGCGATGCCCTGTTGCATTACGCCAAGGTTCCGCTGAATCGTCCCACGGGCAGCCCTGTTGACTTTGAGCACACGCTGAAGCGTTTCACAACTCTTGACGTACCGGATGGCATGGTGGTTTATCCCGGCCATCGCGAGTCGGCAACAATCGAGCAGATGCGCCGTGATAGCCCTGACATGAAAGAATATTATAACACACACAAACAAGTAACCAACATGAAAATGACAGATTATGAAGCTATACAGAATCTTGTAGTGGGCGAGAGATTATATCGTTCGACGAACCGCAACGACGAGTTGGCCAACTGCTATTCCGAGGACGCTCATATTCACACGTCATGGCAGAGTGGCGGTCGTGATACATTCGTAGGCAAAACATCAGTGGAAAACTCTGAGTCGCTGCCGCTTGTCAACCGCTGCAACCCACCGCTTATCCACTTTCCAAAGAATAATAAGGAAAGCATCACCCGTGCCGTGGTAGAATATCCGACAATCACGACCCGAGTGCTTCGTGTTCATGGAGAGGAAGCCGTGCTTTCCTCTTACATGCGCCTGCTCTACCGGGTGGAAAAGCGTCATGGTGAGTGGAAGATTGTAAATATGTACGGCATCAATGAGTTTGACACCCTTGAGCCAGCCATTCCGGGCGTAGTCTTGAAAATCGCCCCCGACGACGTGAAAGACCTCCGTAAGTCCTACCGTTGGCTCTCCTATACCCGTCAGCTTGCAGGCGGAACAATTTCCCAGGATCTCGTAGGTTCTGACCGCCCTGAGGGTGTGAAGTCGCTCTTTGACGAGGCATACAAATGGATGGAAGAAGAGTAGAAAATATGAAAGACCAGATTTACTTACCGAATTAAATGAAAGGCAGTCATTGATTTGGCTGCCTTTTTTCATTGATTCAGGCAAATCTTTTGTAACTTTGCATCCGAGAATAAGAAATCTCTTTGCCGGGACTTATTTTAAAGTCTCATCTTCAGGTCGCTCCAACATACTGTCTTTGTTGCAACTTCCTCGTAAAAAGGAATGGAAAGAGATTATGTAGAACAACAAGGATTGTATTTATGGAGAAAGTAAAAAGGAGCAAGAGAGAATGGGCAAGACGCTACGCCAGTTTTGTTTTCATAATGTTCATCGTCGCGTTCGGCATTTCACTGTCATTACGTGCCAACCTCGGCTCATCTTCAATATCAGCTCCGCCATACGTCATTTCGCTGATACCGGGAATGCCGCTGACAATGGGCACTTTGGTGATAATAATGCACCTTATGTTCATTGCCGGACAAATACTTGTATTGCGAAAGGACTATGAGCCAAGGCAACTGCTGCAAATCGTCGTCACGCTGCTATTCGGCTTTTACACCGACATCACGATGTGGATGACAAGTTTCATGCAGGTTCCCGTCTCCGTGCCTCATGCCATAGCATGGACGTTGCAGTTTGTCGAAATGCTCGCCGGCGGAGCCATTCTTGCCTTCGGTATTGCGTGCGAGGTAAGAAGCGATACGCTGATGCTTGCTCCGGAAGGCCTCTCGCTGGCAATATCGAGGAAGTTCAAGAAGGACTTTGGCAAGGTAAAGATTGTTTCCGACACGCTTCTCGTCGTTATTGCCATCGTGCTGATGTTAGCATACTTCCATCGCTGGGACTGGAAGATGATTGGCGTAGGCACACTTGTCAGTATGTTCTATGTGGGGTTCATGGTGAGGGTCGTCGCTCCCCATATTTCCTGGCTTGACTTTATATTCATTCCGAAAGATGAAAGGATGGCTATTTCCAAGGAAGAGGAGCTTGCACGTTCGGAAGGAAAATCAGTGCCGTTTGTCATCACCATTGCCCGCGAATATGGCAGTGGCGGACGCGAGCTCGGGCGGTTGCTTGCAAACCGCCTCGGCGTTGGCTTCTACGACCGTGACATTATTGACGCGACCGCCAAGGAACTCGGCTACACTCAGGATTTCGTACGTGAGAACGAGCAGAACATAAGCACAAGCAAACTGTGGGAGCTTGTCTTCACCGACAAGGCAATCCCAATATCAATGAATCCTTCGCGCGACGACGCCATCTTTGTAAGCGAGAGCCGCATCATTCGCAGCATTGCCATGAAGAAGCCATGTGTCATCATCGGCCGTTGCGCGAACTGGGTTCTCCGCAATGACAGCAAGGCTCTGAGAATATTCGTAACCTCCGACAAGGACGATGCCATCAAGAGGATTATGAACCGTGACGGACTATCCTACGAAAATGCCGAAAAGCGCATAGAGCAAGTCAACACTGGACGTTCCAACCACTATCTGCAATACACCAATCACCGCTGGACAGACCCTCACGGCTATGACCTCGTCATCAACACAAGCCGCCTTGGACTAAAACAGTGCGCAGACGTTATAATGGAGATTTATAATCAGAAAGGCAATTAGCAATTCAAGGAGTTGTTTTCCAAAATCTATTCTAATTGGCTATGGCTGTTTATGGCTGCTTGCAAGCCATCATTTGCCGATGCAGAAAGAGCTGAATATGAGGTCGAGGGTTGACTTCGTGGATATGCGATCCATGCCGGTGATGTCGGCAAGGTGGTTGATGACGAGGCGCAAATCCTCCGCCACGAGGTCGGTTGGCAGCCCGTCGCGCAGCCCGTCGGTGACGCGCCCGAGGCAGGTAAGTGACTCTTGTAGCAGTGAGTATTGGCGAGCCGATGTTATTATGGCGTCGCCCTCGTGTACCTGTGGTATGTCGGCTGCTTTTAGTATGGCTTCCTTCAGTTGTTCCATGTTGGTGCCGTCCTTGGCACTTATCCTGTGTGGCGCATCCTGTGGGTGGTTGCCTTCGCCTGACGGCCATTGTATATGCCAGGTGCTGTTGGCGGTTTCACTGTTGAGGTCGCACTTGTTCGCCGCAATGACGATGCGTTTGCTGCGCGAACGGCGTGCGATGTCGGCGATTTCGTCTGCCGTTGGCAGTGCATCGATAAGCCATACCACTATTAGGGCCCTGTCGAGTTGGCTATAGGCGCGCTCTATTCCTATTTGCTCTATTTTGTCGTTGGTTTGGCGCAGGCCTGCCGTGTCGATGAAGCGGAATGTCAGTCCGCCAATCTCAACGGTGTCCTCGATGCTGTCGCGCGTGGTTCCGGGCACGTCTGACACAATTGCCCTTTCCTCGCCAAGCAGGCGGTTAAGCAGTGTTGACTTGCCCACGTTGGGTTTGCCCACTATTGCCACGGGTATGCCTTCCTTTATGGCCTTGCCTGTGCGGTATGTGTCGGCGAGGTGGCTGAGTCGTGTGCCGATTTCGTTGGCAAGTTCCTGTAGCTCGTTGCGGTCGGCAAATTCGAGATCGTCGTGGTCTGAGAAGTCAAGTTCCAGTTCAAGCAACGCCGTTAGTTTCTGCAGTCGCTCACGCAACTCTTCGAGTGCCGTTCTCACATGCCCACGCAGCTGGCTTATCGCCAGGTCGTGTGACGCCCGGCTTGAGGAGGCTATGATGTCTGCCACGGCCTCAGCCTGCGAGAGATCCATCTTGCCGTTTAGGTAGGCACGCCTGGTATATTCTCCTGGTTCCGCTTGTCTTGCGCCGCAGGCTTGCAGTGTCAGGAGTATTTGCCGCATGATGTACCGTGAGCCGTGGCATGAAATCTCAACACAGTTTTCGCCCGTGTAGCTGTGAGGAGCTCGGTAAAGTGACACCACAACGTCGTCAAGGATGTGCGAGTCGTTTGCCTCACCATGCTCGTTTGCCGCCATGCCATGATGCGCCCCTGTTTCGGTGGCATTTTGTGCGTCATGCAGCGTGCCATAGTGCAGCGTGCCACCTTTTGCCTCTGCCAACGGACGTTTTGAGGCAGGGGTGAATATCCTGTCGGCAATGCTTATGGCATCCGGACCGCTGAGGCGTATTGTCGCTATCGCTCCGCCTGCCGGTGTGGCAAGGGCGCATATTGTATCTGCTGTCATATTGGGCATGTGAAAAATGTCGTTTAGTGGAATGTCATCCTTATGTGTTTCCCAATGCAAAATTACAAATTATTTTTGACATAAAAGTATCTTTGAAAAGCGAGTTTTGCCGTGCTTAATGCCCTTTTCATACACCAATTTTGCATAAAAATCGCAATGATATTGTTATTTGTATTTTTTTAACTTAGATTTCTTTAAAAGCAACGAATGTTTTGTTATTTTTGCAACTAATTTTTATTGTAAGTTAAAACTAAGTAACAGTGTTTAATATTAAAACCTTATCAATATGGAACATCGAAAGAGGTTGAGAGTCATCGCATTCCTTTGCTTGGGAGGCATATTGACCGGTACGATGCCGGCAGTGGCTCAAGGTAACAAAACAAACACAGCAACGTCGCAGAGCGGCAGGACTATTGTCCGTGGTACCGTTACCGACGATCTTGGCGATCCTCTCGTGGGAGCCACCGTGCGCGTGAAGGGGACAAAGGAAGCCGCCGTGACCGATGCCAATGGAAAGTTTTCACTGTCCATGGCAATTGCGCCATCTGGCAAGGCTCGTTACCTGGAGGTGACATACCTCGGAATGGACGACAAGACCGTGCGTGTCCAGGGCGGCAACATGCGAATTTCGATGAGCTCGTCTGCGCAGAATATTGAAGAGGTTGAGGTCGTTGAGACCGGTTACAACAGTCTGCCACGCAAGGACATGGTGGGCGCTTACACCACGCTTCGCGCTGAGGACATTCTCATGCCTGCTTACCAGAGCATTGACCAGATGCTTCAGGGTAAGGTGGCTGGTCTGATGGTGGTGAACAGTTCGGCTCGTGTTGGTTCGTCGCCAAGCCTCACCATCCGCGGAAAGTCAACCATCCTTGGCAATCAGGATCCGTTGTGGGTGGTTGATGGCGTAATTCAGGAAGATCCCATCTCAATTGATGCAAGTGCCGCCATGACTACGGACATGCGCGAGTTGATAGGCAACCAGGTGTCATGGCTCAATCCACAGGACATTGAGACTATCACCGTGCTCAAGGATGCCTCGGCTACGGCCATATATGGTTCCAAGGCTTCAAACGGCGTTATTGTCATTACCACCAAGAAGGGAACCGCAATGCGCACCAGCGTGCGCTACAGCACCAACTTCTCCGTGCGTATGAGACCTGTTTATGATAACTTCGATTACATGAACTCTCTTGAGCGCATACAGTTTAGTAAAGAGGCATACGATGCTGGTGTGAGATACCAGAGCGATCCTCTGCCGCAAATTTATACCTACGAGGGTCTGATGGCGATGTTTGACAAGCACATGATTTCCGAGGCCGACTTCATGACGAACATGCAGAGCTTGGAAACCGTCAACACCGACTGGCTGAAGATCCTCACCCGTGACTCTTGGAGCCAAAACCACAACGTTGGCATTTCTGGCGGTACGGAGAAGCTTACTTACAACGTGTCGTTTGGCTACAATAACAGTAAGGGCACGGAGAAAGGCAACGACCAAGACCAGTTCACCACGCGTCTCAATCTCGGAGTGCAGTTTAACAAGAGGTTGCGTGGTTCTTTCAACATCAACGGAAGCTTGCGCAACTCGAAAGGATACCGTGGTGTCAGCCCACAGTCGTATGCCCTGAGCACAAGCCGTGCCGTGCCATGTTTTGACGAGAATGGCGAGAGGGTATTCTACAAGCAATACTATAATTACCAGTATAACCGCAGGCTGGGAAACAGCAACATGTATGGCTATAATGTCCTTAACGAGATGGACAATAGCTACAGCAAGAACCGTGCGACAAGCTTCAATGCTTCTGCCAACATCAGCTATAAGCTCTTTGACTGGCTCAACTATGAGCTTGTTGGATCAGTTGCGCAGAGCATAAACGACACGGAGAGTTTCCTTGGTGAGAGGACTTCTACCATCGAGATGCATTACCGTGGCTATCCTGTTGGTGGGGCTGAGCCTGGTTCTGAGCTTTACAAGGCTGCCCTGTTGCCGTTTGGCGGACAGTTGTCCAACAATAATTCCACCATGACATCTTACAACATGCAGCACAAGCTTGTTGCCTCTCACACATTCAACGAAATCCATCGCCTTAACGGTATGCTCGGCATGGAGATGCGCTCGTCGAAGACGCGCGGCAAGTCAAATACCGTGTGGGGATATGTGCCAGAACGCGGTGAGACACTTGTGTCGCCGTCTCTTCCCGAGGATATTGAGCCTATTGGCGGTTCCATGTCAATAGGGTGGGGAGCGTTGAGGCAGCTGTTCGAGGGTGGCTGGAGCAGCACCAACGTTACGTCCAATTATATGTCATTGTTTGGCACGCTTGCCTATTCGCTCAGTAATCGTTACGTGCTGAACATGAACATCCGTTCGGATGCTTCCAACCGTTTCGGACAGGACGTAAAGAAGCAATTTGACCCCACATACTCTTTTGGTTTCTCGTGGAAGATAGCCGAAGAGAGCTTCATAAAGAACAATGTTGAATGGCTTGACCAACTAAACCTGCGTGCCACATACGGAATACAGGGTAACGTGGTCAATTCTGTCAGCCCCGAGCTGATACTTTCCTACGGTGGCTTGCTGTCGGGCTATGGCGAATATTACACAGGCATTGCCAGCTTGCCAAACCCATACCTGAAATGGGAGCGCACGCGCACGTGGAACCTTGGTCTTGACCTGCAGTTCTTGCGTGGTGTTTCGCTTAACCTTGAGTACTATGGCCGCCGCTCTAACGCCATCATCGAGCAGGATGTGGCTGAGGAGTATGGCATGCGGACCATGCGACTGAATGGTGGAATAATCTATAACCATGGTGTTGAGGTTACGCTTAACTTGACCCCGATTAAGAAGAAGGACTTTGTGGTGAATGTTGGCTTCAATGCGTCGAAAAACTGGAACAAGTCGCAGACCGACGACCGCACGACACGCGCCGACCAGTTGAGCCATCGCGATTTCATCTCTGGCAACAGCAGCCGTCCGTTGAGGAAAGGCTATTCGCTCAATGCGTTCTGGTCATATAATTATACGGGACTTGAGCATGAGACGGGCTTGCCGACATTCGATCAGGCTACGCTGGAGAAGATAAGCGAGGACAAGGAAATTGATCCGTTGACGTTCTTGGTTTATTCTGGTGAGTCGCAGCCTTACTTCACGGGTGGTTTCAGCCCACGTGTCCGTTGGAAAGACTTGCAAGTCAGTGCGAGCTTCGCCATTATCCTGGGTTCAAAGAAGCGTTTGCCGAATCCTTATTCGTCATTTGCTAACGGACACATGCCAAGCCCTCTCAACAACCTCTCCAAGGAGCTTACCAAGAGGTGGAAGCAGCCTGGCGACGAGGCTTATACCAATGTGCCCGGACTTTACACTTCGGTGCTTGACGTGTTGAACCTTTACACTCCGGACGGTCTCTTTACCAACCGTTACGAAATGTGGGCAAACTCTACCGAAAGGCTGGTGAGCGGCTCTTTCCTGCGTTGCTCGCAAATATCACTCTCATATTACTTGCCCAAGAAGTGGTGTCAGGCAATACACGCCACAAGCATCTCGCTGAGCGGACACACAAACAACCTGTTTGTCATCGCAAGCAAGAAGTGGAATGGCTTCGACCCAGAGCTTGGCAGCAGTGTTCAGCCGAGGGTATTCTCATTTGGTTTGAGCGTAGGCTTCTGATGCAAGTATATGTGAAACTAATGGTTTAACAGACAGAAAACGAAAACGAGATGAACAAAAAAACATATTTGGCATCAATGGCAGGTGCGCTGCTGATGCTTACAGGCTGCAACGATTTCTTGGAGCCAAAATCCATAAGTGAATTTGTGCCAAAGGACGTGTCTTCGCTCAATGAGCTTTTGCTCGGCGAGGCATACCCACGATATGACATTGGCGGATTCAACTATTTCCTGAGCCTCATGGACGATGACCTTACCGCAACGCCATGGCAAACCAAGGACGACAACTTTGAGCCGAACATGCTATTGGCTTCTTACACATGGCAACCGGACATGTTCGAGATGATGAAGCAGGTTGGCGTAACTGGCACGGACATGTATTTCACTTATTACAGGAAGATCAAGGGGACTGATGCCGTAATAGATTACATTGAAACGGTATCTGGTTCTGCTGATGAGATAAACAATGTGCTTGGTCAGGCTTATGCTTTGCGTGGTTTTTACTATTTTAACCTTGTGAATATCTTTGGCCAGCCATACAATTACAATCCCGAGGCCCTGGGTGTTCCATTGAAGTTGAAGAGTGGGGCTGAGGACAGGGAAATAACGAGGAACACCGTTGCTGAATGCTATGAGCAGATCTTGAGCGACCTGCATGAGGCAGAACGCTTGTATGAGTCGCTGCCAGAGGAGATGCAATGGAAAAACAATTATCGCACAAATCTGCCAATGGTTCAGTTGCTGCTCTCGCGCACATACCTTTATATGGAAAAATGGGAGGAGGCATCGCTCTATGCCAAGAAGGTCATGGCAAACAGCCGTTTCTCGCTCATGAACCTGAACAATGTTTTGGCGTGGGATAATAGTGACGGTAAACCGGAACGCACTTACACTGATTATCATTCCTATGAGTCGCCTGAGTGTATTTGGCTGTATGGCAATGTGGTTGACTGGGCCGGATGGGTTGACGATTACTCAGAGGTGGGATCTGACGGTTCTGCACGCACACCTTATTTCCGTGCCTCTGATGAGTTGCTGGAGAGTTTTGACAGCACAGACTTGCGCTTTGAGCGTTATATTGTGAGGAAGGCTTTCGGAGTTTTCCAAACAGACACGCTTGCGTTGGCTTATGGCAAGGTCAATGTAAACGATTACTTCCGTCCACGTGGAGGAACACTCGTGTTTGGAAGGAGCTTCCGCTTGTCAGAAGCTTATCTGAACTATATGGAGGCTGAGGCCATGCTTTACAAGACCACAGGTGAAGGTTCTCATCATGTGGCTGCCGTGGACGCTCTTAACAATCTCCGTCGCAACAGGTTCGCTGCTGAAGACTTTGAGGTGGTAAACATTGCCGATGCTGATGCTTTGGTGGAGTTCATACATAATGAGCGTCGCCGTGAGCTTTGCTTTGAGAGTCACCGATGGTATGACTTGAGAAGGTGGGGCATGCCTGAAATAAAACATGTGTGGTATGATTCGCAGACTACGGCAACCACTTATACTTTGCAGAAGAATGATCTTTTATATACGGTTCCAATACCAGATGTCGCAATCGAGGATAATAGCTATCTTGTGCAAAATGAGTTGTGTGACAAGCGCATTGGTGTGACTAAATGATGTTGGTGTACAGAAATTGATAAATAAAAAACGTAAACAAGCAATTGGTTATGAGAAAAATAATATTTACGGTTGCGTCGGCTCTGTTTTTGCTTACGTCGTGTGACAGGTCTGAGGATCCAATAACACCGTCTGGCAATTATTCGGTGCTTAGGATGGAGTTCCCACAAGGTAACAATCCTTGGGATGAGGATATAAAGGAAATCCACGATACATACGGTGTGTATCTCCTGTATAAAGGCATAACGCCTACTGACTTGAACAGGAAATGGACAAGCATTGGAACCGGTAAACTTTACTATGGCGAAGATGTTCCTGATGATGAGATAACCTATTATGTTGATTTCTTTAAAAAGAACATTTTCCCTTGCGTCTCATTGGATATGGTTCAAACCACTTTCCCTGTAAAGATTTATATGCTTAAGAATCTTCATGGAGAGGATCCTGACTTGGGAGGTGACAGTACTGGCGGTACAGGTACTGGTGGTACTGGGGGTACAGGCACTGGTGGTACTGGCACTGGTGGTACTGGAACGGGTACTGGTGGCACTGGCACGGGCGGTACAGGAACAGGTACAGGCACTGGCACGGGTGGTACGGGTACTGGCACAGGCACTGGTACGGGTACTGGCACAGGCACAGGCACGGGTACTGGCACTGGTACAGGCACTGGCGGTACTGGAACAGGTACAGGCACTGGCACGGGTGGTACAGGCACTGGCACGGGTGGTACAGGCACTGGCACGGGTGGTACAGGCACTGGCACGGGTGGTACAGGCACTG
>CAYLUI010000009.1:25807-82166 GCA_964386825.1 uncultured Prevotella sp. | reverse complement strand
GGAGAAGAAACTGGGCAACGCCAACTTCGTGGCCCATGCCCCGGAGGCCGTCGTGGCAAAGGAGCGCAAGAAGAAAAGCGATGCCGAGGAAAAGATTGCCTCACTGAAGGAGAGCCTCAAGGCATTGAAAGAGAAAAAATAAAAACACGAATGTGTTTGCGGCGCGACGGCTTAGTCATTGCGCCGTAAACACATTACCATTACGCCGTAATCGCACTGCCATTACGCCACAATCACAACACGATTGCGGCGCAATGGCAGAAGCTATTAAACACACTGAATACCAAACGGATACAAGCAACACGGATGTTGCGATGATTATCAATGTCTCCTGACTAACAAACCACAGAAACAAAATGCAGAACATATCGAAAGCATTCTTCTACGCCATGCTGCCAATACTTATAATGGCGTTGGCCATAGTTTCATGCACCACTGATGAAGCCGAAGACTTGGATGACATCAACAAGCAAACCATATTGGTATTCATGCCATGGTCCGGATCGCAAACCAGCAGTGGGCTTTACGCCTACTTCCAGCAAAACCTCGACAGCATTGAGAGCGCAATAAGGACGGCTGGCTCCATGAGCGGTCGGGTCGTGGTGTTCCTCAGTACGTCAGCAACCGAATCGAACCTATATGAGATTACGTACAACGACAAGGAAATACAGCACAATACCATCAAGTCTTACCAGGGCAACCTTTATGCGACATCGGAGGGCATAACGCAAATCCTGGACGATGTGCAAGGGCACGCTCCGGCACTCAACTATGCGATGATTATCGGTTGCCATGGCTGCGGATGGACATTCAAGGAAGACTGGGAACAATATCCATACTATTCCAAACCCAACATTCCTTCGCCAGTCAATGGCAGAAAAGCATTAAGCCCCAAAACGACAGGCAAGGAAGCAAACGCCAACGACGGTCTTCCACTGACACGCTTTTATGGAAGCGTAAACGACATGGCTTATGCCACCGACATAAACACGTTAGCACAAGGCATAACGGGAGCCGGGATAACAATGCAATACATTCTTTTCGACGACTGCTACATGGCAAACATCGAAACGGCATACGAACTGAAAAACGCAACAAAATTTCTCATAGGCTCCACGTCGGAAATAATGGCAGTGGGAATGCCATACAAGACCATGTGGGCATCACTCGCATCGCCAACGCCGGCATACGCCACTGCCGTGACCGCATTCAAGACTTTCTACACCAATTACCAATATCCTTATGGCACGATTTCTGCCATTGACTGCCGAAAACTTGACGAAGTGGCAAACCGTATGCGCAGTATAAACGAGCATTACACTCTTGCCGACAGTCTCGTTGACAGCCTACAAGTGCTTGATGGCTTTCATGAGCCTATTTTCTACGACTTTGGCCATTACGTGTCCCTTATATGCAAAAACAAAGACATGCTCAACGACTTCAACTCCGCTCTTAACAGTGCAATAAAGTCGTCAGCGCATACCGAAAGCATTTACACGCACATATATTATGGCGAATCAAACACTATCAAGGTAAACCACTTCTCGGGGCTTACAATATCAGACCCAAGCAAGAACAGCGTGGCCATGAAAGGAAAGAAGAAAACCGCTTGGTGGAAAGCAACCCACTAAGCGAGAATGCACTACGGCTAAGACGCAACCTTGTCGCTGCTCTTGGCCACGCATTCCTTGCAAATACCCTTGTAGTACAATTGCGACTCATCAACAAGATGGCCGCCAACGATAAACGACTTCCTGTAAACAGGAGCCTTTACATCCATAAGGTCGTAAACCCTGCCACATTGCTTGCAGAAAAAATGCACGTGCGGACGAATGTCGCCATCATAGCAAACGCGATGATCGTCAATGGTAATCATTTGCGCAGCATGGCACTCGGCAAAAAGGCGAAGCGTATTATAAACTGTCGTTCGGCTCAGTGACGGAATTTCCGTCACGACACCTTGATAAACGTCCTCCACCGTGGGATGTATGGGGTGGGATATCAAATATGTCATAATGGCCAATCGCTGTGCCGATGGTCTCAACCCTTTATCGACAAGTCGTTTGTAAGCCAGCTCATGGTTGGTCATTTCCTTTTATTTCTTATCTTCTTTTTTTACTAATGCAAAGGTATGAAAAAGAACAAGAAACACAAAAAGAAATTGGAAAAATTACAATCGCAACATGTAATTTTTCCAACTTCAAGAACAAATTAGCCTCTTATGTCATTTCCCGGCAAGCTCCATCAACAACTCTTCGGGCGACACGAGTTTCTGCTCTCCGGTAGTCATGTTTTTCAACGTAACCTTACCCTTGGCAATCTCGTCATCACCGGCAAGAGCCACGAAAGCAATGCCCTTGGCGTTGGCATATCCCATCTGCTTCTTCATCTTGGCCTTGTCAGGATACATTTCCGTGCGCACGCCAGCCTTGCGCGCAGCGTTGGCAATCGGCATGCAATAAGCAGTTTCCTTTTCTCCAAAGTTTATGAACAAGAGCTGCGTTGCCGTGGTAGCCTCCTTAGGATAAAGGTCAAGAGCGTTCAGGACATCGTAAATGCGATCAGCACCAAAGCTAATGCCAACACCCGACAAGCCCGGCATACCGAAAATGCCTGTGAGATTGTCGTAGCGTCCGCCACCTGTGATGCTGCCCATCGGCGTGTCAAGAGCCTTCACCTCAAAAATAGCACCCGTGTAATAGTTCAATCCACGTGCAAGTGTGAGATCAAGCTCAATGCTGTTATCCAAGCCCACCGACTCAAGATTGTCAAGAATAAACCTTGTTTCCTCAACCCCCTTCAGACCAACTTCCGATGTCTTCAACACATCGGCTATCACCCTGAGTTTCTCCTCATTGGAACCCTGAAGCGTTATTATTGGCTGCAGTTTAGCGATAGCTTCCTCGGGCAGACCACACTTGCGAAGTTCCTCATTCACATTGTCAAGACCAATCTTGTCAAGCTTGTCAATGGCAACGGTTATGTCCACAATCTTGTCCGCCTCACCAATAACCTCGGCAATGCCTGTGAGTATCTTGCGATTATTTATCTTTATGCAGACCCGAATGCCGAACTTCGTGAAAACCGTATCAACAATCTGCATAAGCTCAACCTCATTCAGGAGTGAGTCGGAACCCACCACATCAGCATCGCACTGGTAAAACTCGCGGTAACGCCCTTTCTGCGGCCTATCGGCACGCCATACGGGCTGGATCTGGTAACGCTTGAAAGGCAACTGAAGCTCATCGCGATGCATCACCACATAACGTGCGAATGGCACCGTAAGGTCATAACGCAATCCTTTCTCACAGAGCTTCGTCTGCAGGCGAAGCGTGTCCCTGCCGAGAAGCTCATCATCAGCAATTCCCTTCAGATAGTCGCCAGAGTTGAGAACCTTGAACAAAAGCTTGTCGCCCTCGTCACCATACTTGCCAAGAAGCGTATGCAGCGTCTCCATGGCAGGAGTCTCTATCTGCTGAAAGCCGTAAAGCGCATAAACCTCACGGATGACATTGAAAATATAGTTTCGCTTTGCCATCTCCATTGGACCAAAGTCTCGTGTGCCCTTAGGGATGGAAGGTTTGTTGTTACTCATAATCCATGAAGCCTCATCTCCGGCATTCCCTTCATAAAGAACAGCAATGAAGCTGTCAGTCCGCCAGTTGACAAGGACTTGTTTTTACAGTCGTTTCCGTTAAATTCTTATCTTGTATATTTTTTAATGCTTCCCTCCTCACACAGAAAGGAAGGAAGCATACGATGGCATTACAGCACTATGGTCTGATCTCTGTCAGGACCAATCGATATTATGCCGATTCGCGTGCCAAGCTCAGCCTCAAGAAATTTCACATAGTCATTGAAAGCCTGTGGGAACTGCTCTGGCGAAGTAAACTTGGTCATGTCAGTCTTCCACCCACGTATTTCCTTATATACAGGCTTCACATTGTCTATTTCATACGGGAAATCGCGAGTGACAGAGCCGTCAGGCAACTCGTAAGCCACGCAAGCCTTGATAGTATCAAATCCGTCAAGAACGTCGCTCTTCATCATTATCAACTCCGTAACGCCATTAACCATAATGCTGTAACGCAACTGCACAAGGTCAATCCAGCCACAACGGCGTTCGCGTCCTGTCACCGCACCATACTCATGCCCAAGATCGCGTATTGCCTTGCCATCCTCGTCGAAAAGTTCCGTAGGGAAAGGACCTGCGCCAACACGCGTGCAATACGCTTTCATTATTCCATAAACATTGCCAATCCTGTTCGGACCTATGCCAAGCCCAGTACAAGCTCCGGCACAGATGGTGTTACTTGAAGTGACAAATGGATAGCTGCCAAAATCTACGTCAAGCATCGTACCTTGTGCTCCCTCGCAAAGAATGCTCTTGCCAGAGGTCAATATATTGTTGATTTCAATCTCACCGTCAACAATCTGGAACTTCTTGAGATACTCAACACCTTCCATCCACTTTTTCTCGGTTTCCTCAAAGCCCTCGAAGTCTTCCCAACCATAAGCCTTGAGCATGGCCAAATGCCGCTGCTTGCAAGCCTCATATTTAACATCAAAGCCATCAAGGATATCGCCAACACGCAATCCGTTGCGACTCACCTTGTCAGTATAAGTAGGTCCAATGCCCTTGCCCGTAGTACCGACCTTATTCTTGCCCTTCGAAGCCTCAATGGCACGGTCAAGGATACGATGAGTTGGCATTATGAGATGAGCTTTTTTTGAAACATGGAGGCGTGAGTGCAACTCGTGCCCACTCTTTTCCAAACTCATTGCCTCATCCATGAAAAGGTCCGGAGCCAACACAACTCCGTTGCCGATAATATTCACCTTCCCACCCTGAAATATGCCAGAGGGAATACTGCGAAGAACATACTTTTGCCCTTCGAACTCAAGTGTATGACCTGCGTTGGGACCACCTTGGAAACGTGCCACAACATCATACCTCGGCGTAAGCACATCAACAACCTTACCTTTACCTTCGTCGCCCCACTGTAAACCAAGCAGGACATCAACTTTACCGTTTTTCATTGTTTTGAGATTTGAGGTTCATGATTTGAGGTTCATGATTGCCATAAACCACCCACCTAATGCTCAATATTTATATTATTTCAATTGTCAGTACACTCTCGCACCGAATATTGCCGTACCAACTCGCACCATAGTAGAATGGCACTGTACGGCTATCTTGTAATCATCACTCATTCCCCATGAACGCTCCTTGAAATAAGGAGCGTCTGCAAAATAGTCGCGCTTCACCTCATCAAAAAAGTTCCACGCCGTCATCATCTCCGTGCGTATCTGACCTTCGTCAGCCACATTGCTCGCCATCATCATCAAACCACAAATGCGAACGTTGGCAAACTCACGCCACTCACCAGCCTTCAACATCTCACGGCAAGCATCAAGAGTAAAACCATATTTTGTTTCCTCCTCGGCAATGTGAAGCTCCAGCAGAATGTCAATGATGCGATTGTTCTTGGCTGCCTGCTTGTTTATCTCACGCATGAGTTTCAGGGAGTCAACCGCTTCGATCATGTTGATATAAGGTGCAATGTATTTCACCTTGTTTGTCTGCAAATGTCCTATGAAGTGCCACTCTATATCATCGGGGAGAGCCTCAGCTTTCTTCTTCAACTCTTGTTCATGGCTCTCGCCAAAGATCCGTTGACCAGATTCGTAAGCAGCCATTACATAATCACTGGGATGAAACTTGCTGATGGCAACAAGCTTGACCCCTTCAGGCAAGTTGCCAAGCACCGCATTCAAGTTTTTAGCAACGTCCACTTCCATTGTTATGCCTCTTGTGTTTTGTTTTCGTCCTGCATGTATTCAGGCAGACTGTCACCGCCAGCCTGTTTATGCTTACTTGGCGCAGAATCATGCTCAAACACGTCCATTATCTGCGTCTCGGCAATGCTTGATATATTATAATCAATCATAGTGCCACCCATGACATCACAAATGTTCTTCACGGCAGCCGACAAAGTGGCAGCCTGCACAAGATAGGTAACCGTGGAACGCTTTTCCTTCTCGGTTTTTTCATCAATGGTAATGAACTGCAATTTCGACTTGTACCATTTGTCGTCATTGTCCTTATCTGAGAAAAAGATCTCGTGGAAGGCAGCCGGCTTTATGTCTGTTATCTTATATTCTCCTGAAATATACACTTTCATCTCCTCAAGAATAGCCCCCTCAGCCTCCGTGAAACTCAGGGCATCAACAACATAATGTTCCGTGACATTTTTCTGCGTACCGTCTTCCTGAGTCTTGGCATAGCGTATTTTCGTCTCAAACCAGTCAGATGTTCTTGATCTCATTTTTCATCGAGTTTCGAGTCGGCAGACGTAAGGACGCTTTCTTGACACAAGCCTTAATCCGCAACTCATTCATAATATATTAATTATAATTCTCCGTTCAACATTGAAAAAGCACCGTCTAACGCCAACGAGCAAGGTTCACACCACCAATGCCCAAACGCCCGGTTTCCACAGCCCCTACGTCTTTCTCACCACGCTAACTCCTTTGAATACATTCTCCAGTGCCGCATACGTGTAAGCCGCACGGTCATGAACCGTAAGGTCATGTCCCATTCGGTTTTTAAGGTCAACGAGCTTAGCCACCGCACTCTGATAATTATCCGCATTAATACGCAGGCTCGTCTTGTCGGCCATCGCCGCATCAAACCCAAAATAGCGTGTCAGCATGTCAGCAAACTGCTTTCGCTGCATGTCTGTTACCCTCTGCAGATTGCCGTTTATCGGATTCTTTGGCCTGAATATGTGGAAAACCAATTCATCCGGCTCGCCACCACGTTGTCCTCGGTTGTAACGCTTCTCATAATCGAAAAAACAATCACAAAAGCCATTCTCGGACAACGTTTGCAGCTCTTCTTTCGCAGGTTCGAGAACCCTCCGGCAAAAATCACTGAACTTGCTGTACCTATTCTCCAAACGCAACATTTTCCGGAACTCAAGAGTCTTGATTACAGTCATGCCCTTATTGAGCCAACTCTCTATGAACATGTAAACACGCTGCGTGTAGCGGTTTCGGCAGGCAAATACAATCTGCTTGCCAAGACGATGATAGCCAAGGTCAAGCGAAACAAGCCGCTGAGCCACCTGCCTGTCAATCTTCAGTATGGCATACTTCTCATAAATGCCCTCGTCCCCAGGAATGTAAACGTCGCAAAGGTTTGTGACCTTAAGGTAGTTGCGCCCGTCAGATGTCTTATATGGAATTTCCACAGGCACCGACGCCAAGAGCTTCAAGCTCTCGCGCAACTGTGGATAGTGGTTAGGGTCAACCCCCAGTGTCTTGAAATACGCCTTCACCTCCAAGCGTCCATCGTCATCAAGCTCAGCAGGAGTGAAGATAGTTGGCTGCATCTGACTTTTGTTCAGTATCTCATACAACTTACGCTGCATGTTCTCCACAATGCTCACGAGGATACGAATCTGTATGAGCGAATAATCATGGCGCATCATGGTCACGGCGATAGGTTGCAAAAGCCAAGTCTCGTTTTCTATCGGGATGAGGTCAGACGGGATGTTGCGCTTTACGTCACGCTTCTTCCCCTTTCCAAACTCCCGCCTGCGCGCCACCTTTTGAGCGGAGCCTGTTTTTTTTACCGAACTTACTGTTGTAGTATCGCCTGCCATTTATTTCTTCTTATAACTGAAAAAGCGTCATCAAGGCTCGCACCTTCAAGACACGAGTACAAAGATAATGCTATTTTCCCAATCAGCCAAGCAATTTGTTTTTTTTAATCCCAAAAATCATCGCCAAAGTCAAGCCGCCCTTGTATCCAACGTGGCTTCAATTCCTCATCACCATCATGATTGCTTACCGAAAGCCCCACCAAACGCACAGAATGAGATGCCGAGAACTCCACTTTACCAAGCAACTTTTTTGCCAAAGGAAGAATGGCATCCTTGCGCACAAGAAAATCGTCAACCGTCAAGCTTCTGCTAACAGTCCTGAAGTCGCCATATTTGATTTTCAACGTAAGCGTCCTGCCCCTGAACCCCGACTTTTCAAGCCGACGTTCCAGTTCCAAAACCACATGATAAAGCTCTATTATCATCTGCGACGGCATCGTGATGTCATTTTCCAAAGTATGCTCACAGCCCACAGATTTCCTTTCCGACAACGCTTCAACAGGACGATTGTCTATGCCACGGGCAAAATCATAAAACAGCCCGCCTGCCTTGCCAAAAACTTCCTTAAGATACTGGAGGGACACCGCACGCAAGTCACTTCCCGTATAAATCCCCATTTGGTGCATTTTCTCCTTCGTCTTGCTTCCCACGCCCCATATTTTCTCCACAGGCAACTTGCCTATAAAATCCAAAGCGTCATCCACCCCGACAGAAAACTGCCCATCAGGCTTGCGAAAATCACTCGCTATCTTTGCCAAAAACTTGTTGTAAGAAACCCCAGCCGAAGCCGTAAGTCCAAGCTCCTCCCTTATCCTTGAACGAATATTTTCCGCTATGACCTCAGCCTCGCCTATGCCTTTCTTGTTGTCAGTCACGTCAAGAAAAGCCTCGTCAATGGAAACCGGCTCAATCCTGTCGGTATAATCCTCGAAAATACAATGAACCTGCCGCGATACCTCGCTATAATGTTGATGGTTTCCAGGCACTATTATCAAATGTGGGCAATAACGTTTGGCCGTCGTCATTGCCATTGCCGAATGCACGCCAAACCGACGTGCCTCATAGCTTGCCGTGGACACCACCCCTCGCGGGCCATCATGCCCCACGGCAACGGGCTTGCCCCTCAGCTCGGGATGGTCACGCTGCTCTACTGCCGCGAAGAAAGCATCCATGTCAACATGGATAATCTTTCGCACCTCAACCATTACGCCTTGCCGCCACCTTTTCCCAAGACCTCGTCGGCCTCGCTCATCTCGTCGCTGTCAAACCACTTTGAGAGTTTCTCGTGAGCCTTCTCCTTCACATCGGCAGGCACCTCAACCCACACTTTGTCAAGGACATACAACAGCACGGCAAGATCATCGCCAAGCCCAGCAATGGGTATGGCATCAGGTATAACATCCAATGGGGTAACAAGATAGCCCAAGGCTCCTATTATTATAGCCTTGTCCTTCAAAGCGACATTGTCACTCTGCAATGTATAATACAAAATAAGTGCCACATAAACGAGCTTGGCACCTGCACGTTTTGCTATGTGCGAAATCTTGTCTATAAAACCCGTCGAAGTATAATTATCCTTATACCTCATGAAATCAGGGACATTCTGGTTCTCCATTTTTGGTGTGTATTTTTCTTCTTTTCGAAAAAAGTCCTACAATCGTTTACTCCTCATGAAACGCTCCACCTTGTCAGCGTAAGTTGCCAACTCAACATTGTCCGCCCTCAACCTACGTATGCCACGCTTTACCGAAAGCATAGAAAAGCCCTTAAGCAGCAAGGCTATGGCAAGCCCCATGCCTATGCCCACATACAACGACCACTTGCCCCAAGGCAGCATCGGCTCAGGAAAAGCACTCAACGCAACAACTGGCATCACGGCAACAATGCCATATTTCGTAAGTTGTGACTTCTGCGTCCCTGGGCTGTCAAGGATACGCTGGTACTCATAAAGATAATCCTCCAAGTCCTTGCGTTCCACACGATTTTCCTCCAATGACGGGAACCCCTCATCCTTGCCATGACGGTCAATGCCACGGACAATGAGATGTTCATAATCATTGAGTATGTCTGGTTGCAACTCTTTCATAACAGGTGGTTACTTTTCTTTTTAAAAGTAAGTCAGTGCCCTGATAAGCCGGGTTCTGTATCCCCCACAAGGGAGGAGCCTTGTCATTTATCTACTCCGCTGGTCACCCAACGGCTCAAGCGTTCTACCCTCCATCGTTGCCATCAAAGTGGCATCGGGCAGGCAACCCTGACATGACGATGGTTTACATGAACTTGCAGCCTCCAGACGGCACGGCACGACGGTCACCCGCCGCCCGGTGGTCTCTTACACCACCTTCTCACCCTTGCACTTCGCCGACATGCCAAACAAGGTTCTGGCAGTTTCGGCGCGGCGGTCATTCTCTTCTGCCTACACCTGCTGTCACCAACAGCTTCCATTTTCAGAAGTGGAGCGCCTTATGCTGCCCGGACTTTCCTCCTGCACCCTCCGCGGATGCCGGCGACAAGCCGGGGCGCTGGCCTGCATAGGTTGCAAAAGTAATAAAATATTTTGGAAACAAGAACTTTATGATTAAGTTTTTGCAAGTTTTTAAATGAATGTAAAATACCGTCCCCGGCGGCTTAAGAGCCGTTAAGTGTTAAAATTGAAATGTTAAATACGAATAAACCTATATGACAAAATGTCCTATTTACATTTTTTGCTCCTATATTTGCAAGCGGTTATCATGACAAGACAAAAAAAACGGAACATACAAACATTAAAAGTAAAAATAGCATGAAAAAGATTTCAAGTTATGCCATAGCAGGGGTGTGCGTGCTGTCACTCACTTTCTCCGCTGGAGCCTTTTACAAGGTAAACGCATCCACCAACGATGTCGAGCAGGCCGGACAGCCCGTTGACCTGACATTCGCTTCAAAGAAAGCGTTGCCTGCCGTGGTTAGCATCAAGACCGTGCAAAACTCAAAGACGCAGACCGTTGAGGTACAAAGCGACCCGTTCAGCGACTTCTTCTCAGACCCGTTCGGCTTCTTCGGCAATCCAAACCAAGGCAATGGCGGAAAGCAGAAACGCCAGGTAAGGACTCCGAAACGTGAAGGCATGGGTTCTGGCGTTATAATAAGCAGCGACGGTTACATCGTGACGAACAACCACGTTGTCAACGGCGCAGACGAACTGACAGTGACCCTGGACGACAGTCGCGAGTTCAATGCGAAAATCATTGGCACCGACCCTGCCAGCGACCTGGCACTCATCAAGGTCGAGGGCAAGAACCTGCCCACACTGCCAATCGGCGACAGCGACAAGCTGCAGGTCGGCGAGTGGGTCATTGCGGTGGGCAGCCCGTTCGGTCTCAGCAACACGGTAACGGCAGGCATTGTGTCTGCAAAGGCTCGCTCGGTGGGTGAGAACGGCGTGGAAAGTTTCATACAGACCGACGCTGCCATAAACCGTGGCAACTCAGGAGGCGCACTCGTAAACACCAAGGGTGAGCTTGTTGGCATCAACGCCATGCTCTATTCTGAGACAGGTTCCTATGTCGGCTACGGATTTGCCATCCCCACGGCCATAATGAACAAGGTGGTTGACGACATCAAGCAATATGGCACCGTACAGCGTGCTTACCTCGGCATTCGTGGCGGTGACCTTCACAACCAGATTGACTACCTGAAAGCCAACGACAAGGAGGTTCCCGACTTTGGCACCAACACCGGCGTTTACGTGGCGAAGGTCGAGGACAATGGCGCAGGCATGGCGGCAGGACTCAAAGAGGGCGACGTAATAACCGACATCGACGGCAAGAAGGTCGAGAAGATGGCCGAGTTGCAGCAAATCATCAACAACAAGCGTCCTGGCGACAAGGCCACGATAACATGGTTGCGCGACAAGAAGAAAATGACCAAGACCGTGACGCTGAAAAACCAGCAGGGCAACACGCGCGTGGTCAAGACCGCCGACATGGCAGTGCTCGGAGCCAACGTAATGCCTGCCGACAACGAGCTGAAGAAACAGCTTGGCATAAGCTATGGCTTGCAGGTGAAGAACGTCAAGGACGGTGCTTTCAAGAATGGTGGCATCAGCGATGGCTTCATCATCCTGACCGCCAACGACAGGCCCATGAAGGAAATCTCCGACCTGCAAAACGCAGTGAAAGAGGCTTCGCTTAGCAAGAACCCCGTGCTCTTCATCACAGGCGTATGGCCATCGGGCAAGACCGACTACAAGGCCATCAAGGTGAGCGAGGAATAAGAAGATGTGCCCGTTACATCATATCAAAAAGAACACCATGGTGTTGTAACGCTTTTACAACGCCATGGTAACAAGATTACCGCGCCGTTGTAAACACATTACAACGGCGCGGTAATTTCATAATAAGCAGCAAGCGGCCGTCACGCCCCACACTGCCCTTGCCCCAGTATGCTCAATATGCGCTCAGCCGTGCGCCCATCCCAACGTTCCGGCAAGCGACCCGCTTTCCACCGCCCAGCCACCATGTCGGCAACGGCATTGCCAAGTCTTTCGGCATCCTCGCCCACAAGGACATTGGTGCCCACACGCACGGTCTCGGCATGCTCAGTGTAACTGTTGAGCGTAATGCAGGGCACATGGTTGAACGTGGCTTCCTCAGCCACATTGCCCGAGTCGGTGATTATGCCCATGGCGTTGGCGGTAAGCCAAGCGAAGCCGAGATATGCCAATGGGTCAACGACTAGGAAACGCTCCTTGTCGGCAGCCGACAAGCATGAGCCAACTGCCTTGGCAGCCTCCGCACGTAGAGGAGCCACTACGGGCACACGCCCCACGCTGTCAACCACAGCCCTGACCATGCGCTGCATGTTTTCCTTATTGGCCATGAGAGCCTTACGGTTCAAGGTGAAAACCATATAGCCATGCGGAGAAAGGTCCAAGGCTTCCGCCAATGGTGGTTTTTGCAAACAGCCATTCATGAAGCGCAGATTGTCCACCAGCACGTTGCCGACCATATACACCTTCGACAGCTCAGCCCCCTCACGGTTGGCGATGGAGTTGTTGCTCGCACCAGCCGTGAACAAGATGTCAGACAGCCCGTCGATGACGAGACGGTTTACCTCCTTGGGCATGTTGATGTCAAACGAGCGAGTGCCTGCCGCTATATGCGCAAGCCTTATGCCTCGTTTCTTCGCCACGATTGCCACTGCCATTGTAGAAGCAAGGTCGTCAACCACGACTACGGTATCGGCAGGATGCCCCTGCAAGTAAACCTCAAAACGCCGCATAACCTCGCCTGTAAGCTCATTCAGGTTCTGGCACGTAACGCCAAGGCATTTGTTGGGGCGCGGTATCCGCAAATCGGTGAATAGCTCACATTCCACAGTTGGATCATCGGCAGCCCCGGTGAACACCAATTGGTAATCGACAACAGAGCCATTGCCGTTTTCCCTTGCCGCCTCGATAGCCCTCACCAACGGTGCTACCTTTATGAAATTAGGGCGTGCACCACAAACAATGCAAATATTCATAACTTGTGTTTTACAAGTTTTTGCCTACGAACATTTTTATTTGAACAACTCCTTTATGCCACCGAGGCTGCTCATGAGGTTGCTTGCCTCGTATGGCATGAACACCGTCTTCGACTTATCGCCACTTGCCACCTGCTGCAACATCTGAATATATTGCTTCGCAAGAAGATAATTGGCAGGATTTGACGACTGCCCCACCGCCATCGTTATCTTTTCTATGGCAGCCGCCTCAGCCTCAGCCTTGCGTATGCGTGCCGTGGCCTCACCCTCGGCGCGCAGTATGGCCTGCTGCTTGTCAGCCTCGGCACGGTTGATGGTGGCGGTTTTCTCACCCTCCGACTTCAATATCTGCGCCTGCTTCTGACCTTCCGACGTAAGGATGGTGGCACGCTTGTCGCGCTCCGCCTGCATTTGCTTCTCCATGGCCTGCAACACGCTTTGCGGTGGCGTTATGTCCTGCAGCTCAACACGGTTAACCTTGATGCCCCACTTGTTGGTGGCATCGTCAAGCACACCACGAAGCTTGGTGTTTATGACATCGCGCGAAGTAAGCGTCTGGTCGAGTTCCATCTCGCCGATGATATTACGCAGCGTGGTCTGCGTGAGCTTCTCAATGGCGTTGGGCAGGTTGTTGATTTCATACACGGCCTTGAAAGGATCCACAATCTGAAAGTAAAGCAAAGCGTTGATTTGCATCTGGATGTTGTCACGCGTGATGACATTCTGCCTGTCGAAATCGTAAACCTGCTCGCGCAAGTCGATATGGTTGCTGTAAACATAACGCCCACGCGAATAAGTGACGATAATTTTTGCCCTGTCGATAAATGGGATAATGATGTTGATGCCCGGTTTCAGCGTGGCGTAATACCTGCCAAGCCGCTCAATGATACGAGTCTCGCTTTGTGGGATAATCACGATTGCCATCTTGGCAAAAACCAGCACAAAGACTACAAGTCCGATTAAAACATAAAATCCAATCATAATAATTTAAGGTTTAAAGCCTTGCCACCCATGGCTGCCACATATAATTGTTTGCAGTCGAAACCCATGAGGCGACGTGGCTGATTGTTGTAAGATACTTTTTATAAAAAAATGGAAATCAAATAGGCTCAACTGTAACAATTATGCTGTCCATGCCAACAATGCGCACTAACGTGCCCTTGGCAACACCAATGCCATCTGCGGTTACGGCTCGCCACTCGTCGCCGTCAACTTTCACATAACCTGGTTTTTCGGCGATTATCGGCTCTATCACAATCCCGTCACGCCCAATAAGCGCATCGGCATTGCTGGTGCGGTCGGCATGGCTTGGATGCAAATAACGAACGGCAAACGGTCGCACGCAAAACACACACAAGGCTGACGCTACAGCAAAGACCAAGACCTGTACCCAGAAAGGCGTGGCAAAAAGCGACACGACAATGGAGCAAGCAGCCCCAATGGCAAAGCACATAAGGTAAAACGTTCCTGACGAAAGTTCGAGAATCAAGGCAAGGAGGCATATCAAGGTCCACACAAGCCAAAGATTCGAGATGAGATAATCTATCATAACTAATAACTTTTTTTATTTGACACAAAATTAAGCAAACAAAGCACGTCCTCAAACAAAATATCATTCCACAATGTTTCAAATGGAACAAAATGGAACAAAGTTGATGGTTTTCCGATATATTTCTAATGAAAAAACACTAACTTTGCGAAAAAATAAGATTTTAAAGAAGCCAATGCTGTCATTAACCCTCCAAACAACCGGCACGGCGTTTTACCAACAAGACGCTTTTTGGATAATAACCGTAATGGTTTCCATAATGTGCTTCCTAATAACGATGTATGTTTACCTGAGAAGGAGGTTCGCACGCGAGATTGCCTACAGGAAGAAGCTTGCGCACTCATACGAACGTGAACTGGACACGCAGCAGGCGATACTTGAGCGTACCAAGGAAGAACTGGAACGCGTTAAAAAACAAATAGAGGCTTACAAAACAGAACTAAAGGAGAAAGAAAGGCTGCTGGAAGAGAAGATTGCCCAAAACAAAAGTTTCATGAAACTTTTGCACCAAACAGAAATGGAAGGGAATGCCAGGGACATAGTGAATGCCGTGAGGATGGCTTCGGAAGGCAAGCACGCCATGTCGGATGCAGACTGGAAAATGTTGCTACACGCCATAGACGAACTTTACCCAACATTCAATGACACCCTCATACGTAAGCTCGGGAAAATAGACCGCCAAGAGCTACGTGTGTGTTGCCTCATACGCATTGGGCTAACAAACCCACAAATACAGAACATAATGAACTTGCCACGCACTACCGTGTGGCGTTGGGTAAGGAAATATGACTGGATAACCACCATGCCTTAATCTTCCCTTTCCATCTCCAATGTCAAACAGGAGATGGAAAGGGAAGCCGCACGAATATGGTTACTTTGTTGACTTCTTGGTTGCAGTCGTCTTCTTGGCCGTTGTCGTCTTTTTAGTCGTTGTAACTTTCTTGGCAGTAGTGGTTGACTTAGTTGCAGCCCCCGAAGCCTGATAATACTTCAAGGCTTCCGGCATCTCTTTCTGCAATGCAGCAATGCGCTTTGCATCAGACGGGTGATCGCTCAGCAAATCACTTTGGTTGCCATTGGAGCCAGAAGACATGCGCTGCCAAAAAGAAATGGCGTACTCAGGGTTGTACCCCGCCATGGCGGCGAAGATAAGTCCCATGTGGTCAGCCTCCGTTTCATTGTCACGACTATACTTGAGGTTAGCAAAGCTGAAACCCTGCTGTGCCACGGAGGAAGCCAAGTTGGCTGCATCATTTCCTATAACTTGACCAAGCAACGCCCCACCAATCTGGGTACCATACTGCTGGCGAAGCTTCTTTGACATTTGTTCCGCTGAATGCTTTGCCACGGCATGAGCAATCTCATGCCCAAGCACGATGGCAAGCGAAGCCTCATTCTGGGTATAAGGCAGCAATCCCTCATAAACCACTATCTTTCCGCCAGGCATGCAGAAAGCGTTAGCCTCCTTGTTCTGAACAAGGTTAAACTCCCACGAGAAATTCTGTATCTCGGAAGACAAGCCATTATTCTTCAGGTAAGCCTCAACGGCATTGGCAAGCCTTTGTCCGACACGCTTTACCATGGCTGTGTTGGTGGAATTGGCAGAGACCTTTGCCGACTTCATAAACTCAGAATACTGCTGGTTACTCAGGCTAAGCACCTGTGCATCGGAAACCAACAACGTATGCTTGCGACCCGTGATTGGCACCGTTGAAGTAGTGCCACAAGCCGACAGCAGCAATGCCGCCACGACCGTAAAGAAAACCGATTTAAACTGTACCATTTCCTTATTCTTTAAAATGTGTTGCAAAGATAATGAAATATTAGGAAAAAGAAGCAACGTTAACAAGAGAATAAAAACAAATGGCAAAAACAAAAATGAAGGGGCGAGGAAACGCCAATCCATGATTGCGCCAACGCACATGAAAAGCAGCGGCTTCCTCGTCCCTCCACTATATTTTGCAGAGCCTTTCGCTCACGCAAAGACGTTATTCGTACCTTATGGCTTCTATCGGATCAAGCATGGCGGCTTTCTTTGCAGGATACCAACCAAAGAACACTCCGGTAAACGTACATACGGCAAAACTCATTATTATCGTCCACGGCTCAATGTAAATGGGCCAATTGGCAATGGTCTTAACAGCATAACTTGCCCCAACGCCCAACAACACGCCTATGATTCCACCACTGACACTCATCATTATGGCCTCAATGAGAAACTGGTTCAGAATGTCAACGCTGCGCGCTCCAACACTCATACGCAAGCCTATCTCACGCGTGCGTTCTGTTACGCTCACATACATAATATTCATGATGCCAATACCGCCAACTATCAACGATATTCCTGCCACGCATCCAAGCAAAATGGTAAGCATGTTTGTCGTCGAGTTCATCATCGAGGCCAGCTCCTCCTGCGAGCGGATGTTGAAATCGTCGCTGTCGGCCTCAAACATCTCCGTGGCATCCTTGAGTTTGTGCGTGCGCCTCAATATGGTTGTCATCTCATCGACAGCCTTGTCAGTAACGCCCTCCGTTATGGCAGAAGCCTGAATTTCGCTTAGGTAAGTCTGTGCGAGTATGCGTTTCATCACCGTAGTGTAAGGAGCCAGAACAAGGTTGTCCTGATCCATGCCCATCGAGTTGTACCCCTTCTTCTTCAGCACGCCAACCACACGAAACGGAATGGTGTTGAAACGCACCACCTTGCCCACAGGGTCGCCACCATTTGGGAAAAGATAATCAACAACGGTCTGACCAAGAATGCACACCTTTGCCGACGACTTTATATCTTGTTCGGTAAAGCATTCGCCGTCACTTACCGTCAGCTGACGTATTTCAAGATACTCGGTATTGACTCCGTAAATTGTTGATTGAGTGTTATTGTTGCCATTAATAAATTGTCCACCACTGCTAACAACTGGGCTAATGGCCTTTATGTAGGAGCACTCGTCCTTCAACGTCTGGTAATCGGTGAGTTTCAGGGTTTCCATAGACGAAGCATCCTGACGCACCCCTCCGCGCATGTCCTGACCAGGATGAATCATTATCATATTGGAACCCATCTCGGCAATGTTTGCTTGTATGCTGCGCTTTGATCCCTGCCCTATGGCAAGCATCGTGATGACAGACGCCACGCCAATGATTATGCCCAACGCCGTAAGGAACGAGCGGAGTTTATTGGCGGCAATGGCCCTGATGGCTATTTTGAAAAGATTGCTGTAATTCATAATTTTCTGTATAAGGCTTAGTGTCAATCATGCAACATGGCTTCCATAAACCAAGCACCCACGAGACACTAACACCCTTCAACTTTATTCATCGGTATTCTCTGGCAGCCTTGACAAGGCCTCAGCCGCATCCTTTATGTTTTCATTATACGCATCACTGATGACACGCCCATCGCGTATCTCAATATTACGCGATGAATAATTGGCAATATCCGGATTGTGAGTCACAAATATTATAGTGTGCCCCTCTGCGTAAAGTTTCTGGAAAAGTACCAAAATCTGAAAACTCGTGCGCGTATCAAGATTGCCCGTAGCCTCATCGGCAAGTATCACGGCAGGATCATTGACCAACGCTCGCGCTATTGCCACTCGCTGCATCTGACCTCCAGACATCTGGTTTGATTTATGATATAGCCTGTCTCCAAGACCAACAGCCTCAAGTGCAGCCACAGCACGCTCAAAACGTTCGTTAGCAGTAACGTTCGCATTGTACATCAGTGGCAATTCAACATTTTCCACACTTGTGGTCTTTGGCAAAAGATTATAATTTTGGAAAATGAAACCAATCTTGCGGTTGCGCAACACTGCTCGCTGGGAACGTGACATTTGGCGAACAGACACCCCGTCAAGATAATACTCTCCTGTAGTGGGCGTGTCAAGACAACCTAGTTGGTTCAAAAGCGTTGACTTGCCAGAACCAGACTTGCCCATGATGGTGACAAACTCTCCTTCGAAAATCTTGAAAGACACACCACGCAACGCATGCACCGTTTCGTCACCAACCTGAAAGTCACGCTTAACGTTGTCAAGTTCGATGACGACCTTACGCTCGCCTGCCTTTGCATCAATCCCATACTTGGAGTTGACGGCGTAACTTGTGGCATTGCTATTGTTCTTCATACTCTTCATTCTATTCCTCATTTTTGATATTACCATACCCCAGCTCCCTGCATCAACAAAGGAAAAAAGGAGAAGACTACGCCACCTCCCATTCTCCTTTTCGGTTCTTATTTCAAGGTACGGTCACAATACCCACAAACGCAATCTCAAGATGTGAGTTACTTTTTATTCCGCCTTGGTCCTGGAGCAAAAGGACTTGAAGCACGATCTGAAGCTTTAAGCTCCTCGTTTTCCGTTTCCACAGAAACACCCGTAATAACCTTCTGTCCTTTCTTTATACCACTTAGCACCTGTGTGTGTATGCCATCAGTGGAACCTATCGTTACCGCATGAGCCACGAGGGTATTGCCTTCAATTGTCCAAACCTTGCTCTTTGCATTGGCAACATCCTGTATTTTGCGTCCTCCCACAGTTTCCTTCTCCGGAGTGTATCGCAAAGCCTTGGTAGGAACACTAAGCACGCCCCTGGTCTCCTCCGTATAAATATTGACGCTTGCCGTAAGTCCCGGCTTCAGTTTCAGGTCATCATTAGGCGCACTTATAACGACTTCGTATGTAACCACATTATTCGTAGTAGTTGCTTCTTGGCGCACTTGCGTCACATACCCCTGAAAAGTATCTTCTGGATAGGCATCAACGGTAAAAGTAACACGCTGCCCCTCCTTTACGCCACCAATATCAGCCTCATCAACATCAGCCACCACACGCATGTCCTTCAAGTCTTTAGCTATGGTGAACAGTTCTGGGGTTGAGTAACTTGCGGCAACAGTCTGCCCTTCCTCAACACTCTTCGAAATAACAACCCCGTCGATTGGAGAAGTAATTGTAGCATATCCAAGGTTTGTTTGCGCACGCTTTACCTCCTCTCTTGCCGAAGTCACGGCATCGCGCCGTTGAGCGACTGTGGCACCAGAAGTCTGATAACTTAGCCGAGCCTGCTCATATTCATTGGCTGATATTAGGCCTTTGTCATACAACGTCTTGTAGCGTTGATAGTTTGACTTCTGGTATGCCAAATCACTTTCCGAACTTCTCAAACGAGCTTCCGCCTCGGCAAGGCTTGCCTTTGCAGAATTAAGTTGGCTCTGGAGATTAGAGCGGTCAAGTTCCGCAATAACCTGCCCCTTTGACACCACACTATTGTAATCAACATACAATTTGTCAATGATACCAGACACCTGTGTACCTACCGTCACAGTTTTCACAGCCTCTATGCTTCCCGTAGCCGTAACGCTGTTCTCAATGTTTGCAGGAGCAACGATTTCCGTGGTAAAATTAACCGTCTCCTTTTTCTTGTTGCCCGACAATAACCATGCAACAACTGCCAATGCAACAATCACACCGACAATAATCCAAACGCTGCTAATCTTTTTCGCTTTCATGATAATATTCAAGAATATGCCACCATTATCCAAAAGAATCGGAATGTGGATTGCCTAATCCGTATGGGTGACTTCTTTTTTATGATTAAATCGCTTTATAATTATACTAAAAGAACTAAATCTGCTGCCTACATTCTCATCCTCCTGCATACTTTATACCAAGAGGTGGAATTAAGTTTCCTTTATCCATAAGAATTGGCTCATTTCAATTCCCCACTTTTGTAGAACTTTAGCATCTGCAAGTTTAGTATGGTAAGGTACTTTGCCTGAAGCTCACTCTGCCTCGCTTTAAGCAAGGCATCCTTGCCATTCATCAACTCTATAACATTCTTCAAGTTTTGTTTAAACTGTTCAGATAACAAATCATAACTTGCTTGAGCACTTGCCGTACTAACCATCGCACTCCTATATTGAGCCTGATTGTTATATGCCTGAAGCCAATAATTCTCAATTGTAGAATACAACAGAGTTTGCTTGTCACGCAAATCAAGTTCGTAATTCTGGCGAGAAAGAATAGCCTTGTTTACAGCCGTCTTTGTTTGCCTTTGGTCAAGTATGGGAACACTCACGGTAAAACCGGCTCCTCCTATAAGGTTGTTTTTCAACTGTTTTCCCCAGGCATTGTCGTTCATCGACGTAGTGTTGGTGCCAACGCTTGCCGTCAGCCCAACGGTAGGCATCCGCTGTCCTTTGGCAAGTTTTAGAGACACATCACTGCTCTTTATTCCAAGAATGGCATTCTTGATTTCCGGACGGTTACTCACAGCAGAATCATATACAGAAGCCACAGTGGGGATTGTTTCCAAAGCCATGGCATCAGCAGGCATGTCTGCAGTAACAACAAAATCTTCTTGATCTGTGATTTGTAACAACTGCTTAAGTTGCCTCTTATACTCATTAAGGCTGCTCTGTGCCTGCACCACACTGTATTCGTCTTGCGCTCGCTGTGCGGTCAACTGCGCAAGATCCGCCTTACTCATGCTTCCAACATTAACAAATTCCTTGCCACGCTCCTCATTCTTTCTGGAAGTCTCAAGCGCTGCCTCGTTAACCCTCACAGCTTCCTCAGAATAAAGTATCTGCACAAAAAGTTGTGTAATCTGTTCCTGTAATGAATTGGCAGTCTGTGCGCTATCAAGTGCGGCTTGCTCTGTGGTAATTTTATTAAGCTTCACCTGATTGTGATTGCGATTGCCATTCCATACCGTCCAATTGGCATTGATACCATAAGAGCCATTATAATAAACCTTGTCAACCTGCGTCTGCACCTTACTTCCCGCAACGGTGTAAGTGCCTTGTTCAGGCCAAGGATTATAAGACAGGTTTTGCGAAGTTGATGCCGAAAGCGATGGCAGCAACGCTGCCTGACTCTGCTTCACATCCTCCATTGCAGAAAGGCGAGATATACGATTCTTCTGCAAAGTGATGTTGTTTTGCAGCGCATAGCCTATACACTCCTGCAACGTCCATGTCCTCGCCTGCATGGCAGCCGATGGCAAGAAAAGCAGTATGATAGCTAATGCCGCGAATGTTTTTTTCATGTGTCAGATAATTTACTGTTCTCCTAAAACTCAATTATATGATGAAAAAAACAGATAAAAGTTTATTTTGCCCTTAAAAGATTAACACAACTTTCATTTATTGTTATTTTTTGTTGGCATCAAAAGCCATTGCTTACATAAACAAAAAAAAACAACTTTAAAAGCCATTGGAAACGCACGTCATCGACAGGATTTTACCAATGGATTTTAAAGTTGCCTATCCATAAAGCACATGCTGGCATCATTCATCAAAATGGCGGAGCCGTGCCATATATTTTCCAAGAATGTCAAACTCAATATTGACCTTAGCCCCCACGATGATATCACGGAAATTTGTATTTTCACGAGTGTAAGGTATTATCGCAACTGTAAATTCGTTGTCGGTTGGTGAGATTACAGTCAACGAAACACCATTCACTGTCACAGACCCCTTATCCACTGTGAAATAGCCTCGGCGAGCCATGGCATGGTCAAGCTCGTAACGGAATGTGAAATATGTGGAACCATCGGCATCGCCCATTGCCACACACTCCGCAGTCTCATCCACATGGCCTTGAACAATATGCCCATCCAAACGACCATTCATGACCATTGACCGCTCCACGTTGACCTTGTCACCCTCCCTAAGCAATCCAAGATTGCTACGATCAAGGGTTTCCTTCATGGCCGTGACGGTATAATTGCCGTCACTGATACCTACAACGGTAAGGCAAACACCATTGTGGCTCACGCTTTGATCAATCTTTAGTTCTTCTACAAATGAACATTCGAGAGTGAAATCTATATTCTCACCATATTTTCTTATAGCTACAACAGTAGCCATTTCTTCCACTATACCACTAAACATAACAAATTCTGAGATTTAAACTTTTGAGATTCCAAGCTTTCTTCCTTTCTGAGAAAGTTCGAGGCAAGAAACAAATTAAAATCAAGCCCTAAACTCAAAATCTCAAAAAAGAAAAAGGGGAACCATCCTGATGATGTGATGAAAACTCCAGCTATAAAAGTTGTGAGCACTCTCCGTCTTTGTAATCCACCGGCTTTACAGCTTAGCCCGTTTCAACAGGTTTATGTGGCCCGCCATTGGCAAAAGAAGCAACTCTGTTTTCAAAGTAATTTGATGAGTATCCCGATCGAACCAGAACAGCTCCCCCATTTACCTTACTCCTTTATTGAGTGCAAAAATAATATCATTTGCCCAATAACCAAAATCTTTTCACATTTTTTATAAAGACAACCCAGCAGGTTTGTTTTACGCAACTCGTCCGGTTCCTGTTTATCACCTCACCTTTTTCAATCCAAGGTATGGCGGTTGATTATAGGCGACATTTTGCCATGCTACACACATGCGGTAAAGATGATCCTGCATTAACGTCGTCATACGATAAGGCGTTGGGATCTGTGACATGTAAACGTAAAGAACACATGGATCCTCCGCATCGCGGCATATCACCTCTTCACGCCAATCCCCGAAAAGGTCACATTGAAGACATGGCACTCTTTTTGTCCAATTGTTAGAAGTGGCGTTTCCATATTCTCTCAATGTCCCTTCCCCAAACATATCGAGTTGCTTGCTACCTTCCGCAGTCCACTTATGTATGCTCACGCCATCCAGTAGTTCGTCTTGCAAGTCACCATCCCAATATATACGAAAATTGATAGGCAAACGCAGCCTTGAAACAACACTCCCATCAATGGCACTTCGAATTTCCGGGGCATCAGCACTCCAGAAATAATAAGCATTGGTAGAAGAATCAACCTGTGCCGCAAGCCCACGACCGTTGTCCACGCCCTCCGGACCTCCTATCAACAAAATCTCACCAGTACGGGCATCATGAACGTCCCAACAATATTTCCCCTTGTTCTCATGAACGTCAAACACCTCATACCCCTCCCTTTCAGGGTTGAGGTCAGCCAAGTGCACGGCATCACCATGTCCAAATCCTGTAGCGTACAACATACACCCATCATTGTCAAGAGTAGCGGCTCCCCATACCATTTCATCGCATCCGTCACCATCAACGTCTGCAACACAAAGATTATGATTGCCATTCCCATAAAGCGTGCCACTGCCTCCCCCACTCGTAGGTTTCGCCGCAGTATAAGTACGTTTTTTACCATCGGCATCAGTAACAGAATACTGCTTGCCGTCACGTGATTCATGGAACCATTTTGTTCTCAGTCGTTTTCCATCAAACGACACCGCCCAAGCGAAAGCGTATGTATAATATCCACGCGTAAAAATCGCACAAGGCTTCTCGCCCATCCCATCAAGATACGCCACGCACGCAAGATAACGCTCGCCTCGGTTTCCATATTCAGCATTATCAACAAAAAACTTTCTCCTGCCATCCGCACTCCAATCAAACGTCCCATCAGCAGAGCCTCCTATACCGGTGTCACGATTGGGCTGGTAAAAAACGGTATGCACAGCACGTCCGTCAACTCCACTGAAAACCGTAAGATATTCCTGGCCTCCACTCACGCGTCCACGACGGTTACGCCAATCCTTGCCGTTATCAGCCTCTCTTATCTCCTTATCGGTAGCGGCATCATTAACATATTGCCCCAAACCGTCCCTTGAGCCAGGCGCAGTCTTGCACATCAACTCAGCGCAACCGTCACCATCAAAGTCACAAACCATGAATTGTGTGTAATGGGCTCCGGCACGTATATTCTTGCCGAGATCAACTGTCCAAAGGCATTTCGTAGCATTGTCTGGATTTTCCATGTCAAGCTTATAGCACGACAAGAACACATTAGGTGTCAAACCATCATGCGAGTTATCAGCCTCACGTGCTGACCATTTCACAATCAACTCATATTGTCCATCTCCGTCAACATCACCAACCGAACAGTCATTGGCCGTATAAGCTTGCCTCCCCATTTCGTTTGAAATGGCTGTTGGGAGTTCCAGTTTAAGTCGCAAATACGGGTTTTCCCATGGCCTGACAATCTTTGAGCTATCAGCAGCAACACGCTTCTGACCTTTTGACTTTGGGTGATTGGCCACCACCTGCCAACACGACTTAGAAGTGCCACTGACAGCCACCGAAGTAGTTTTGCCAATGTCCTTCAGGTATGGTTTTCCGTCACGCAGGATTGTAAAAGTCACAGCATCCTCATCAGTATCCAGCAAACGCCACGAGGCAAAATACCGCCCTTCGCCCTGCCCTTTCGCAACGACAAGTCCCCTGTCCAATTTTTCACTTTGCGCCAACAAGCCACACACGCCCATTGTAAGGAAGCCAGCAACCAAAGCTACACTTCTAAAAAAACTCTTTTTCATTTTGTTATTGTTTTACTCAGTCGGCAGAACCTCAAGCATGTATATTGCATCAAGGCTCCAAAGGGCTGCGTTATTGGTTGAGAAACCATCCTTGTCTTTCATAAGGCTCTGCCACGTTTGCTTCGCCCTCTCACGGTCACCCGTCATATAGGCGGCATAAGCCTCAAGTCTTCTTACCGGGAACTTGTGATGTTGCTTGGCAGCCTTTTGCTTATATTGCATTGCAAAGTCAAGCCAGCACTTCTCAAACTCAGGAAAAGTGGTCATCTGCCTAAGTTCATTCATTATCTCAAAGCCACCCATTATAGTCATCAGGTGATTTGTCTTTTCCAACGCATTGTCTCCATCATAGGTTATCATGCCAGTCGCAGGGTCATACCCCTTGGCAAGATTGCCGGTAAAAAATCCTTTTGGCAAGGCAGCAATGCTCTTTAACCCCGTTTCAATCTTTTTCCTGTAATACGCATTCCCTGTCCGCTCCCACTCGGTCATCCAATTCCCGGCATAAGCCATCCAGTCAGGACCTATGCGAAGTCTTGCAGGAGCATTGCAAGGATACAGGCTCTTAGGCTCAGCAAGGCGCATCGGGTCAAGGTGGTAGAGCAACGTGTCAGCGTCAACCACCTCACGCATAACATCACCGAAACGATCGTCGGTTGTGAGATAATAGGCAAAGCGGTTGAACGCCGCCTGAGATATTCGTGCCTCCTTTGCGCCACATCCCCAGTGGCTAACGTTATGACGGCTGCCCAAACCCTTAAGTGCCCCTAAATGGTAAGTGTCCACTTCCGAGTTGTGGCGCGACATGGCCAACGCCATGACATAAATATCAGACCTACCGGTACGCAGAAACTCGTACCACAGCCAATCAGGAGAAGCAAGTTCCGTATTGTCCCAGGCATAACCGCCCACATCATAAAGCCACTCGCCACGGTTAGTATCGTATGCGTGCATGAAGTCGCCGTAATTCCAGAAACCATACCAATGGCTTTCCTCGACGGCTTTCTTGTAAGTATCAATCCATTTGTCAAGTTGCTCCTCCACCTCATTGACCAACTTGTTGGCGGACCACTTTCTCAACGACCATACGCCAAAAGCCTCCTTGTCATGAAGATACTGTGGCGTTGGCAACAACTGAGGGTCGGCGGCGAGCGTCTCGGCAATGTCGCAAAGTTTGTCAGTGCCTGGATAACTTCCAAACGGTATTATGGTCAGCGTGTGCGTGCGCGCTATGCCACAAGGCGTGCTGAGTCCTTCCTGCACATCCTCATAGCTTGCCTCAAGGTTATGCGCATGGTCGTCATAGTGGCGCAAGTCCATCGGCTCAGCCTCGGGACTCCACAGCCAAGCCGTAAGGCATGCCTCGCCGCCACGTGCGCCATCCACTTGCAAAGACGTGGGGTAACTCTGCCAAAAATCCTTCAACGACAGTGCCAATCCGCCTTCCGTATCGCCCACATACGCCAATCCGTTTGAGCGATGTCCCGTGAACGTTCCTATCCAAGGGCTGTCTTTCGTGGCTCGCTTGCGTATGGTGAAAGCACCATCGTTGAGCTGCGACAGGCGGAAGCCATCCCACTCCGCCCAGTTGTCAACGAGGAAACGTTGCAATGAATCCATGTCCTCACGTCCTGGTACCCTTATGCCTCTCAGTTGGTCAGCCTCATAATCATGCTCACGGCTGAACTTGCGGCGGCCAACAAGTGGCTGTACGGGTTCCATCCACATCTTGCCCGAGCCTCCCAATGCCACATGGCGATTATAAGCAGCATCACGCATAGGCACGCAAACTCCCAGCCCAAGGCGGCTGATAAAATCCTTGTCCTGCTGCCCGTCATAAACAAACGTGTGCACAAGCTTTATCTGCTCATTGCCATTGTAAACATAAAAACGCAGCGTGTATGGCAACGTCATTGTCGAGTTGCCATCGCTGTGGCACTTGCCGTCAACACGCACGCAAACACGTTGCTTGCCCTGCCTTTCCACATATACGGTGTCAATGCCATTGGCAAAGCCCGAAGTCGTGGTGCCAACGGTCAAGTGAACCTTCGAGGCGACCTTGCGTCCTCCCAACAAAATCGAATCAACGATGTCATGCCCCCGCCGTGGGAAAAAAATCTTCACTTTCCCATTGTCAACGGTCAGTTGGTCAGAAGTCTCACGCACTCCTATTGGCGCAACGGTCATTGCGCCACTGTTGCCCTTGCTCTGTTTGACGCTGTAACCAGGCTCTCCACCTGCAACGACAGTTGCCAGCCCTGCCCACTTCACGCTTCCGTCCTGCCAACAGGCATTGACCCATGTGTCACATGGCAGCCCGTTCAACGAGAGTTTCGCCAGCCTGTCCTTGCTCATTTCACCCTTCGCAAACGGAATGCCCAAGCTCACCGGCCATCCTCCCACAGGAGCCTTGCCCACCCAATGCAGTGGCACGTCAATTGCATGGGTTGCATAAGTTGCAATGTTGGCAATGCGTGTCCGCGAAAGCGTCGTGCGGAAACCAAACCACCCTTCCCCCAGCGGTTCCGGGTCATCATAATCCACGATACACTCGCCATCAACATAATAACGCACGTTGGCACCACGCTTCACAATCTTTATGTGATACCAATGGTTGGCACGCAGCAGGTGCAAACTGTCAGTATATTCGGTTATTACCGGTGGGCGCGCACCTCCCGTGTAACGGCGGAACCTCGTGGTGGTGTTGTAATTGCCACCATACCCGAGATAATACATGCGCAAGGCATTTTGGTTGGCGAATACGCCCTTGCGTTCCTGCATATTTGCGAAAACGGTCTTGGCCTTCGGGTCTGAAGCCATGAAAAAGCTGTTCAGGTCACTAAGCCTGTCCGTCTTTTCCGTCACAACCACCTGGGCATCATACTCAACCGTTACATTACCCTTCAGCTTATGGTTGTACCACAATGTCAACCCTTTGGGCGAGCAAATCTCCAATGTGTCGCCACCAAGAGTCTTGACACTGAAATCAGCCGATTCTGATTCCACCGTCCACGATTTTTGCCATGTCACATTGGCTGCATGCGCCATCACAAAACCAAGCAGCATGACAGCCAACGCCTTCAATCTGCACATAAGCCTTATTCGTAAAATAAAATTGCCGAGTCGTTAAACTTTGGATTGTACATCCCAAGCAAACGCATAATCTCACTTCCTGCCCATATCATCGGCCCGTATCCGTGGGCTGCCATCAAGTGCGTCGGGCGGTAAGCGTAAAAAGCCTTGTCAAAGCCCATGCCCGTGCCAACACACACGTTGGCGACTTGCCCCTTGCCGGTGATTTGTGTGCTCGCGGCATTCCATGCGAGCAAAGTGCGCGGCCCATAAACCTTGGCGTCAATCCAGCCCTCACAAATGGCATGTGCCATGCAATAAGCGTAAATGGTTGTTGCAGAAGTCTCAAGGTATGTTGAGTTGTCATCAAGCAACTGATGCCAGAACCCCGTCTTGTCCTGCAGCCTCACCAAGCCATCGACATGCTGGCGCAACAGTCGCAGCACGTATTCGCGATCCGTGTCATATCCGGCATAGTCAGCCTTGCCAGCCTTCCTCAACGCTTCATGGTTTTGTGTCATGGCATCAAGCACCTGGCACATTGTGAGTATTGCCCAGCCGTTGCACCTCCCCCAGAAGAAAGACGGATGCGAGGTCATCTCCTCTATCCAGCCATGACGGAAAAGCTGCTTGTCGGCCACCCACATGCGTTTCTCAAACGCACGTATCTGATCCACCGCCTCGCCTATGCTTTGCGTGTCACCTTTCATGCAGCCATACCAAGCCAACGGCACAATTCCCATATACATGTCGTCGAGCCACACCGAGTTCTTGTCAGGGCGCATACGTCCGAAAATGCGGTCATCGCCCAATCGCAACTGCCCGTTCACCTGCCCCATGTAATTGGCTATCACATCATCGTAAGCCGAGCTTCCGTTTTGCATCTTAAGCTGGCAGTAAGCGGCGCACATGGCTCCACAGTCGTCAAGAGCCTTCGGGAACAGCACCGGATACATTTGGCGGTCATAATTGCGGTTCTTGGCAAGCTTGCCACGCAACTTCGGAGCCAGCCGGGCTATAAGCCCCAGCCTTTTCTCCGCAAAGTCAGCATAAGCCTTGTCGCCGGTGACGCTCGCGGCATTGAGACATGCCGAGTAAAGCACGCCCATCTCATAGCTCGTAAGCCTGAATCCGCCCTGGCGCAACTTGTCGCCATCGGCATCGCCCGGTATGGCTTCCTGAATGAAAGCCAGCACACGATCAATGTCCGCCTTAACAGAGTCGGCCACGGGCACACGGTAAGGCGTGTCATAATCGGGCTTCATCTCATGGAGCGGAGTGTTTATGTCGTTTACATGCTGTTGCGCATTGGTGGCAACAGGAATGAGGAACATCAAACCAAGTGTTATTCTGCGAAAAGATATGAGTGTCATAAAAAACTGTTTTTTATTTGTCTATTGGGAAAAGATAAAACTTACGACCTTGTTTTCTGTCAACCATCCACTGATCCACGACAATGTGGTCGTCAATAGCCTTGATTACAAGCTTATGGCTGCCTGCCTTGAGATTTTTCAATGGCAACGTCCTCAGAGCCTGCCCTCGCAGCACATTAACCTTCCATCTTTCCGATCGGAAAGGTTCTTTCAAGGAGAACACCGTCGGGGCGGCACTGTCAACGCTCACCGAGAAGCGCAAGTCACCACTGTCGTTTGGCTGCGTAGGAATGAGTGCCACACGCAGTTCGGCATCGGCATCCCTTTCCGTGGCAAACTCATAAGTCAGCGAGCCACCCTTCGGCATGGCAACGGCGTTCATGCTGTGCCCAAGCATCTGGATTGTTTCCACGCCCTGCGAGGCTTCCTGCCAGTCGCAGGCATTGCGTGCCACGGCACCATCAGCGTCCATGGCATTCGTTCTGGTGTCATTCTTCTTGCCCAGCCATTCCTTCACCTGGGCATCACTTAGTAATGTTGGAAGATTTGGAGCAGCAAACACCGGCAAGTCACGCGGGCGCATGTTCATCGAGCGATGCCACTTGCCCCCTGCCATGGTGTTGTTGTAATATTCTGTAAGATCGCGTATTTCCTGATATGCGGCCTGGCTTTCCGCCACCGCATGGTAAAGTCTGTTGGTGTTAACGAACATGTCGCCAGCCGTGGAGCCGTTGGCATAGCCACGAGCCAGCTGCGCCCAGAGCATCTTGCGGGCGTGTGCGTCGGCTGCACGCACCGGATATTCTATAGCGGCAAAATAAGCGTCCCTAAGCCTCGCCGGCAGGTCGCGCCCTATCTCCCTGACCTGTGCCGCCACAGCAGCGTAACGGTCAAGATAACGGCCAAGCTCGTTGCCAAATGCCGACGTGAACTCCGTGCTGCGCACCGTGCTCAGTCCACGCTCATAATATTTCTTGTCAACCTCAACTTGGTTCCAGCCCATAAACTCGGGCTTGCGCTCGCCGCACAGCTTGTAAAACTCGCTCATGACAGGGAACAGCCGCTCGCCTGCCTGACGACCAAACTGGCGGCACAGCCAGTTGCGGTAATGCTCGCCTATCGTGCCACCACTCACACTGTTGATGTCCCATGCCATGTCAAGGAACAGCTCAAGGTCATAACCTGCCACCTTCGGGTCATGGACATTCACAATCCACAGCTTGCGCACGTTGTGGTCATAGGCGGCGCGCATCTCGTTGTAAACGAGGCCTGGCTGGGTTGTCGTCAGCCACAGGTAGTCGTGCGGACGACCCCAATAGCTCAAGTGGTAATAAACGCCGCCACCCCCTTGTCGCTTCTGCTCTTCGGCGTTGGAGAGGCGCGTCATGTAACCGTAATTGTCGTCACACCACATCAGCGTCACGTAGTCGGGCACCTTGAGGCCTTTCTCGTATATCTGCAGCACCTCCTTGTAGGGTATGAAAACCTGCATCTGCTCCGACGGGTCGCCGACATGCTTGCGCAGCAGTTCCTGCTGGTCGTCGATTACCTGCTGCAGGGCATCAAACTTCTCCTGCATGGTCTTCACGCCCTCCATCGAGCCGTCGTGAATGCCCCTCATGCCTATCGTGAACATGTTTCCGCCTGCCGAGCCTTTCACCTCCTTCAAGCGCTCAATCCAATAATCCTGCACGTTCTGGCGGTTGGTGATGTAATTGAAGCTGCCACGCTTCTTGGCATCCCATTCGTCAACATTGTTGCGCAACAACGGCTCGCAATGGCTGGAGCCTATGGCAATGCCACAACTGTCGGCAACTGCCTTGGCACCGGGAATCTTGAAGAACGCCACCGTACCCGTATGCATGCCCGGCCAAATGGCGTTGGCACGCAGGCGCAGCAAGAGCTGGAACAGCTTCTTGTAGGTTTTCACGCCTATGGTGCCAAACGCCGCCTTGTCATACGTGCCATAGCTCCATGGACGCAACGACCAGTCTTCGTCATTAAGGAAGATGCCACGGTACTCCACCGAAGCCCCCTGCAGTGTCCGGAAAGCGTCGTCAAGCACAAGCCTCTCCTTGCGTTCCGGAGCAACGTCGCCCCACCACACCCAGGGACTCACGCCAGCCTTGCGCGAAAGCTCAAGCAGACCGTATGCCGCACCACGACCGTTAGCGCCAACCACCACTATCTGGTTGTCGATGACCGATATGAAAAAGCCGTCGGTCTTGCCCCTCAGCTCGTCCAAGGGGACACCAGCCTCCCTCAGTTTCCTCAACTCGCCCCTCGAAGCCTTGTCCTGCTCCACAATGCGTATCACCGCTTGCCTTGCGTTGGCGGTCTCCACGGCTGCCTTGCCCGTCACCGCCTTGATGTCGTCGGCAAACATGCGCATGGCGACCTTGACCACAGGATCGGTGTTTTTCTGTACCTGACAAGTCACGGCGTGCGCCCCGTCATACCAAACAAAATCCTTGGCCGACATGGGCAACGGCAATGTGGCCATCGCCGCCACCGCAAACATGCTCTTTATAGTGTTACTCATAACGCTATCGCTGTTTTTATGCTACGTAAGTGAAAATTTTCTTTTTAGTTTTCATGTTTCCATCGCAAATTTACCAAACATAAGCCTCTCCCAACGCAAGCAATTGTTCAAAAAACTGTAAAATCATACCCTTTGGCAACGTTGCCACCCACCACAAGGTTACACAAGGATGAAAAAATGTTACTAACGCCACCACAAGCCATAACAACAAACTATACAAGGGCACGAAACATTCGCCACAAAAAACGATAGGATATTGCCAAGTCGGCACCGTGACTTGGCGGCAAAAGTTTCATGGCATTGCGATAAAACTTACATGGCAACGCCACAAAACTTCCATCGCAATGCGACAAAAGCTTTGCGGCATCGCCGTTGCGACGCAGAAGGCACCCCCCGACGACGCAACCGCGATGCCGCAAAAATAACATGACTGTGCTCGTCTGCCTCCAAGCGACATTGCCAACAGGGCAATGCCTTCCTAATGGCAATGCGCAACGCTCACTTTACAGTCTCGGCATACTCGCACTTCAGCTTGAAGAAGTGGGCAGAGTCGGAAGCCAAATACACGCCATTAACCTTCAGGGTGTAACCCTCTTGGCGTGTCTCGCCCGAATACTCAATCTTACTATTGTGTGAAACGACATCGACAGGCAATTGCACGTCAATCCTCGCGCTATCATCCCTCTCAGGAATCAACCCCTTGATGGACATCATCATCTTGCCCTGCCCTCCCTGCATTGCGGAGAACCTCGCCGTCATGTTATCGTACCTGTAATACGGATTGCCGTTCCATATAAAACTATAGTTTGACGCTACCAAGTCCTGACCAAGCATGACGCTGGGATCCATCAACGCATCAGGTTCGTCATCCGAACATGCAGTGAATGCCAAGCCTGTGAATAGCATCACGATGGCAACTGTAAAAAAAAACTTAATTTTATTCATAGTGTGTTACTTGTTTACTACCTTGTTTCCTTTTCATTGGTGCCAAGCCTCTTGCAGCCTGGCACCAATAGTAATAAAAACGTTATTCCCAACCTGGGTTTTGCACCAATGCCTTGTCCTTCAGCATCTCCGTCACAGGTATCGGGAACAGGTACATTTTGTCATCCCATTCGCGACTTACCTGCTTGCGTGTGTAGGAAATCGTGCCGTCGCTGTCCTTCGTAAGCTTCATCTCCGTTATGCTCTTGAAGTACTTGTCGGCCTCTTTCCATCGGCGGACATCCCAGAAGCGGAAGCCCTCGAAAGCCAGCTCCACCATGCGCTCCTTCTTGTATTTCTCCCAGAAAGCAGCGTTGTCCATACCGGCTGCGAAAGCCGGCATACCAGCGCGCACACGTGTCTTGTTCAAAGCCTCGCGAGCCGACATGGCAAACTCGCCCGACGTTGCCTCGGCACTGCCGAGATAGCGGAACACGGCCTCGGCATAGTTGAGGTAAAACTCGCCAAGACGGAACACCACCCACGTGTGGTTGTCGGTCTTCAGTTTGCTATTCGCGCTGAGGTCCAGGTTGCCATGGCAAAGTTTCTTGACATAATAGCCGGTAGGCGTGCCGCCGGAGACAGGCTCGGCGTTTGAACCGCCATAATATGTCTGGAGCTTCTTCTTGTAAGCAGTTGGCCACGTGTCACCATTAACGGCAACAGTTGCGGCAAAGCGCGGGTCGCGCCCTGTATAAGGATTAGCCTCGTCGTAACCACTACCAGCCTCGTTTATGCCAAGTCCCGTGGCTTTCATGTCGTAAGCGTCAACAAGGTTCTGCGTTGGGCAGTTGCCGCCCTTGCCACCCTCGAAACCTATCGGGTAATTGTAACTCTCAAACGTGTTCGAGGTGCCGTTGCTGCCGCTGCCATAGATGCGACGGCCAAAAATGATTTCCTTGCTTATCGCCTCGTTGCTCCAGTTGTCGGTTGCCCACAGGCTGGCATAATCAGAAGCCAAGCCCATGCCACGCTTCTCGCAGGCTTCGATAAGCTGCTTCGTGTACAAGGCGGCAGTGTGCCAACGCTCTGCGTCGTTGGTGGTGTTGAACAATGGGCTTGCCCAATACAGTGCCGCACGAGCCTTGAGTGCCAGGGCGAAGAGGTCGTTCACGCGACCGGTCTCAGCCGGGGCTATCTGGAAGTTGCCCTCATCGGCATAATCCTTGATGATGCTGTCCTTCACGGCATCACACTCGTCGATGATATACTGGAAAACCTCGTCTGCCGACGAGCGCGACATGCCATTGATGTCCTCGGCAGTTGATGTCTGCTTGATGAGTGGAACGCCTCCGTAACGGCGCACAAGCTCAAAGTAGAAGTAAGCCTTCAGCAAACGGCACTCGTGCCTGTAGTTGTTGTAACGGTACATCTGCGCCTCATAGTCGCTGTTGAGCTTAAGGTCATCGAACGTGAGTCCCTGCATCTCGCTCAGCACATGGTTGCAGATGTTTATGCCCTCATACATTGACGACCACATGGAGCTCATGGCGTTTGTCGGACTCCACGAACCGTTGTAGAAAGTCTCAATGGTGTTGCCTGCCCTGGAATACTCACTCTCGTCGGTAGCCGACGCAAGCACCGCACCGCTGAAGTTCTGGCCAAAGTCGTAGTCGATTTTATTGTAAATGTCGGTCATGAAACCACCAACCTTGGTGAAGGTCGTAGTGATGTAATCCTTGTCATACACGTTGTACTCATTGTATTCCATCTTGTCGGAACATGAGGACGCAAGCGCCAAGGCAAGAAGACCGCTAAAAATATGTTTTGTTTTCATTGCTTTTATTCTTTATTCCCTGTGTTCTTTAGCTATCAGAAAGTGACATTCACGCCTGCGCTGACACTGCGCGTCAATGGGCTTGTGGCACCATATTGCTCAGGGTCGAGCACATCGAAATGGTCGAGCGAGAAGAGGTCAACGCCACGCACGTAAACCTTTACGCCATGCACGCTCTTGCTGTTGGCGAAAAGCTTGGATGGCAGGTTGTAATAAACCTCAAGGTTGCGAAGCTTGAAGAACGAGCGGTCGCAGAGGAACAGCGTGCTGTTACGATAGTTGTTGTTGTTGCTCTCCGAGCTGAGGCGGGGGAACTTGGCCGTGGCTGCCGTCTCTGCCGTCCAACGGTTGTCGTAATAATACTGCGAGATTGTGGTGTTACCCACGAGTGGGTGGAACATGCTCTTCGTGTTGAGCATTCCGCTGTAGCGGTCCACACCCTGGAAAAGGGCGTAGAAGCCCAAGCCCTTGTACTCCAAGCCAAGATGCAGCGAGTAGTAAATCTGTGGGCAAGTGTTGGCGTAACCAATCTTCACCACGTCATTGGCATCAACCACACCGTCCTTGTTAACGTCCTCATACTTTACGTCGCCTGGTCTTACGTTCTGCATGAACTTTTGGGCCGGGCTGGCAGCAATGTCAGCCTCGTCCTTGAAGAAACCAAGAGCCTTCAGACCGTAAAGCTGGCCAAGGGAGTTGCCCGTAGTGATGAGGTTGTCGTAAAGGCGAGGCTGCTCGTCTTGCTCAAGTATCTCATTGCGGTTATAGTTGAAGTTGCCACCGATGTTGTACTTCACCTGACCGAAAGAGCTGTTGTAGTCGAGTCCAAGCTCAAATCCATAAGTTTTCACCTTGCCATGAGGCTCGTATGGAGCATCCTGACCAATCATTGACGTATATTTTCCGTCGGTCTCAACCCAGATGTCCGTGCGACGCTGCCAGTAGCCCTCCATCGTCACGTCAAGTCCACCGAAGAGAGTGGCATCAATGCCCACGTTGTACTTGTAAGCCTTCTCATGACCCAGCTTGGCGGTTGCCATGCGGCCAATGGTCGTCTTACCAAAGTCTGACTGCCAACCACTGTTGAACGGATAAGTTCCACCACTCTGCGTGTACTGCTGAATATAGTAAGTCCACGTGTTGCTTGGCAGGTAGTCGGCATTGATTACGCCAGCACTGGCACGCAGCTTGAGGAAGTTGACCCAACTTGCGTTTTCCATAAACTTCTCCTTGCTCAGCAACCATGCGGCCGATGCCGTCGGCGAGAAATTCCACTTGCTGCCAGGGGCAAGACGGCTGGAACCTGCGTAAACAAAAGCAAGGTCGGCAAAGTAACGTCCCTTGTAACCATAATGGCCATAAAGGCTCAAGTCCTGACGGTACAGGGTTTCGTTGATGCCGGTTTGGTCACTCCACTCATAATTGTACTTGAACTGTGCGTACAGCGCATGGTTGCCCCAGCTGCCCGTATAGTCGGCACTGGCATCCAAGTGCAACAGGCGCGAGAACGAGTTTGTGTTGGCATCGCTGCCAAGCTCCGTGTCTGTGCCACCCGTGTAACTGTTTATCATGGCATCCTCAACCTCGCCACCGTCCCACTTTGTGAGGTCAAGCGTCTTGCTGCCGTAAACATAAGTCTTGCTGTGGTTCTCGTAAATGTTATTTACGTTGTTATAGCCAACGTGCACCTGGGCGAAAAGTCCCTTTGTAATGAGGTCACCCAAGTCCTGACGTATCGTGAGGTCGCCATACATGCCACGGGCGTGGTTCTTGTAATAGCCTGCTCCCTGCGACTGTCCCACGGGGTTCACAGTTCCTGCCCAAATGGCGTTTCCGCCATAGCTGCCGTCCGAGTTCACTGACGGATAAGCCGCCGATGGCAAGCCGTAAACCATGCTCCACAAGCTTGCGTTGTTGCCCGGCAGGTTCTGCTCAGAAAGGTAACCGAGAAGGCTGACCTTCATGAGGGTCGTGGAAGTGATGTCGGCATCGAGGTTTATACGCATGTTGCCCTTGACATACTTCTGGTTGGTCGAATAGCCATCGTTAAGACTCGGCTCTTTCACGAAACCATTGTCATAGAAAAGGTTCAGCATGGTATAATAACGGAACCTCTCGCTTCCACCCCTGAATTCACCGGTGAGGTTGTTGGTAACGCTGTGGTTGCGGAACGTCTCGTTTACCCAGTCGGTATTGGCGTAAATGTCCGGCAAGCTTCCCGTGCGGAACGCATCAAGCTCGGCGTTGTTGTAACGTGCGCCAAGCCCGTCATTGGCACGAGCCTCGTTCATGGCCTGGGCATAAGTGTAAGCGTCGGCAAACTTTGGCTTGTTGGCAAGCACGTTAACCGAATGGTCAAGGCTGAAGCTTATCGACTTGCTGTTGACCTTGCCACGCTTGGTGGTGACAACAATCGCTCCGTTGGCTCCCTTGTAGCCATACAGTGCCACGGCGGCGGCATCCTTCAAAATGGACACGCTCTCAACCTCGTAAGGCGAGATTATGTTCATCGGTCTCTCAACGCCATCGACAATCACCAACGGACTGCTGCCCGAAAGGCTCTGCAAGCCACGCACATAAAAGGTGGGGTTAGAAAGGGCAGCATACTCATTGCTATTTTGCAACGATATGAGTCCAAGCCCCTGACCAAGGATTGAGTTGGTCAACTTTATCGAACTGCGACGGTTTACGGTCTCCTCGTTTATCACTGACACTGCTGCCGTTGACTGGCTGCGGTCAAAGCTTACGTTTGATCCCACGTCAACACGCTCAGCCGAATAGCTCTCCGACGTAACGGAGTCTGGCCTGACCTGGGCACCTGCCGAAGAGACCATGGCGGTTGCCAACAAGGAAGCTATGATATGTTTGTTCATGAAAATATGTTCAAATTATTAATTTGTGAATTATGATTTTTACGGGTTACCATCCCGGGTTCTGCGTAATGTAGCCCTTGTTTACCTCACTCTGTGGGTAAGGCATGAGATACCACTTCACGTCGTAACCATCCCACCAGCCACGGGCACCAGATGTGATTTCCGCACGCTCAAAGTCGAAATAAGACGGCTCGTAGAAACTCGGGGTACCTTCCTTGGCTTTCTTGCGGTCACCGTCGTACCACTTGCTTTCTTCGCGCTTCCACTGTCCGTCATCAGTCTTCACAAGACGGTAAATCCTCAGCATGTGCAGCTTCTTCTCAAAGATGTCAGAACGTTTGTAACGGGTAAGATCCCAGTAACGCGAGTTCTCAAATCCAAGCTCGCAAGCTCGCTCACGCAAGATCTCCTCGATAAGGTTTTCCTTGTTGGAAGCGAGGTTCTTTCCGGGATTGCACTCGGCAAGCCCCTTCAAGCCCACACGGGCACGCACAGCATCAACATACTGCAATGCCTTGGCATTGTTGCCATCAGCCTGCACCAAAGCCTCTGCGTATGTGAGGTAAAGGTCTGACAAGCGGAGCATGGGCCACTGGTACTGCTGGCGCAGATAAGCAGAAAATCCCTTGTCAACGACAAACTTCAAGTGGCAATAGCCTGTGCCGTAAGCACCAGTCTGTGTGCCTGGGTTCTTACCGACAAGCGTGCCGCCAACCCACATCTCGCAGTTCCAGCCGCTCATCTTTCCATTTGAGATGCTTGCGGTGTAAAGGTCGCCATTGACCTGCACTGTCTCATACAGGCGTGGGTCACGTGTGTAAACCCTGTTCTGCAACTGGCTCTGGCTTTTCACCGTGTCACCCTTTATAAACATGTGTTGCAGGCTGCGCATCGAACCGGGCTTTTCCTTTGCCGACTCGTCCCAATTGAACGGAGTGCCGTCTGCCCACGGGAACATTTCAACATACTCTTGTGTTGGGTTATATCCCTGTCGTTCGCCAGTACACTGCGATTGCCAAGCATTCTTCGAATCCTTTGATGCCATTGTACGTACCGAGAGCAGTATTTCCGTGCTGTTACGGTTGAAGTAGCCGCTGCGGAAAGCATAGCGGTAAGCCTCCTGCGTGCTTGCCGTAGGCTGCACCAACGCATACCTGCCATTGGCGGCAAGGGCGTTGAAGAAGTCGTCGCAAGCCTGACGGCAGCGAGTCCAGCGTTCCTTGCTGTAATTGCCATACCACGTCAGCGAATCTTCCTCCATGGTGTATTTGCCAGAATAGTAAGGTTGCTCAGCGTTGAACAGAGGCGAGGCGGCAAACTGCAGCACCTTGCACTTCAACGCCATTGCAGCAGCCTTGGTCCAGCGTCCGCCCATTGTGGCAAGCTCGTCGTCAGTGTATTGCCAAGGCAACTGCGACGTATTGGCAGCGTCGTCGAGAAGGGCAACCATGAAGTTCACGGTCTTCTCAACCGAAGCGCGCCTGTTTATGAGCAGATCCTCATTTACGCCAATGTTGTGGTCAATGATTGGCAGTCCTCCGTATGCGCGGAAAAGGTTGAAATAGGTTGCCGCAATAAGGCACTTGGCCTCAGCCTTGGTACGTGCTTTCACGTCGTCGCTCATGCCAGGCACACGGTCAACATTCTCAATGTAGTTCCATGCGGCATGGATAAGCTCCCAGCAGTTGTTCTTGTCGAAAGTGAAGATATTCGAAGTACTTGCCGACGTAAGAATTGGAGAATACACGTACTTGTAAATGACAGATTTGGCGAACATCAGCTGGTAAAGATCCGACGCAGCCTCTGCGTTTCCTGTCCAGTAGCCCATGTTCCCGCTGGCCCAGTTGGGACCCGACGTGTTACTTCCGCTGAAATAAGGAAGACCATAATATTGCAGGGCATAAACGCCGGTGAGGAACTGGAGGGCATACTCCTCGTTGTCAAAGACAGTGTCAGCCGTAACCGACGTGCCTGGAGCCTTCTCCAAAAAGCTGTCACCAAACTTTATCTGGTCGGTGCAGGCTCCCAAAAGGAAAAAGGTGAAAAGGTAAAGAGGCAGCAATGCCTTTCCCCCCAACCTATATATTTTGTTATTATGAGTTTTCATAACCGTGTTTTTTGTTTTTTATTACTTAAAACGACACTTTTAGTGAAAGTGTGTAAGTGCGCTGCAACGGATAGGTTGGCGACGCTGATGCCCTCACCTCGGGATCACCCCACAGGTATGGAGTGAACGTGAACAGGTTGTATCCGCTCAACGCAAGCTGAGCCGTGCGCATGCCAATCTTCTTCATGAAAGGCAAGTGCAGGTCGTATGCCACCTGCAACGTCTTTAGGCGCAGGTACTTGGCATCTTGGTCGTATAGGGTGCACTCGGCGTAGTTGTTGGCAGCGTTGGCCCATGTTGCACGTGGGTATTTGGCATCAGTTGAACCTTCCGTCCATGTATGGTCAACAAGGTATTGCAACAAACCACCGGTCTTTGTGTCAGAAGCACTGACAAACGGCTGACGGAACACGTCAGAGATAAGGCGGCTGACATTCCATGCGGCTGTCCACTGCGTGCTGACAGAAAGGTCTTTCCACTTGAAACCGAGATTGAAACCAGCAACATACTCTGGGTCGTCAGTGTAACCAAGCTCACGGCTCTGGTCATTATAATCAATCTTGCCGTCACCGTTGAGATCCACAAACACGGCATCGCCATACTTCAGGTCACCGCCAACGATTTGCATTGGCATATCTGCTCCATACTTGGCAAAATACCTCTCAGCCGCATTCTCGTCATAGAAGCCGAAGAACTTGTAGAGGCTGCGTGAACCAAGGCGATGTCCCTTGGATGCCATGTATGAATAAGCCACTGGAGTTTCCTTACGCTCTATTACCTTATTCTGGTTATAAGAAATATTGCTTTCAACCCAATAGCGGAAATTGTCGCCAATCTTGTCGTTCCACTTAACCGACACTTCCCAACCGTGGCTGTTCACGATACCACCGTTGACCATGGGCAAAGAGTAACCGATGACAGAAGGTGCCGTGGCATCGACAAGCAGGATGTTGGTGCGGTGCTCATAATAATAGTCGAAAGTGGTGCGCAGGCGATCCTTGAAGAAATAAGCGTCAAAGCCATAGTCTTGCTTGTATGCCGTCTCCCAGGTGACCTCGGGGTTGTTGCGCGATGCCTCATAAGCGCCCATCCATGTTGCCGACGACGTGTTTCCGTTACCGAAGCTGTAAGCGTAGCCGGTGCGTGAGCGCAGCGAATTGTTGTTCACATAATAAGGATCGTCAGTGTACATGAAACGGCTGCCGCTTATCTTGTCGTTACCAACCTTACCATAGCTTGCGCGAAGCTTGAAGAAGCTGAACACGTCACTTATTGGTTTCCAGAACTTTTCCTCGCTGACCACCCAGCCAAGCGAGAATGCCGGGAACGTGCCGTAACGCTTGCCCTTGGCGAAGTTCTCGGAACCATTGTAACCGATGTTAAACTCAGCCATGTACTTGTTGGCGTAATCGTATGTGGCGCGTCCCACCATTCCGACATATCCATGCGGAATGTCCGAATAGGTACTTGGATAATATTCCTTGCTCTGGTTGTAAAGCACAAGTGCGCCAACCGTATGCTCGCCAAACGAGCGGTTGTAATTGAACGAGGTCTCAAAATACCAGTTACGCGCCTTGCCATAACTCATGCTGTAACTCAGCGGTCCCTCGTCGCCACTCTTCTTGTAACCGATAGTTCCGTCCTCAAGCTTTACGGGGAAATAAGTCGCCTTTGAGGCGTTGCCATTCTTGTACGTATAATATGAGCTGTTATACGATCCTTTTATCTTGAAAACCAAGCCCTTGGTTATCATGTCAAGCTTCTGCTGGAGCTTGAGGTCCATCTGCGTCTTGTTGATATTGGTCTGCATGAAACCGCCCGTCACTGACGCATTGCCAAAATAGGTGATGCCACTGCCGCCAACGAAAGGCAACTGGACATCATCGTAGTCGGTAGCGGTACTTATGTACCTGCCGTCTATTATGCCGGGGCTGGAGAACGGCGTTGCCTGATACAGAGCCTTGACCATGCCTGAAGAGCCTTGACCCGTGTAAGGCTTGTGGGCACTGCTAACGTTGCCTGCTATATCAAACGAAAGCAACGTCGTCTTGGTTATGTCCATGTCAAGGTTGGCACGGTAGTTGAAACGGTTGTAATCATAACCGAAACTGTAATCCTGTCCAAACTCCTTGAACAGACCACCTTGGGTATAGTAACCAAGGTTTATGAAATAGCGCACGTTCTTGGTGCCGCCACTTATGTTCACATTATGCTTGCTCTGCAGCGTGGCACTCTTCATGATATATTCGTCCCACTTGACGCTCGGGAAGCGGATGGGGTCAGAGCCGTCCTTGAATTTCTGTATCACATCGTCGGAGAACATGTGGGCAAGCCCGTCATTGTCGTCCATCTGGTTGTAATACAGGGCGTAATCGTAGCTGCTTGCCTGTTCAACCATCTTGGTTGGGCTAAGCACTGACCACTGCGTGCTTACATCAACACGAGTCTTTCCCTCCTTGCCTCGCTTGGTGGTGATAAGCACAACGCCGTTTGCGCCACGCACACCAAACACGGCAGTTGCCGAAGCGTCCTTGAGCACGGTGATGCTCTCAATCTCGTCCGGGTCAATGTCGCTCATTGAGCGTTCCACGCCGTCAACCTGCACAAGAGGCGCAGAATCGTTGAACGTGGCCTGACCACGCACAAACACAGAAGCCGCATCAGAACCCGGCTCGCCCGAATACTGCACGGTGGTGACACCCGAAAGCTGGCCTGCCAAGACGTTGTTGACCGAGCCGACAGGAGTACGAACGAGATCCTCACCCTTCACAGATGAAATGGCACCCGTCACCGTCACCTTCTTCTGCACGCCATAAGCCACAACCTCAACACCTTGCAGGCTCGTGGCCTCGTCCTTGAGGATAACCTTCATGCCGTTTCTGGCAATAAGGGTCTGCGGCTCATAGCCAATGTAAGTAACCTTAATTTTCCCCCCCCCAGGCACATTAATATTAAAGTTGCCGTCAAGGTCGGAAATGGCTCCCTCGTTGGCTTTTCCACCCACAACGACGACAGTGGCACCGATGATAGGCTCGCCATTGCTGTCAACGATAGTTCCCTTGACAATATTCTGCCTTGCCTGCTGCGTCGTCGCCAACATGGGGCGCACTCCTACAGAAGGAGAGAAAGCCAACGTGGCACAGCACAAAGCCGCCATAGGCAAAATATGTCTGCTGCATTGCTTTTTCTGCTGCATTACATATAGGTTTTAAAATTAACAAATAAATTATCTTAAAATTCGTTGCAAAAATACTCAACGTATCCAGTAATACGAATAGCACAGAGTTCGAAAAACTGTAAAATCATTCGCAAGGACACAAAAACACTATTTCACAGCAAAGTATTTCCGCTTTTAACATACACTCCCGAAGCAAGTTTCCTCAACAGAAAAAGAAATCTTAACCTTTATTCTGCATAGTCAAGCTTGACCGTAGCCTTGCGCTTTCCATCAGTGACCGTAAGCCTCACTTTGCCACAGGCTTTGCCAGCACGCAGTATTGCAAGGACCGATCCTCTATAAAGAGTACGCTGATTGCCAACAAACGGCTCGTCGCTTGTTATGTCACCATTATCAACAGCCACAAGCTCAGCATCGCCTTCCACGGTGAAAGTAAGCTTATCGCTTGCCTGCGGACAACGCACGCCATTCTTGTCAACAGCCACTACGCGAACGTGCATCAAGTCGATGCCATCGGCTTTCCAAGCCTGCTTGTCAGCGGTAAGCACAAGTTTCCTGGGCTCGCCTGCGGTGCGTATCACATGAGAAACCTCACTTTTAGACAAGCCGGCAGATGTGTTCCTGCCAACAGCCTTGAGGCTGCCAGCCTCATACGGAACATTGTCCCATCTTATCTGGTTGCGTGCCTTGGGATCGTCCTTGGCATTCTTTTTCACGCCAAGGCTCTTGCCATTAAGGAAAAGCTCAACCTCGTCGCAATTCGTGTAAGTGTAAATACGGTATGATTTTCCCACAGTACGGTTCCAATGATCTGACATGTCGTCGGAGCCAAACTTCACGCCATTCCACTCCTCTTCCTTGTCCTTTCCATCAACAACGCCAATGTGGACAACAGGCTCGTCACAGAACATTGACTTCACCAGCCAAGCCTTAGGTTTCGGCTGCAACGAGACATCAAACACGCCGTTGTGCCAGCCCTTCCTTGGCCACCCCATGCTCTCGCCAACATAGTCAATCATTCCCCAATAAGCAAGTCCCACGACTTTGTCCAAATCCATCTCAAAATAATTTGGCCCCATCATCGAAAGGTTTGCCTCACTTTGGTAGAATGTCATCCACGGGAAACGCTTGCCATCGCCCGGGAAATACATATAACGGTAGTTGTAAGCCTGTATGTCAGTCACCATTGCCAAGTCGCACGGCAGAGAGTCGGTTTCCCAGTTGCGGAAACGCGGATGCATGGCAACGGTTGTGAGACGCGTGCTGTCGTAACGCTGCACGAGCGTCTTGAGCAAGCGGTACGGGGTGACTCCCCAGTCGCCATAAGGCAGGTTTGCCTCTTGCTGAAGCTCATTGCCAAGACTCCAAAGTATCACCGAAGGGTGATTTCGGTTACGCTGCACCCACTCTGACACGTCATACTGCCAATGGTTCAGCCACGACTCACGCCCACCGGCATATTGTGTGGTCCACTTGTCGTAAGCCTCATCAATGACAAGCATTCCGTACTTGTCGGCAAGTTTGTAAAGGTCATCGCTATAAGGATTATGTGCGCAACGAATATGGTTGAAACCAAACGACTTCAGCATCTGTATGCGCTTCTCTATAGCACGCGGATAAGCTGCCGCACCAAGCGCACCAAGGGTGTGGTGGTTTGCAATTCCCTTCAAGATAACTTTCTTCCCGTTGAGCTTAAAGCCAAACGACGGCCCAAACTCTATGGTGCGAACGCCAAAGTTCTCCGACACACGGTCAATGACATTGCCTTGTGTGTCGGCAACCGTCACCACCATATTATATAAATAAGGTGTGTCCAAATTCCAAAGATGGGCATTGGGCAACGAAATGTCCTTCAGCTGGTACTCGTTGCTCTTCTTCCTACGCTGATACTTCAAGACGTTATCGCTCTCGGCAACGACATTGCCATTGGCATCATAAATCTTCACGGTCACCTTGCCCGTGTTGTCCTTGCCATGATTGGCAATGGTGGCACGCACATGCACCGTGTTGTTGCCGCTTGTCGTGATGTACAGCGGATGGCGATCAAAATAAACACTCTTCGGGGTAACGACAAATTTCACGTCACGGTAAAGTCCGGCACCCGTGTACCAACGCGAGTTGTTAGGATTTCGCGTGTCAGCCTTGACCACAAGCACATTTTCCTGACCGTATTTCAACCGATCGCTCATGTCAACGCCAAATGACACGTAACCGTACTCGGTGCCGCCAACACGCTCGCCATTAAGGTAAACGTCACCAACCAGCATCACGCCGCCAAACTCCAAACTGACACGCTTGCCTTTCCATGAATTATCGGGCGTGAAGGCGCAGCGATACCAGCCAATGCCCATCTCCTTGAAGCCACGTGCTGAGAGGCGGCTCTTGACATTCGCTGCGGCATCGCTGTTGTCAGCCCTCTCGCTCTTGTCGGGAGCAACCCATGGCTGCTCCACAAGGAAATCGTGAGGCAACCTCACTGATTTCCAACTGCCATCGCCACCTGTTGCCGATGACGGAGTAAGCTGCGACCGACTGAACTGCCAATCAACAACATTCAAGGTATCACGCTGTGCCGAAGCCGACTGGGCCACGGCCATCAAAAATAATCCACAAAAGAACCTGCTTTTTTTGAATATCATACGTTTTTGGTCTTAGATTTTAAACTAATGACGCAAAAATAAGCAGAAATCCTGACGTTTATATTAACATTTGTACTAAAAACAGGTAATTTTATTCCCAGTGACACCTTGCTGCGTGCTACAGCTTCTTATACTTGCTTGGGGCGATGCCAAAATGAGCCTTGAAACACTTATTAAAATACGTTGGGTCAGAGAAGCCGACCTTATAGCTCACCTCAGAGACATTGTTACTGCTCTCTGACAAAAGTCTTGCGGCATACTCCATGCGCTGGTTCATGATGTACTTGTTTGGGGACATGCCAAACAGTTCCTTAACCCTGCCATAAAACTTGGTGCGCCCCATTGACATCATTTCCGCCAGCCTATCCACCGACAAATCCTGATCTCCGACATGCTTGTTGACAAGAGCCTCCAACTGGTCGCAGAAACGCTTGTCGGCCTGGCTCGTCAGCAACAGCGGCTCATGCTGCGATTGCAAGACGGGCTTTTTGCCATCAGCGCTCTCCACCAGCACCACGCTTGCCGTCTCAACCTTTTGCGCACTCACATTGCCCTCATGCCATTTTATGAGCTGCATCATGCGTGCTACGAGCAGGTGGTAATTGCATGGCTTTATCATGTAATCGTCAGCGCCCACCTGATAGCCCTTTATCTGGTGTGCCTCGTCGTCAAGAGCTGTGAGCATTATGATGGGCACGTTACGCAACTTCTCGTTTCCTTTCAGTTTCGTAACAACCTGATAGCCATCCATGTCAGGCAACATTATGTCGCACAATATAAGGCTCGGCTCGTCATTCTCAACACCACAAAGTGCCTCCTGCCCAGTGCCGTATGCCGATATCTGGAAATAAGTGCCAACCTCGCCAACAATCTGTTCCTGCATGTCGTGGTCGTCCTCGATGACCACCACCCTTTGGCTGTTAAGCGCCTTTGGTGCCATCTCCCGTATTATTTCCTGATAATGCGCGTCCTCGTCGTTTTTCTTAGGTATGCTGATGGTCGTCGAACACTCTTCAGCCGAGTAAGCGCCACTCTCATCGGGCATTGAGAATGTGAAACGTGCGCCGTGGGGCATCACGTCAGAATATTCGAGCGTGCCGTGATGCAACTGCGCCATCCCGAACGACGTGGAAAGGCCAATGCCCATGCCACCCTTGGAGACGTGTCCCTCCATGAACGGATGAAAGATGCTTTCACGCTGCTTACCGGTTATGCCATTGCCGTTGTCCTCCACGACAAACTGCAACACGCCTGCCTCAAGGTCACGCCGCACGAAGAAATTGATCATGCCACGCTCTGACGTGTATTTCACGGCGTTAGACAACAGATTGTAGATAATCGACTCCACGATGTTATGGTCAAACTGCACCTCGTAATGAAGCGTGAACGGAGTGAACGTAAACGTCAGATTACGCCGCTCGGCCATTATGCGGAAATCCTGGTACAAGTCTTGCACAAACGCCACGACATCGCCCTTTGACACCTGCAAGCTCATCTTGCCGGTCTCTATGCGGCGATACTCCAAGAACTGGTTGACGAGCCTCAGCAATCGGCGTATGCCACGCTGCGCCGTCTGTATGTCCTTGCGTGACGGCGTTTCGTTTCTCGAAATGCGATCCACGGCATTCTGCATAATGGCAAGAGGCGTTCGGAACTCGTGGGTTATATGCGTGAAGAAATCGGTGCGGAAATGCGCCACCTGCTTCTCAAGCTTGACCTGCTGGTTCATGCGGAAACGTTCCTCGGCATTACGCCAAAGCACATAAGCCACGGAGCATATCAATATGAGATACACGATCCACGCCCAGACGGTATTATACCACGGCTGCCCAATGTGTATCCTAAGCACCGTCTCCTCGCCGGGACCATGCGGTGACACTTGCCGCAGGTGGAAAACATAGTCTCCGGGCGAAAGATTGGAATACTCGGCATGGCTCTCGCCTGTGACCTGACGCCAGTCGCGGTCAATGCCGTCAAGGTAATACTGATAAAGCTGCGACGGCATCTTGCGGTAATCGCAACTTGAGAAATAGAAAGTCAGCGAGTTCTGGTTGTAACTCAGCTTTATCTTCTCCGACAAGACAAGCGAGCGATCCATCACCACGGTGTCAAGCCCCTCATAGATGGACATGCCGTTTATGCGCAAGTCGGATATCACCGGCATCATCTGCTCGTTTTGCTTTTGCTGGCTCTGCACCCATGGGTTTATTATGGCAAGACCGTTGGCAGTGCCAAAGGCAAGCCTGCCGTCAGGCAACTTAATGGCGCAATCTCTCGAAAACATGTTGCTCAGCACATTGTTGGTAAGATCAAAGCGGCTGATGTAATTGTCCTTTATGTCCACCTGCGACAATCCATCCTCCGTGCCAACCCAGAGGTAGCCCCTGCCATCGAGAAGCAACGACTTGATATTGTTGTTGCTCAAGCCATTGCGCGTGGTAAACTGCTCATAGGTCATGTTGTCAATGCCTTTCGAGAAATCGCAACGTATGAGTCCGCCACCCGTGGTGCCAACCCACACGATGCCATCAGAAGCCTGACAAACGCAAATGATTTCGTCTGACGGGAAATTGCCCAAGGCGACATTGTACAGTTTCTGCGACCTGAAGCCCGATGGCGTGGGCGCATTGATTGCCACAAGACCGTTAAGCGTTGCCACATACAGGTTGCCGGCCCTGTCGGCAGCAATGTCATATATGCGGCTCTCGTTAAACTGGCTGGTTATTACCTGAATGCTGTTGACTCTCTTGCCGACGACTTCCTTCACGAGAAACAGTCCCTGCCCCCACGTGCCAATCCACACCTGTCCGAACTTGTCCGTTGCAACAGTCATGAAGTCGAGCGTCTCCACCGCCTTACCATTGGAATACAGCTCAACAAGCTTCCCATCGACAAGTATTCCGCTGCCTCGCCTCACCGTCCACGAACGTCCCTGCTTGTCAACGACATGCCCAGTCTCCTCGTAATCCAACGTCTCACGGAAGTTGAAACCGGAAGCCGAGAAGGTGTAAAGCTGGTTTTTCTTGCTCTCAACCACTATCGCACCGTCCTTGCCCTTCCAAAGATGCGATATGAAATTGGTCCAGTTGCCCTGTCGGTGCTCGTCGATAAGGAAATACTCAGTCATGTTGCCGGCAGGCGTAAGGCAGCTAACGCCACCATTCTCCGCCGACACCCATATGCAACCACTCTTGTCTGTGGTGACATAAAGTATGTAATTTGAGAAAATCAGAGGATAACGGTCTTCCGAAGTGTAATGGTCAATGGCACCCGTATGGTGGTCGTAAACGAAAAGCCCATAGCCGTATGAGCCGATGTAATAAAGCCCGCCGTTGCCACGCGTCACCGAGAAGACACTGTTGCGATCGCGCGAGACCATCGGCGCAGGCAACAGGTTAAGGCGTGTAATGGGTCCACGCTCAGGGAAAATCCACAAGTTGCCGCTCTTGTTGGCAACAAACTGCAAATCGCCAATCTTGCCACACGAAGAGCCGCCCGGTATCTGGCAATCAAGGGGCTTTGACCATTTCAGCGTTCCCTTGTCCAGCACATAAGTCTCCTTTTCTGAAAACAATATCCAGTTGCCACGCCATATAACAGAACCGCGCATTGCGCCAATATGCCCAACCGAACCCAATGGCACCTTCCTTAGCAGGCGACCATTCAGGTTGAACACATACGCCGTCTGGTGCGTCTTGTTGTAAGCCATCACCAAGTCGCCGTTGGCATAGCAGCCCATGAACGGCAAGTCGGGCACCACGGTCTTGGAAATGCCGCCACGGTCAATACGCACAAGCCCATTGTCGGTCGCAACCCAGACCACGCCGTCCTTGTCCTCGTCAATGTTCCTTACGCAGTCGCTTGGCAGCCTGTGGTTCTGCGTAGTGTAATCGTCTGAAACATACTTGCCGTCCTGTTCATACACATGGCGCAAGCCATCGGTGTTGCTCACCAGCCACACCCCGTTGGTAGTCTGCACCAACTTGCGGTACGGGTGTTCGTCATCGCCACGCCCTGTGTAATCGACGAAACGCCCTTGCTTGAGGTCGAAACAAGCGTTGTTGTACGTTGCAGTGGAAAGCCAAAGGCGCTCTTTCTCGGGCGACATGTAAAGCCTGCCTATATGGCGCGGTATGCCCGTGCCCCTGCTAAGGCCAAAACGGTTGAAACTGACAAAGCGATAACCATCGTAACGAGCCAATCCGCCCGTACCTGCCATCCACAAGAAACCTTCGCCATCTTGCTGGATGTCGCGCACGGTGTTACCGGGAAGTCCCTCTGAAGCTGTTATATGACGCACTTTGTAACGTCCGATAAGGTTGTCGGCATGCCCCACTACGCAAAGCAGAAACCCGACAAGCAATAACAATATTCTACGCATAAGGTCTTAAGTATATCAGGTCCTCGTGTGCAAAAGTATTAAAAAAAAACGTAAACTCACCTTTTTAAATGAAAAATCTTTCGCTTCTCTCGCCAATGCCGTAAACGCCATGCGGCAAAGCGAAAGAAGGCTGTGCGCAACGTGATTTCGCAAAAGGCGGAACGGGGAATTAGCGTTAGCGGCGCAATGGCTTTGCCATCGCGCCGCTAACGCATCGTCATTACGCCGTAATCGCAAGCCCGTTACGCCGCAAACGCAACACGTTTACGGCGCAACGACAAAACCGCTATAGCGTAATCTCGCCGGAACCATAGCACTTGTGGTGCCGCTCATCGTAAACGACGCAGAATTGCCCGGGCGCAACGCCATGTATGCGCTCATCGCTGTGTATGGTGAAAGCACCGTCGCCGTGGCTCTCAACCGTTGCCGGATGGTAATCGGGCGTATGCCTTATCTTGAACGTGACACGGCGTGGCAGCTCCTCAACCCCTTCCGTGAGGAAGTCGAAGGCATGTATGCGGAAATCCTTACTGTAAGCCGTGGCTGGGTCATAGCCGTGGCTAACGTATATAATGTTGGTGTCAACGTCCTTCTTCACCACGAACCACGGGCCGCCACCCAGCCCAAGTCCCTTGCGCTGCCCTATGGTGTGGAACCAGTGTCCACGGTGCTCGCCTATCTTCTTTCCCGTTTCCAACTCCACTACATCGCCCATGCGCTCGCCGACATAACGGCGCACATACTCGTTATAGTCGATGTTGCCAAGGAAGCAGATGCCCTGCGAGTCCTTGCGCCTGGCATTGACGAGGTGCTCCCTCTCTGCAATCTCACGCACCTCACCCTTGACGTAATGGCCAATGGGGAAAATGGCTTTCCTCAACTGCCACTGGTATATCTGGGCAAGGAAATCAGTCTGGTCCTTCACGGGATCGGGGCTTGCCACCAACCATTTACGCCCGTCTATCCACTCGGTCATGGCATAATGCCCCGTGGCTATAAGGTCGTAGCCATGCCCCACCTTCTCGTCAAAAGCACCAAATTTGATAAGGCGGTTGCACATGACATCGGGATTGGGCGTGAAGCCTGCCTTGACCTTTTCCATAGTATAACGGGTCACCTGGCTCCAATATTCCTTGTGGCAATCCACGACCTGCAAACGGCAGCCGTATCTCGCAGCCACGGCCGTTGCCATCTCCAAGTCTTCCTCGGAACTGCAGTCCCATTCCTCTTTTTCCTCCGGCCCAATCTTTATGTAAAAACAATCGGGGTGCATGCCACGGCTTGCAAACTCGTAAACCACTACCGACGAGTCAACACCGCCGGAAAGCAAAATGGCAATGCGCTTATCTCTAAGTTCTTCGTAATCAATCATCTAACGGACAACATTATGCTGTTAGCTAAAAAAGTCATTCTCCTTCCATTCATACCTGCCGGCTTGCGGCAAACACCGTCTTCACCAACAACCGGAAACGCCACTACCCTATTTGGACGCTTCCGCATTCTCCCCCTCTGTCTTCGCCCTTTCTTCCTCCATAGCTTTCTTGTAGGCGTTGACAATGGGGTCGTCGTCATACTTGTCCATCTCGGCAAACTTCTTGCGAACGTTGCGCAAGTGTTTTCTGTCCCGACGTGTACGACCGTCAATAAGTTTGGCAAAATCAAAAGCCATGCCACTGCCACCAACAGGCAACGGCGTGTAACGTTTCCATTCGTCAACCTTCTCACCAATCTTGTCCTTCCCCCATACCGTAACCTCACCAATGGCACTGCCTGACGGTATGAGGAACGTGGAATCCCTAAGCTCGCCACGCACAATCCGTTCGGGAATGTAGCTTGCCTTAGCCACCGTAAGCGTATCAAAATCATTGGGCACGTAGCATATTCCACGCCAGTTGGTGGTGTCACGATAACCATCCTTCGTGCTCACTATGACATCGCGCATCGGCACCCTCGTCTCAATGTCAGCCACGACAAGCTTCCTTGTCGCCTTGCCATCCTGGGCAGTGGCTTGCAGGATTACACCGCATAGCATAAGGAAAAACAAGAATTGTCTTTGCATACAAGAAACAGTGTAAGGTTATTTATAATAATGTGTATTATGCCCCCACTATGGCATCCCAGTCGGCAAGCAACTCCATGATGCTTGGATACAACAAGTCGCATCCCTCATTGGCAAGAGCGCTGTCAGGCAATGGACCACTGTTTACGGCGATAGTGAAAACATTGGCAGCAACACCCGCATGAACGCCAAGCGGTGCGTTCTCGACCACGATGCCTTGCCAAGGCTGCAAGCCACCGGCTTTCCTCAGCCCCGCAAGATACGGATCGGGCGCAGGCTTGCCATGGGTCACGTCATAAGCGGTGGTGACATGGTCGGGCGACAGCCATTCGCCAAAATCGTCCTGCAAGCGAGCTATGAGCTGCCGTTGCGCACTGCCCGTGACCACATTAACCGACAATCCCGATGCGGCAATCTTCTGCATGAGTTCCTTTACTCCGGCAAAGACGGGAGCGTCGGGCATGGAATGGAATATGCGCGACTTCTCTTCGTAAACCTCCCTTGCCTTATCCTCAGATATGCCAATGCCCTTTTCGCGCTTGGCCATGGCACGCACTGTGTCAAATCCACGTGCGCCCTCCGTGGCGTATGCGTCCTGCTTGGTCATGTTTATGCCAAACTTAGCCATCGACTCCGTCCACGCTACGGCATGATGCGGCATGGAGTCGTAAAGCACGCCATCCATGTCAAACAGCACCGCTTTCGGAGAAAAAGGATGTTGTGAACGGGAGTTGTAACTGCTTATAGCTTGCTGTATTTTATTCATGATAGTAAACGTCCTCCTCGCCGCCAAAGGCAAGTGGGAAACCATGCCACGCAGACGAGGAGGATGCTTTTATATTGTTGATAGTAACCACCCTTTCCGGCATCCTTGACAAAACAAGGGGCACGCAGGGAAAGGGCATCGGCACGGCACAAAGCCGTGCCCGGAAACCAGCTTAATTCTCCTTAGCCAACCTCTCTTGGATAGCCTTCGTCTCAGCCTCGTAACCTGGTTTGCCAAGAAGGGCAAACATGTTCTTCTTGTAAGCCTCAACACCGGGTTGGTTGAATGGGTTTACACCCTCAAGCAAGCCACTGATGCCACAAGCCTTCTCAAAGAAGTAGATGAGCTGGCCAAGGCAATACTCGTCAAGGCGAGGAACGCTGATGCGGATGTTTGGCACGCCACCGTCAACGTGAGCCAGACGTGTGCCAAGCTCTGCCATCTTGTTCACCTCGTCAACACGCTTGCCCTCAAGGAAGTTGAGACCGTCGAGGTTCTCGTCATCGTGCGGGAACAGCACCTTGCGGTTAGGCTCCTCAACGGAAAGCACAGTCTCGAAAATGGTGCGCTCGCCTTCCTGAATCCACTGTCCCATGGAGTGCAAGTCGGTCGTGAAGTCGCAAGAAGCCGGGAAGATTCCCTTGCCGTCCTTGCCCTCGCTCTCTCCGTAGAGCTGCTTCCACCACTCGGCGATGAAATGCAGTTTCGGCTGGAAGTCAGCGAGTATCTCAATCCTCTTTCCTTTCTGTGTGTAAAGAGCCTGACGCACGGCTGCATACTGTGCCGCAATATTGTCAGCGAAAGGAACGTCCACACCAGTAGCCTTCTCCATGTCCTGCGCACCCTTTACGAGAGCCTTGATGTCAAAACCGGCAATAGCTATCGGCAGCAAGCCAACAGGGGTCAGAACCGAGAAACGACCGCCAACATTGTCTGGTATGACAAAAGTCTTATAGCCCTCGTTCTCCGCCGTCTTGCGGGCAGCGCCCTTCACGGCATCGGTAATTGCAACAATCACATCCTTAGCCTCTTCCTTGCCACGCTGCTCCTCGCACTGCTTCTTCAGCAAGCGGAAAGTCAAGGCAGTCTCCGTTGTGGTTCCGCTCTTGGAAATGTTTATCACCCCGAACTTCTTGTCCTTGAGGTAATCGGTGAGTTCCGCAAGATAATCCTCGCTTATGCTGTTGCCTGCGAAAATCACATTAGGAACCTTCGTGGTATCGTTGATGAGCCACTGGAGCGAATTGCCAAGAGCCTCTATTACCGCACGCGCGCCAAGATAGCTGCCGCCAATGCCCGCAACGACCACCGTGTCGCACTTTGAGCGCAAAGTCTCGGCACAAGCCTCCACTTCGTTGAGGAAATCGTCGGTAATCTCCGTGGGCAGGTGCAGCCAGCCCAAAAAGTCGTTACCCTCACACTTTCCGCCGTCCAGGGCTTCCTGGGCAGCTTTCACCTTAGGTTCGTAGCCCTTCAGCGCGTCTGAGTCAAGAAACTCTACGGCCTTTGTGATGTCTAATTTGATGTTATCCATTTTATTGTTTGTTAAAGGAATGTTTTTCTCTTTGTTTCACCTACTTGCCTCACGTCAACTTTTCTGTCAATGCAAGAATGGCCTTGGCAGGTGCCACTCCTCGATAAAGAATGTCATAGACTGTATTAAGGATTGGCATGTCCACGCCGGTTCTCCCATTGAGTTCTTTCATGCACTTCGTGCCATAATATCCCTCAGCCACCATCTTCATCTCCAGTTGCGCGCTCTCAATGCTGTAGCCACGCCCAATCATGGTACCGAAAGTGCGGTTGCGCGAGAAGTTGGAATAACCCGTAACGAGCAAGTCGCCAAGATACGCACTGTCGCAAATGTTGCGTCTCGACGGAGCCACGGCGGTAAGATACCGATCCATCTCGCGGATGCAGTTGGTTGTCAGGACGGCTATGAAATTGTCACCATAGCGTAGGCCATTGCAAATGCCCACGCAAATGGCATATACGTTTTTCAGCACGGCGGCGTATTCGATGCCCATTATGTCCGTGGAAATCTCAGTCTTGGCATAATCGCTTCTGAGCGTATCGGCAAACTTGCTTGCCATGTGCTCGTCGGCACAGCCTATCGTAAGGTAGGTGAGACGACCAAGGGCTATCTCCTCGGCATGGGTAGGGCCGCCAATGCAAAGAATACGATTGTAAGGCACATTGTACCGACTGTGGAAATACTCTGACACAACCATTTCCTCATCAGGCACAATGCCTTTTATTGCGGTGACTATGGTCTTGCCACTGATGTCCGCAGTAAGCTTCTTCAGATGGTTTTTAAGATATGGCGAAGGCGTGGCGAAAATAAGCGTGTCATACTTGCGTGCCACAGCGTTAATGTCGGCGGAAAAAGAAATCTGGTCGGCATCAAACTGCAATGCCGTGAGATAGGCGGGATTGTGCCCAAGGCGCTTGAAATCGGCGATACGGTCTTCACGACGCATATACCAGCCGATGTGCCCGGTATTGGAGACCACCATCTTGGCTATAGCCGTTGCCCAAGACCCACCTCCGATAATGGCGAAGCCCCTCAGGCCTTCACCTTGCCCGCGCCCCAAGAGCGGAAGCTGAGATACGCGAAGCCATAGATTCTTGAAGATGCTCATGTTCCTTGATTTTTAACTTTCCTCAAGCGGCAAGGCACACAGCCTTGTCAACTCCGGACAGGCAACCAACGCCTTGCCACTTGATACGCCACAACCAGCCTTCAGGAAGAGTTTGTCAAGCCTTGTCAATCCAGGCTTGGATTTCCTCCAAAGAAGGCTTGTCATAACCAAGCTTGTACTTCTTGTTTATCTCAAGCATTTTCTGCTGCAAGGCCTGAGCCTTCGCATCCTTTATGTCCGTGATGAGGTTGTAGCCTGCCTTACGGAGCACGTAAACCCACTGCTCGGGCACGCCGACTTTCTCCTGCCAGTCCTTGACCGAAGTCTGTGGCATCTTGACCTCCGGCTTGAGCTGCGGGAAGAGCATTATTTCCTGAATGTTCTCCTTGCCCGTCATGAGCATGACGAGGCGGTCGATGCCAATGCCGATGCCGCTCGTGGGAGGCATACCGTATTGCAATGAGCGCAAGAAGTCGTGGTCTATGACCATAGCCTCGTCGTCGCCCTTGTCGGCAAGCTTCATCTGGTCAACGAAGCGTTGCTCCTGGTCAATCGGGTCGTTAAGCTCCGAGTAGGCGTTGGCAAGCTCCTTGCCGTTCACCATAAGCTCGAAACGCTCAGTCAACCCGGGCTTCGAGCGGTGCATCTTGGTCAGCGGCGACATCTCGACAGGATAGTCGATGATAAATGTCGGCTGTATGAACGCGCCTTCGCACGTCTCGCCAAAGATCTCATCGATAAGCTTGCCCTTTCCGGCAGTCTCGTCAACGGTCTCTATTTTCAACTTGTTTATGGCGATGTCGCGTATTTCTTCCTCGCTCAGCCCATTCAGGTCATAGCCCGTCTTCTCCTTGATGGCGTCAAGGATTGGCAAGCGCCTGAACGGTGCCTTGTAGCTTATCA
>CAYLUI010000009.1:0-25797 GCA_964386825.1 uncultured Prevotella sp. | reverse complement strand
TGCCCTGGTATTCCACCTCGGTTTTTCCGTTCACGGCAACGCATATCGTCTCAAGCAGTTGCTCGGTAAACGACATCATCCAGTTGTAGTCCTTGTAAGGCACGTAAAGCTCCATGCAGGTGAACTCCGGGTTGTGATATTTGTCCATACCCTCGTTGCGGAAGTTCTTGCCGATTTCATAAACACCGTCGAAACCACCCACGATAAGTCTCTTGAGGTAAAGCTCCGTGGCGATACGCATGTACATGTCAACGTCGAGAGCGTTGAAATGGGTGATGAACGGGCGAGCCGAAGCACCGCCGGGTATGTTCTGCAAGATAGGAGTTTCCACCTCCGTGTACCCATGATCGTCAAAGAACTTGCGCATGGTGCGCAGCACCGTGGCACGCTTCAGGAACGCATCCTTCACGCCATCGTTCACCACGAGGTCAACATAGCGCTGGCGGGCACGCATCTCCGGGTCGTCAAACTTATCGTATGCCACGCCATCCTTGTACTTCACAATAGGCAGCGGCTTAAGGCTCTTCGAAAGAATGGTAAGCTCGTGGGCATGGACGGAAATCTCGCCGGTCTGCGTCTTGAACACAACACCCTTTATGCCAATGATGTCGCCAATGTCAAGCAACTTCTTGAACACCGTGTTGTACATGTCCTTGTTGTCGCCGGGGCAAATGTCATCGCGCGTGACATAAACCTGCACGCGTCCCTTGCCATCCTGCAACTCCACGAAACTCGCCTTGCCCATCACGCGGCGGCTCATCATGCGACCGGCAATGGAAACCTTGCGTTCCTCGCCATCGCTGTAGTTTTCCTTGATGTCTGCCGACGAAGCGTTAACCGGATATTCGTCTGCCGGATACGGGTCGATGCCCATGTCACGCAACTGCTGCAGGCTTTGGCGGCGGCCAATCTCCTGCTCACTAAGCTCTAAGATATTCATATATGATATTCAATATTATTCCTAATCGACTGCAAAAATACGAAATAATACTGACATTACAATATTTTTTATAGGAAGTTAAGAAGTAATTGCCATGCAACGCTTTTCCCATTACGGCGCAAACGCCATGCCGTTGCGGCGCAAAGGCGTTGCGATTGCGCCGTAATGGCAACGTCTTCGCGGCGCAATCGCAACACGTTTACGGCGCAATCACGACCGCCGACAAGCCTCAACAGCCCCACTTTGGCGTGGAAGCACATTTTTATTTTGTTATTTCACAAAAAATGGTTAAGTTTGCATCGTGAAACAAAAAGACATTATAAGCCATGAACATAGACAAGGAAAAGAACATTATAGAAAAGCAGGACGGACTGAGCAACACCCTTGGCATGGAGTTTTTCTCCACGCCCGAGCCTGACACCTGCATGGCAAGGATGAAAGTTGACAAGCGCAACAAACAACCGTTTGGCTTCCTGTCGGGTGGAGCGTCGCTCGCACTTGCCGAGAACCTCGCAGGCGTAGGTTCCATGTCTCTGTGCCCCAAGAAGATAGCCGTGGGCATAAGCGTCAGTGGCAACCATGTGAGAGCCGTGCGCGAAGGCGACACGGTAACGGCATACGGCAAGCTGCAGTTCAAGGGCAACACCCTGCACGAATGGCAAGTTGACATAAAAAACTCACAAGGTGAACTGATCTCAACGGTGCACGTCACCAATTATGTTCTGACACCACGACAGGACAATGCTTGACTACGCTTTCTACCGGCTTCCCGACACCACCGAATACCACGTGGTAAGGGGGCTGGCACAATATTTCGACAAGCTGCCCGACCTGAGCGAATGCCAAGGATTCGTAATGGCTCCATTCACGCCAAGTGCCAGCTGCCCGTACATCGTCATCAGGCCTGAAAGGTCGATGACAAGACCCATGCCCAAACGAGGGGGAAGATTCAAGATGAAATGGCGCGAGAAAAGCAACCGCACCATATACCGCCACGACTTCAAGGCCATGCAGCAACTGCTGGGCGAGGGCATTCTCGACAAAGTGGTACTCTCGCGAAGATCCGACTGCAAGGTTGCCTCATGGTCTGGCACGCTGGGGCAGATTTTCCAAAAGGCATGCCGCATGTACCCGCACCAGATGGTGGCTCTCGTATATACCGCCGTATCGGGGGCATGGCTCATGGCAACGCCCGAGGTGCTGCTGGAACGACATGGGGACCAATGGAGGACGATGGCACTGGCAGGCACCATGACAACACCAGGTCCGTGGAGCGACAAGAACATAAGGGAACAAAAGATAGTGGAGCAATACGTCACGGAGGCCATCGGAGCTTACGCAAAGGACATTGAAAAAACACAACCTTACACCACGAACGCCGCGCGGCTTTACCATATCCGCACCGACTTCTCGTTCAGGCTTGACAATGGCTCCACACCGGAAAACATAATCGAAGCCCTGCACCCTACGCCTGCCGTATGCGGGTTGCCAAGGGAAAGAGCCATGGCGGCAATACTGCAAAACGAATCCATCGACCGACGTTACTACAGCGGTTTCTGCGGCCCGTGCAACCTGTGGGAAGAAACGAGCCTGTACGTCTCGCTGCGTTGCCTGGAAATGTGCGACGAGAAGAACTTCAGGCTGTACGCCGGAGGCGGACTGCTCAGGGAGAGCATAGAGGCCGAGGAATGGAAGGAGACCAAAGCGAAACTTGACACCATGAAAAATGTACTCGGATAAGGAAAACATAAACATCCTGACATCACTCCTCGTGGCTCACGGCGTAAGAAACGCAGTGGTATGCCCCGGCAGCAGGAACGCTCCCATAACGCACAACCTGTGCGAATGTCCGGACATCAAATGCAAGTCGGTCACCGACGAGCGTTCCGCGACATTCATCGCCCTGGGCATGTCACTGTCACTTAACGAGCCAGTGGCGGTGTGCGTGACATCCGGCTCCGCGCTGCTCAACACCCTGCCGGCCGTGGCTGAGGCTCATTACCGACATGTACCTTTGGTGATAATATCCGCCGACCGCCCAGTTGCCATGATTGACCAACTGCAAGGGCAAACCATAAACCAGGGCAACGCCATACGCCCGTTTGTGAAAAAGGCCGCAAGCCTGTACGAGCCACACGATGACACGGAACGGTGGCACTGCAACCGACTCGCAAACGAGGCTCTCATCGCCATGCGACAACACGGCGACGGTCCCATACACATAAACGTACCCATAAGCGAGCCTCTGTTCAACTTCACGTGCCCAGAATTGCCAACGGAACGCACCGTGAGCCTAACACAAGGCACGCCATGCAAACACGCCGTTGACAGCATAGCTCTCGAATTTGCAAGAGCCGAGCGCACAATGCTGGTCATAGGGCAGTTGCCTCGGCAAGCGACAAGCGACGGCATCGGCAGGAAACTCACGTTGCTTGGCGAAAAGACCGTGATACTGCAAGAACAATTGTCAAGAGAAGCCTGCCTGCCATGCCACTTCGACGAGGCATTGGCTGCAATAGGCAACGATGCCGACTGGCATCCCGACTTCGTGATATACCTCGGCGGCAATATCGTAAGCAAACGCATCAGGCAGTACCTGCAAAGTTTCGTTCCACGCCGAACAGTCATTGCCAATGAAACAGGCGAACTGACTGATGTCACGACGCATGCAACTGACTTGGTGGAATGCAACGCCGAGCACATGATCAACGCCCTTGCCAAAGCTTTCTCCGAAAGCGGGCAACACGGCAACGTGCCCACAGGAGGGCGTTCGCACAACAATGCCACATACATCGCCAAATGGAATGGCATACTTGCCAAATGCCAAACGCACTGCATGGATTTCCTGCCAGAATATTCGCAAATGCTTGCCGTGAAAATGTTTCACGACATCACAAACAGGCAACAATGCTGGCTGCATTACGGTAACAGCTCAGCCGTAAGGCTCGGCCAACTTTATTCCACACATTATTTATATGTAAACCGTGGAGTGAACGGCATAGAAGGCAGCCTCTCGGTGGCAGTTGGCTTCGCCGCAACAACAGACATTCCGGTATATTGCGTAATAGGCGACCTGAGTTTCTTCTATGACCAAAACGCATTGTGGAACAACCTGCCAAAGAGCAACTTGCGCATACTGCTGCTAAACAACAATGGCGGAGGTATTTTCCACCAATTGCCCAACATTGGCGCAACCCCATATCTTGACTGCCATGTGGCTGCCACACATCACACGACGGCACACGGCATCTGCGGTGAGAACCACGTGGAATACCGCCAGGTTAACAGCCAAGGAGATTTGGAAATCGGCATACAATGGCTGACCGACGACACCACCCAACAGCCACGCCTGCTGGAAGTTTTCACGGACATGCAAAAGGATGCGAGCGAAATGGCACGGTACAACAAGGAGGCAAGACTGCTATTGTCACAATGACAATGCGTGGCAGTCAAACAAGAGAGCAAGGCAAATCACCGCAAACAACAAACGCAGCATAACATAAACAACAAAACTCACGACACATGAGACAATGGAAAGCCATAGAAGCGTTCAGCTTCAAGGAAATATTATTTGAGGAATACAACCACATCGCAAAGATCACCATCAACCGCCCACGTTACAGAAACGCATTCACCCCACTCACTGTATGGGAGATGAGTCAGGCACTCACTTACTGCCGAGACCGTCTTGACATAAGGGTCATCATACTGACAGGCGCAGGAGACAAGGCTTTCTGCGCAGGCGGTGACATGCACGTGAAAGGACGTGGCGGATACATCGGAAACGACGGTGTGCCTCGCCTGAATGTCCTTGAGGTACAAATGCAAATACGCCGTATGCCAAAGCCGGTAATAGCCATGGTCAATGGTTTTGCCATAGGTGGGGGGCATGTGCTGCATGTCGTTTGCGACTTGACCATAGCCTCGGACAACGCACGCTTCGGGCAGACTGGGCCAAAAGTCGGTTCGTTTGACGCCGGACTCGGCGCTTCATACCTGGCGCGCATAATAGGACAGAAAAAAGCTCGTGAAATGTGGTTCCTCTGCCAGCAATACACAGCGGAAGAAGCTCTACGGATGGGGCTTGTAAACAAGGTTGTGCCACAAGACAAGCTTGAGGACACCTGCGTGGAATGGGCGGAAACGATGATGGAACGCTCGCCATTGGCATTGCGGATGATGAAAGCTGGCTTCAACGCCGAGCTTGACGGACAGGCTGGCATACAGGAGCTTGCCGGCGATGCCACCATGCTTTATTACACACTCGACGAGGCTCGCGAAGGAGGACATGCCTTTCTGGAAAAGCGCAAGCCCGACTTTGACAAGTATCCGCAATTCCCATAAAGCAAAGGTGGCGACACGCCAACACAAAGGCGGTGCCCAAACAAGGGTCTCCACCCAGTCAACAAACGACACGACCATGAAAGCTCATTTTTCCAATCGGCTGCTCCACTTCAAACAACCGGCAGGCACGTCACGTGGCGTTTACATCACGCACCTGTCATATTATGTCACAATAGAGAAAGATGGAATATGCGGCACGGGCGAATGCTCCGTGCTGCCAGACCTCAGTTGCGATGCCATGCCAAAGGAACGATACGAGGCGATGCTCGAAAAAGTGTGCTCGTTCGTAGAGAAGACGGAGGGCATACCATACGAGTTGCTCAGACCTTATCCGAGCATTCTGTTTGGGCTTGAAACCGCTTTCGCACAGTTTGACGCACATGGCAGCACCGCCCTTTTTGACACTCCTTTCGCACATGGAGAAGAAGGCATCACCATAAACGGACTTGTGTGGATGGGAACGTTTGAGGAAATGTATGAAAGAGTTGAGGCAAAACTCAAAGACGGTTTCCATTGCGTGAAACTGAAGATTGGGGCAATAGAATTTGACAAAGAGCTTGAGCTAATAAAGTTCATCCGCAAGCACTTCAACAGCAAACAAGTGGAATTGCGCGTGGATGCCAATGGCGGTTTTTCGCCCCAAAACGCAATGCAAAGACTTGAAGCCTTGGCGAAGTATGACATCCATTCCATTGAGCAACCCATCAAGCAACACCAATGGAAAGAGATGGCACGAATATGCCGCGAGTCGCCACTGCCCATCGCTCTCGACGAAGAGCTTATCGGCATAAACCAACCGGAACAAAAAAATCGTCTGTTAGACGAAATAAGTCCCGCATACATTGTGCTAAAACCAAGTCTGCATGGAGGAATGGCAGGATGCCGCGAATGGATTAGTTTTGCCAAGGAGCGTGGCATAGGCTCATGGCTGACATCGGCGTTGGAAAGCAACGTTGGGCTAAACGCCGTGGCTCACTTCTGCGCTTCCGTATATGGCCCGAATGTCAAAATGCCACAGGGACTCGGCACAGGATTATTGTACGAAGACAACATAACAATGCCATTGGAAATAATAGACGACAAGCTATGGTACAAAGCCCCCAATTGCTGAAAACAACAGAAAAAGACAAGAAACGCCTACCGACATGACCCTTGAAGACTTTCTCGCCGAATGGGAAAACAATTCTTCCAAGCTTTTGGTACACACAAGTGGTTCCACTGGCAAGCCAAAGCCAATATGGGTGGAGAAAAAGAAAATGCTGAACTCCGCCCGCATAACCTGCGACTTCCTTGGACTTAAGCCCGGAGACACAACGCTGCTGTGCATGCCTCTCGATTACATTGCCGGCAAAATGGTAGTGGTGAGAAGCTTGGAAAGGAATATGAAACTAATCTCCGTAAAGCCCAACGGCCATCCATTGGCATCATTAAGCGAGCCTCCAACATTCGCAGCCATGGTGCCTTTGCAGGTTTACAACTCATTGAAAGAGGAAAAGGAAAGAAATCTCCTAAGGCAGATACGCCACCTTATCATTGGCGGAGGAGCCATAGACGACGTGCTTGCCAAAGAGCTGAGCGACTTTCCAAACTATGTTTGGAGCACATACGGCATGACTGAAACCCTATCACACATTGCCCTAAGGCGCATCAACGGCAATGAGGCCAGCGATTGGTACACGCCTTTCGACAGCGTTGAAATAAGCCAGACGGCAGACGATTGCCTAATAATAGATGCCCCTCACGTACATGAAGGCACACTGGCAACAAACGACCGTGTGGAAACTCGCACAAGCCCCGACACCGGCAAAAAGCAATTCAGGGTGCTTGGACGCAAGGACAACGTAATAGACTCTGGTGGAATAAAAATACAAATAGAAGAGGTAGAAGCCATCCTTAAGCCAATCTTGAAAGAACGGTTTGCCATAACCAAAGCACCAGACGAGAAATTTGGTGAAACCGTTGTGCTGGTGACGGAAAGCCATGACACGGCAAAGGTGGCTGAAATTTGCGCAAACAGCCTGCCAAAATACTGGATACCCAAAGAATATCGCCATGTGGACCAAATCCCCATGACAGAGACTGGCAAAATAAAAAGGGCAAGCCTGGCACAAATGTTGGGAAACAACTGACGCAACATTGCCCAAACGAAACGCTTCCATTCCCTAAAGGCACTCCTTGGAAAATGGAAGCGTTTCCTCATTATCCCTCCCTGAAAAAGTCAAGGCTTTCTTTTATCTCTTCGTCGGTAGCCACCTGATTGATGCGAATGCCGCCAATAGCGTCCAGCAGGGTAAAGTTTATCGTGTTTCCAATGTTTTTCTTGTCACGCCTCATAAGGTCAATGAGCGCATCATAATCATCGCATGTTATATTGAAAGAACCATAATACTCGCGGACGAACTGAACCGTCTGGCGCATCTTGTCAATCGGGAAGCCAGACTTCACGACAGACAAGTACAACTCGCAAATGATGCCATAAGCCACGGCATAGCCATGCAAGATGGGTTCCTTGCCAGTCTTTTCATATTGCCGCAACGAAAAGCTTTCGAATGCGTGCCCAAAAGTATGCCCAAGGTTCAGTGCCTTTCGTATGCCCTTCTCCGTAGGATCCTGTCCCACTACCCTTTCTTTTACCTGCACAGACGTTGCGAGCATTCCACGCAAAAGCTTCAAGTCGGGAGCAGCGAGGTCAAAGTTTACCAACTCAGCCCAATCGCCATCATTTGAAATAAGACCATGCTTCAACATTTCCGCATAGCCAGAACGCAGGTTCTTCTCATCGAGCGTGCGAAGGAACTCGGTGTCAAGTATAACGAAGCGCGCATTACTGAACACGCCAACCTCGTTTTTCAGATCATCAAGGTTTATCCCAGTCTTGCCCCCCACCGAGGCATCAACCATGGCAAGCAACGTGGTGGGAATGTTTATGAAATCAATGCCACGCTTGAACGTAGATGCGGCAAATCCACCAAGATCCGTCACCATGCCCCCACCGAGGTTTATCAGCAAAGAGTGCCGCGTGGCATGACCTTTCTCCAACTCGCGCCACACATGCACAAGCGAGTTTACGTTCTTGTGCACGTCAGTTGCCCCTATCGTTATGAGGTGCGCGTCACGCAAGCCTATAAAACCTTTTACAAGAGGCCAGCAACAGTCCTTCGTTGTCTCATCAGTCAGAACAAAAATGTGGTCATGCTCACATTCAGATATGGCCATAGCCAAGTCGGTGGCCAAATTCTCCGTAATTATCACTCTCTGCTCCATAAAATCTCCATACTTAACGTTTGATGCAAAAATAAGAAGAAACCTTCAAATTTGCTATGTAAAGCCCATGGAAATTGTAACTTTTTAACACGTAGGCGGTGTTTATTGCTCACCAAGAGCATCACGTGTGCAAACACGTGTAAAATATTTATTTGTTAATTTTCCAAAAGACACTTAAACCTGAAAGCGTTTAAAGCGTCTCTATAATTAAAATCATAATTTCAGGAATAATCCATAAGATGAAGAAAACGTTACTAATTGCCCTGCTGACCATCGTCTCAGTGGCGGCAATAGCACAGAAGAGAGAAATTTCCGGCACACTAATCGACAAAAGCACAAAAGAAGCCATACCGATGGTCACGGTGCAATTGCTAAAACAAGACTCCACCTTTGCCGTTGGAGCATTGTCCAACGACGACGGTAAGTTTACGATGCAAGCCCCTGCCGATGGCCAATACATCCTAAAGATGTCGAGTGTCGGCTACACAACAATCACGCGACGCTTGAAAATAGAGAAGAAAAACGACCTTCCACTTGGCACGATAAGCATGTCAAGCGATGCGATAATGCTCGAAGGTGCCACAGTAACGGCACAGGCACAAAAGGTCGTGCTAAAGGAGGACACCTTCGTTTACAACGCATCAGCATACCGCAGCCCGGAGGGTTCCACCATTGAGGAACTCGTGAAAAGACTGCCCGGAGCACAGGTTGACGACGATGGCAAGATTACCATAAACGGAAAAGAAGTAAAGAAAATATTGATTGACGGAAAGGAATTCATGACAGGCGACACGAAGACTGCCATGAAGAACATTCCCACGTCCATCATACAAAGGGTGAAGGCTTACGACGAGAAGAGCGACCTTTCGCGCGTAACAGGCATTGACGATGGCAACGAGCAAACCGTGCTCGACTTCGGGGTGAAGCCTGGCATGAACAAGGGACTCATGGCAAACGCCAACGCCGGCGTGGGCACAAAAGACCGTTACAGCAGCCGTGTCTTCGGAGCCTACATGAACGGCAACACGCGCTTGATGGGAATGGGAAGCGCAAACAACGTCAACGACATGGGCTTTGGCGGACGTGGCGGCGGCTTCGGGCGTGGCCGCAACGGATTGAACGCAACGAAAATGGCAGGCATGAACTTCAACTACGAGATAAAAGACACGTTGAAGCTGAACGCAAGCGTCAGGTGGAACCACAGCGACGGCGACACTTACTCGAAAAACAGCATGGAGAACTACGTCAGCACGGTTGGATCATTCTCAAACAGCCTCAACCAAAACAACTCGCGCTCCGACCGTTTCGAGGCAAGGGCGAGGTTGGAATGGACACCAGACTCCATGACCAACGTCATGTTCCGTCCAAACTTCACCATCAACAAAAGCGACGGGCTGTCAACCAACACTTCTGCCTCGTTCAACAATGACCCATACCTGTGGGTAACCGACCCTCTGACATATGAGTCGATGGAAATATTGGCTGCCGACAGCGTAATCGTGAACTCAAACAACTCAAACAGCATAAGCTACTCGAAGAGCAACAGCGCAGGAGCCATGCTGCAAGTGAACCGCAAGCTCAACAGCAAGGGACGAAACGTCACAATGCGCGCCGACGTGAACTACAGCGACTCCGAGTCGAACACGTTTTCCACAAACAACGTGCGCCTTTACCAATTGCAAAACGCCCTCGGGCAAGACTCAACATACCAGACCAACCGCTACAACCTGGCACCGTCGAAAAACTGGAGCTACAGCCTGCAAGCCACTTACAGCGAGCCTCTGTGGAGGGGAACATTCCTGCAACTCAACTACAGCTTCAACTACAGTTACAGCAAAAGCGACCGTTCCACATACGACTTCTCAAACCTTGGCGAAGACTTCTTCGACGGACTCACGCCAGCCTACCGCAGCTGGGGCGGATACCTCAACCGCCTGGAGCGCCCCTACGAGGATTACCTTGACACGAACCTCAGCCGTTTCTCCGAATACAAGAACTACCGCCACGACATCGAGTTGATGTTCCGAATGATAAGGACGAAATGGCAGCTAAACACGGGCGTGATGCTGCAACCGCAAAACTCGCACTACGTGCAAAACTACCAGGGCGTATCAGTTGACACCACACGCAACGTTTTCAACGTCACGCCAACACTGGATTTCCGCTACCGTTTCAACAAGCAAAGCAACCTGCGCCTCAACTATCGCGCGAACACATCGCAGCCAAGCATAACACAGTTGCTCGACATTACCGACGACAGTGACCCTCTGAACATATCGACGGGTAACCCCGGCTTGAAGCCTTCGTTCACGCAGAACCTCAACTTCTGGTTCAACAAGACATCGGAGAAGACCATGCGCACCGTGGCTGCCGGCATGAACTACAGCAACACACAAAACTCCATAAGCAACAAGGTCACGTATGACGAGAAAACGGGCGGAAAACTCACGAGACCCGAGAACATCAACGGCAACTGGAGAATGGGTGGAATGCTGATGTTCAACACCCCCATAGACAGCGCAGGATACTTCAACATCAACAACTTCGCCAACTTCAACTACTCCAACAACGTTGGCTACATTGCACTGCAACGTGACGCAAGCTCGCTGAAAAACACGACACGCGACATGAGCGTGTCCGACAGGTTCGCAGGAAGCTACCGCAACAGCTGGCTGGAGCTTGAGCTTAACGGAGCGTTCACATACAGGCACTCGAAGAACAAGCTGCAGCCCACATCCAACTCAGACATCTGGCAGTTCAGCTACGGAGGAAGCATAAACGCCACCGCACCTTGGGGCACCACGCTTGCAACCGACCTGAACATGAACTCACGCCGCGGATACAGCGACAACTCACTGAACACCAACGAGCTGGTTTGGAACGCGCAAATATCGCAAAGCTTCCTAAAGGGCAAGCCACTTGTGGTGATGCTGCAATTCTACGACCTCCTTCACAGGCAAAGCAACCTGAGCCGCAGCATAACGGCTTCGATGCGAAGCGACACCGAGTACAACTCAATCAACAGTTACGTGATGCTCACCGTAAACTACCGCCTCAACCTGTTTGGTGGCAGGGACGCACGTCACGAGATGCGCGGAGGTCCGGGCTTCGGCCCCGGTCCCGGTTTCGGCCCTCGCGGTGGCGGATTTGGTGGTGGCAGGCCTCCACGCGGAGGCTTCGGAGGACCTCGGTAACGCCTCCCTCCCAGCTTTCAAAAGCGAAGCGCATAATGATTACGCCGCAATGACGGTGCCTTTACAGTGTAAACGCATTGCCATTGCGGCGTAAACGCAAAACGATTACGGCGTAAACGCAATGCGTTTACGCCGTAATCATTTTCACCTCACAACGCGAATGTTCCTCACAGCCATCGGCAAGGCTTCTATTCGTCGTCATCGTCGTCCCACCCGAACATCGCAGGCTCGATGAAACTGTCCAATGCACGCCGCTCCTTTTTCGTAGGCCGCCCAGTGCCACGCTGCCTATCCACGAAACCGGAAATACGGCTCATCTCCAATATCTCGTACTGCTTGGGGTCGGTAACATTCTCATAGACCTGCGGCAAGAGCTTTGCGCCCACACGGCTCTCGATGCAGGCCACGACCTTGAACGAATAAGTCACAGGCGGCTTCCTTATGTCGATTGTCTCGCCTGCCTTTATCGTGCGGCTCGGCTTAACGTTGACCCCGCCAATCGTCACACGCCCATTCTTGATGGCGTCAACCGCCAACGAGCGTGTCTTGTACATGCGTGCCGCCCACAGCCATTTGTCAATACGTGCCGTGTCGCCATACTTGGGCATCTTAGGAATATTGTCGCTCATTTTCCCCTTGCGTTTTTGCCTTTGCCGTTATACTGGTTCATCGTATTGCCAATGCCCTGCAACACAAAGCTCTTTATGATATCCACGGAAAGGTCAATGGTGGGTTGCAACACCTTCATGTCATCGTCAGAGTAGCGCCCCAAGACCCAATCGACCTGCGCCCCACGTGGGTAGTCGTTGCCAATCCCGATGCGCATCCGGGCGTAATCCTGCCCTATGAGCTGCATTATATGCCCAAGGCCGTTGTGTCCGCCATTGCTCCCGTTAGCCTTCAGGCGGAAGTCGCCAAGCGGCAATGCCACGTCATCACTGATCACGAGCAATCGCTCCTGCGCAATCCTCTCCTCGTTGAGCCAATAGCGCACGGCATTGCCCGAAAGGTTCATGAACGTGGTTGGCTTCAGAAGGAAAATCTTTCGCCCCTTCAGCGAAGCCTCAGCCACGAAACCATAACGTCTGTCATGCCATTCAGCCCCCATGGCCTCGGCACAAGCATCAACAGCCATCCAGCCTGTATTGTGACGAGTCCCGGCATATTCCGCCCCAGGATTGCCAAGCCCACATATCAAGAATTTGTCCATAGCCTAAAATATCAAGAAAGGCAAAAGGGTAAAAAAGGGATGGAGCTTGCGCCTCAACGCCGTGCCCCTCACCCTTTTTTACCCTTTTGCCTTTTATATTCGTCTTACTCAGCGGCAGCTGCAGCAGCCTGGCTTGCGGCCATGGCGTTACGAGTCATCTTAACAGAACATACGACAACGTCCTTGCCTGTAGCAAGCTCAAGACCCTCGTATGAAAGCTCGCCAACCTTGATGCTCTTGCCTATGTTCAGGGCAGTAACGTCAACATCGAGGTGCTCAGGTATCTGCTGATAAGGAGCGGTAACATTGATCTTGCGGATTGACAGGCTCATGCGACCACCATTGCGAACACCCTGTGCCAGACCAACGAGCTTGACAGGTATGCCGATTGTGATAGGCTTCTCATCGTTCACCTCATAGAAGTCAACGTGCAGAGGAGCGTCGGTAACAGGATGGAACTGAAGCTCCTTCATGATGGCAGTGTGAACCTCACCATCGATGTTGAGCTTAACCACATAGATATGCGGAGTGTAAATAAGCTTGCGAAGCTCGCTGAACGAAGAAGCGAAGGAAAGGGCCACGGGATTGCCGTCGGCGTCCTTGCTCTCACCATAAAGGTTGCAAGGAATCAGACCTTCCTTGCGGAGAAGCTTCGAAGCCTTCTTACCTACTGCCTCACGCTTCTTACCCAAAATCTCAATCTCTTTCATAATTGTGTTACTCTAAATTAAAATAGTGAATTAATTCGCCATCACACTGGAAACACTTTTCCCAATCTGAAAAGCTGTGCAAAGGTACTGCTTTTATTCCATAAACGCAAAGATTATGAAAAAAAACAAATATTTATCCCAACTTTTTTCATCGTGTGGGATTTATTTGCTACTTTTGCAGTTGAATAACTGCCTACGCATAACAAGTAAGAGTGATGATCAATCGTGATTTGATACGTACCAAGATAGTTCAGCTGACCTATGCCTACTATCAGAATGGCAACAAGAACATGGACATTGCAGAGAAGGAATTGCTTCTCAGCCTGTCAAAGGCTTACGACCTTTACAACTTCCTCCTTGACCTGATTGTAGCCGTCACACAGGAAGAGCACACACGCCTTGAGACCCTGACGCAGCGCGCGAAGCTAACAGGAGAGGACATGCCGTCAAACAAGTTCGCATTCAACAAGTTTGCCGTACAGCTTGAGGAAAACAAAATGCTCAACAGTTTCAACGAGGACAAGAAGCTTTCGTGGCGCGACAACATTGAGTTCGTGCGGAAACTGTGCAACCAAATAGAGCAAAGCGAGACGTTCAAGGAATACATGGCTTCGCCGGAAGACGATTACGAAGAGGATCGCGAGGTATGGCGCAAGCTTTACAAGCAACTGATAGAAGAGAACGAAGACCTCGATGCCCTGCTTGAGGAAAAGAGCCTGTACTGGAACGACGACAAGGAAGTGGTTGACACTTTCGTGTTGAAGACCATCAAACGCTTTGACCCCAAGGAAAAGGGCAACCAAGAGTTGTTGCCAGAATACAAGGATGAGGACGACAGGGAGTTCGGGCGCAAGCTCTTCAGGGCAACGATACTCAACGCCGCCGACTACCAACACTACATGAGCGATGCCTCGCACAACTGGGACTTCTCCCGCTTGGCTTACATGGACATCGTAATCATGCAGATAGCAATCGCCGAGATGCTCACGTTCCAGAACATCCCCGTACAAGTAACGATAAACGAATACGTGGAACTCGCCAAGCTGTACTCGACGCCAAAGAGTGGAGCCTACATAAACGGAATGCTTGACACCATAGCACGGCATCTCATAGCGAACGGCAAAATGATGAAAGAAATGCCACCAAGACCTGAGAGAAAACAGGACGACCAGCGACGGAACCACAACAATTATGGCAACAATAATGCGCAACGACGCAACTACAACACACAGCGCAACGGGAACTATGGCAGGCAAGCATACGAGTTCGGCAGTCAGACAAGGTTCGTGCACAGGCCACGCATCAACAACGACGACCAACCACAGGACATGCCCCAGCCTGAGAGCAACGACCAGCAACTAACACAACAAACTGAACAACAAAATTAAAAAAACATTATTATGACATCATTAGTTTTAGCAGCACAGGCCGCACAGGGCAATGGTGGCTTCGGCAGCATGATATTCATGCTCATCGCCATCTTCGTCATCATGTGGTTCTTCATGGTAAGACCACAACAGAAAAGACAGAAAAAGATACGCGAGTTTCAAAATTCCTTGCAGGAAGGCTCAAAGGTTGTCACAGGCGGCGGCATCTACGGCACCGTGAAACGTGTTGACATGGCAAGGAACACCGTGGACGTGGAAATAGCCCATGGCGTAGTTATCACAGTGGACAAGGGCACCGTGTTCCAGGACGCAGCCCAAGGCCTGCCAAATGCATAAGTTAAGTCAACTATACCACATACTAAAAAACTTCTTGTCCGAATTTTCGGGCAAGGAGTTTTTGATTTTCCTCTTCTGCCTTGCCATTAGCGGAATCTTCTGGCTCATGATGACGCTAAACGAGACATACGAGGTTGAGTTTCCAATGGGGATGCGCCTTGTGGGAGTGCCCAAGAACGTAGTGATGACATCAGACATGTCTGACACCGTCAGGGTTACGGTGAGAGACAAGGGTTACGTCATAATGGCATACCAAAGCTACAACAAACTGTCACCCATAAAACTCAGCTTCGCAAAATACGCAAACAGGCAAGCCGGACAAGGGCAAGTTCCTGCGTCTGACATACAGAAAATCATCAGGCAGAGATTATACGCCTCTTCCGCCATAACCACACTGAAAGCCGACAAACTGGATTTCTCGTTCAATTTCGGACGCAACAAGCGTGTTAAAATCAAACTCAACGGCACCATTGTACCAGGAAGCAAATATTATCTCTCCCACGTGCAAATTTCGCCGGACATGGCAACCGTATATGCAAGCAAAGAGTTGCTCGCAAAAATAGAAGGAGTGGAAACCGAGCACTTGAACATAACAAACTTCGAGGACACGGTAACACAAACCGTAAAGATTGCAAAGATTGATGGGGCAAAAATCAGTCCCGAGGCAGTAAAAGTGACACTGTTCCCCGATGTCTTGACAGAAGGCGTACAGGAAGTGCCTATAACCACAATCAACAAGCCAGCAAACCTCACCATACGCACATTCCCTCAAACGATGAGGGTCAAGTACAGCGTCGGAGCCAATGTTTACAGGCAGGTCCGCCCAACCGACTTTGCGGTTTACGTTGACTACAAGGAAATATCCAGCCATCCGTCGGACAAATGCCGGCTTTACCTGCGAAGCAACTCACGCCTCGCACGCAACCCGAGGCTTGAAAACGACAGGGTCGATTATCTTATAGAACAACAATGAGGCGAATAGCCATAACAGGGGGCATAGGAAGCGGCAAAAGCTATGTTTGCCACTTGCTGGAAAAGCGCGGCATAAGCGTTTACGACAGCGATGCCGCCGCAAAGCGGCTTTATCATACAGACAAGGAACTGCAAGAAAGCCTGAAGCGGCTTGTCGGAAACGACGTTTACCAAGGAGACGTGTTGCAAAAGCGCATCCTCGCAGAGTTTCTTCTCTCATCAGAAGCCAACAAGGAAGCACTAAACAACGTCATACACCCGGCCGTGGCACGCGACTTCTTGCGAAGCGGCAAGCACTGGCTGGAAAGCGCAATACTGTTTGACAGCGGCTTCCACCGTCGCGTCAGGTTCGACCACATAATATGCGTCACGGCTCCATTGGAGACACGCATAAACAGAATAATAGAACGCGATGGCATATCGCAAGCAAAGGCCCTCGAATGGATCAAGAGCCAATGGGCACAGGAGGAGGTTGCGCGACGCTCCGACTTTGTAATAACAAACGACGGAGAAAAAGACATTGACGCACAAATAGACAAGACATTAAATTCACTACAAATAATTTAAACAAAACAACAAAAGAAATGGAAACAATACTTTCAATAGCAGGCAAACCAGGATTGTACAAATTGGTATCACGTGGCAAAGTCAACTTGATAATGGAAGTTCTCGACAACACGCATCGCCGTGTGCCAGCTTTCCCAACCGACCGCGTAACAAGCCTTGGCGACATCGCAATGTACACGGATGCCGACGACATCGCCTTGTGGGAAGTACTCGCAAAGGTTGGCGAGAAAGAGGGGCTGGAGAAGGCTTCCATAAACTATAAAAAATGCTCAAGCAAAGAGCTTCGCGACTACTTCGCAGAAGTGTTGCCCAACTATGACCGCGACCGCGTGCACGACAGTGACATCAAGAAGTTGCTGCAGTGGTACGACATTCTCCTGTCCAACGGTTACAAGGACTTCAAGGACTTGCTCGCACCACAAGACGCAGACACAGAAGAGACCAACGAGGAAGAATAACCCACACACGAGTCTGCCAAGACTATTGTACCATGGAAACCATCAGCAATGAGAAACTCTGTGTGGCAGTATCACCGCATGGAGCTGAGCTGAAAAGCATAAAGGACGACAAAGGAAAGGAATACCTGTGGCAGGCTGACCCAAGATATTGGAGCCGCCACTCTCCCATCCTATTCCCCATTGTGGGAACGCTATGGAACGGCACAGCCCATTTCGGCAACAAGGATTGCCGAATGGGACGGCATGGCTTCGCTCGCGACATGGACTTCAAGCTCATTGCCAAAACTGGCAACAGGCTTACTTTCTCACTGCACGACGATGCCGAGACGTTCGGCAAATACCCTTTCCACTTCAACCTTGCCATAAGCTACAGGCTCGACGGCAACGCCATCCATGTGGTATGGCACGTAGAAAACACCGACGACAAGGCCATTCACTTCCAGATAGGAGGGCACCCGGCGTTCAACATACCGGGCATTAGACTCGGGGAGCCAATGCGCGGGCTACTGAAACTCGACGCAGAAAACCCCATACGCAGGTTTGTAGCACACGACAGTGGCTGCCTGAACAGCGCACGCCACGAGGAAGTAAAAACCGAGGACGGTGTCTGGGCTTTCGACGAGGACTCCTTCAAGGACGACGCTCTCATTTTCGACCATTGCCAGATACGCCAAGCCTCGTTGCTCGACACCGATGGCAAGCCTGCGGTGACATTGGATTTCAAGTCGCCAGCCGTGGGCATTTGGTCGCCATACGGCAAGAACGCGCCTTTCATTTGCATCGAGCCATGGTACGGGGTGACCGACGTTGACGGTTACGAAGGCGACTTCGCCAACCGTTACCTCACGAACCAGCTTCTGCCAGGAGCCAGTTTCATGAGCGAATACACCATAAGAATAAACGGGTAAAAAGCACAAGCTGTAAAAAGGAAATAAAGGCAAAAGGGCAAGAGACCAAAAACACCGTCTCTTGCCCTTTTGCCTTTTCTGCCATCTACGGGTCAAAAAGCCTCCCTGTACTTATTCTCATCCTTATCCTGAAGCATCGACAAGTAACTGCCATAACGGCTCTCCGAGATATAATGATCCTCAACGGCCTTGCGCACTGCACACCCAGGCTCATGCGTGTGCGTGCAGTTTGAGAAACGGCAGTCTGACGAGAACCTGAATATCTCCTTAAAATAACTGCCAATCTCTTCCGGCTCCATGTCAAAAGACCCGAAGCCCTTAATGCCCGGCGTGTCAATGAGCCACCCGTCGCCTGCCAACGGCAACATCTCCGAGAAAGTGGTCGTGTGCATTCCCGTGTCGTGGGCATCGCTTATCTCAGCAACCTTTGCCCCAGCCCCGGGAATGAAAAAGTTCAACAGCGTAGATTTCCCAACACCGCTGTTACCACTCAACAAGGTCACCTTGCCAGCCAACATCCCCATAAGTTCGCGGCATCCCTCGCCCGTAACCGCCGACACCTGACGGCACTCATAGCCCACAGCCTCGTACAGTTTCACCATCATTTGCTGGTAATGCAGCTCCTCGTCGCTCAACAAGTCGGTCTTGTTGAAGACAAGAACCACCGGCACCGAATACGCCTCAGCCGAGGCAAGGAAACGGTCGATGAACGTCGTAGAAGTCTCAGGATGGGCCACGGTGACAACAAGAAACGCCTGGTCAACATTCGCGGCTATTATGTGGCTTTGCTTGGAAAGGTTTGTCGAGCGGCGTATTATATAATTCTTGCGATCCTCTATGTCGGTAATGAAAGCCGTACCCTCCTGGTTCACAAGAATTTTCACACGGTCGCCCACCGCCACCGGGTTTGTTGAGCGTATGCCCTTAAGCCTGAAGTTGCCCTTCACCTTGCTCTCAATGGTCCGCCCGTCGTCGGCAAGCACCGTGTACCAAAAACCCGTATTCTTAATTACAATACCATGCATCACTTTCGAGGCTAAATAAGCCATGAAGACCAAGGAAGCCAAAGGCGAAAAGGATGGCGCACCCGTGCCCTATCCCATGCCATGCCCTTGGCTTCCCTGACTCATACAACTCAATCCAGCTTACCCCACAGGGTTACACTGTCATTATCTCTTTCTGCTTGTTTTGCAGAGTCGTGTCTATTGCCTTGATATACTTGTCGTGAACCTTCTGAAGCTCGGTCTCAGCGTCCTTCTCCTGGTCCTCCGACAGTCCGTCCTTAATGGCCTTCTTCAGCTTGTCCTTGTATTCACCGCGAATGTTGCGCACCTGCACCTTGGCCGACTCACCAATCTTGTTGCACTGCTTCACCAGCTCCTTGCGACGCTGCTCCGTAGGCTGCGGTATGCGAAGAATTACCATCTCGCCATTGTTCTCCGGCGTGATGCCCACCTCGCTGTCCATGATGCCCTTCTCAATGTCCCTTATGGCCTTGCGATCCCAAGGGCGAATTGTTATGGTGCGAGCGTCAGGCACCTGCAGCGCAGCCACCTGGTTGAGGGGCACGCTCTGCCCATAAGAGATTACGCGGACACTGTCAAGTATAGCGAGATTGGCACGACCGGCACGGATGCGTGACAACTCTGACTCCAAAAAACTCGCGCTCTTCTTCATTTTCTCCTCGGCGCTCTTCAAGGTTTCCTTTACGTCTATCATAAATATAATTCTTAATTACCAATGCACAAATTTAAGGATTTTTCCCGAATGCCACAAATCATTCCATTGCATGGCTTCATTTTTAAGACAAAGTAACATAATGGCAAACGCCTCGCTTTCGCATTGCGCCATGCCCAAGCGTCAGCAGCCTTCCGGCATGACAAGGGCAACCTTATTGGTCAGCCCAACAAACTCAGCCACCGTCAGTTGCTCCGGCCTACGCGTCATGATGTCGTCTGAGAAAAAGTCTGCTCCCGGCATATTGTCCTTGCCGAAAAGCGGCTTAAGCGACACGCGCAGCATCTTGCGCCTTTGGTTGAACACCGTCTTCACCACACGCTTGAACAGCCTCTCGTCGCATCCCAAGTCAGTCACCCCATTGCGCGTCATGCGTATCACCGCGCTCTTAACCTTTGGCGGCGGGTTGAAAACGTGCTCATCGACGGTGAAAAGGTACTCGGTGTCATACCAAGCCTGTATCATCACGCTCAATATGCCATACTGCTTGGTGCCTGGCTTCGAGGCAATGCGCTCCGCCACCTCACGCTGTATCATGCCCGTGCAGCAGGGGATGAGTTCCTTATAGTCAAGCATCTTGAAAAATATCTGCGAGGATATGTCGTATGGATAGTTGCCCGTGAGCACAAACTGCCGCCCATCGAAAAGCCTGTTCAAGTCCATGCGCAGGAAATCCTCGCCTATTATGTTGTCCCTGAGCTTTGGGAAACGCTCATGCAGGTAGCTCACGCTCTCCGCGTCTATCTCAACAGCCCTCACCTCTCTCGGCTTCTCCACAAGATATTGCGTCAGCACCCCCATGCCCGGCCCTATCTCAAGGACAGGGATGTCGGGGCAGGCATCCACGGTATCGGCTATGCGCCTGGCAATGCCGAGGTCGGTCAGGAAATGCTGGCCGAGGTTCTTCTTAGGTCTTACTTGCTTCATCGTTAACAATGTATGGCACAAAGTTAGCAATTAATTTCCATAACGCAAAAGCCATGACACAAAACTTTCCCTCCCCACGCACAGTCGCCACACGGCCTTGCGCCCACACACACTGCGGCAAGCCGACAACCACGGTATGCCTCACAAGCCGACACGCCACACGCCCCATAGTATAACCTTCACGACAAGCATCGCAATGCCAAGGCGGCAAAAGCTTTAAGGGCATGCGGCAAAGCTTTTGCGGCAAGGCGACAAAACTTTCATGGCCATGCGACAAAAGCTTCAAGCCCACACAGCCGCACCACACACGGCACAACCATTGCGAGCCAACGGCACGTCCACGCACATGTCACAAAAAAAGCAAGCGGCACCAGGGAGTTCACACCCTGCTGCCGCCAGCCTCTGTATTAAATGATTAACGAATGTCCTGTTTTAAAAGCCAGGAACGGGAACCCGCTTAGCGAGCCATCCTGTCCTGCATAAGAGCTACGATTGAAATGCCTACAAACATGATTGCAGCTGTTGTCACAAATGTCATAATAGTCATAATCTTTTCCTTTCTCTGTTTTTTTAAATTTACCTAATGTTTCACGCCACGAAACATGGCGTTTTTATCTCCATGAAAACACTGCCACCGCAGTGCCGAGTGCCCGCCGAAGCGGTGTTATCCTGAAAACACTCTTCTTGCCTTTCGACAGTGCAAAGTTAGGAACTAAAAACTGTGTGCGCAAACAATTTTGCGTTTTTAAGCACAAAACCCTCACGTTTTTGACATCTGTCAAACCGGTTGACGCACGTCAAGATTGCCAATTGACCCACGTCAATCCCCACTGTTGACCCATGTCAACCGCTGCCTGCCAGCGAGCAAAGGCAAACAAATCATAAACTTCAGCGTCATGCGCTCAAAGTTGATGGTTTTATAGCCCGATGTTCAAAGTTTTTTTGTAATTTTGCGAATTGATATGAAACTGAAAAAGACTCTAAACACGATATCACACGTGTCCCTGTCGCTAATTCTCGGTGGAGCCATCCTCTACTGGATGTACCGTGGTTTCGACTTCCACACCATAGGGCACGTAATGCTGCACGAGATGGATTGGGGCTGGATGCTGCTGTCGTTCCCCTTCGGCATTCTGGCACAGGCCTTCCGTGGATGGCGGTGGCAGCAGACACTTGAGCCTATTGGCGAACGCCCACGAGGTGCGGTCGCCGTATATTCCATCTTCTTCTCGTATGCCTCAAGCCTCATCATACCACGCATTGGCGAGTTGGCGCGCTGCGCCATGCTGCGTCGCTGGGACAGGGTGTCGTTCCCAAAAGCCCTCGGCACCGTGGTGACCGAGCGAGCCATCGACTCGTTACTCGTGGTGGTGATAACAGCCCTGACTTTCCTGTGGCAACTGCCCGTATTCATGCGCTTTTTCAGCCGCACAGGCACACGCATAGACCAGGTTTTCGCCCAGTTTACCACCGCCGGTTGGTGGATCACGGCCGTTTGTGCCATAGCCGCCACGCTGCTCATTTGGTTCATCCTGCGCAAGCTCAGCATATATAACAAGGTAAAGGACACTTTCCAAGGCCTGCTCTCGGGCATAATGTCAGTGCGCAACGTGCGCAACGTGCCACTGTTCATATTTTTCACGCTCGCCATCTGGGGCAGCTACTTCCTGCACTACTACCTGACGTTCTTCTGCTTCGATGCCACGGCTCACCTCGGCGTGGCATGTGGCATGGTAACGTTCATCGTAGGCTCGCTGGCAGTGATAGTGCCCACGCCCAACGGAGCCGGCCCATGGCACTTTGCCGTAAAGACAATGCTCATACTGTATGGCGTGGCAAGCAACGATGCCCTCTACTTCGTATTGATAGTGCACACGGTGCAAACGCTGTTGGTAGTGGCACTCGGCATCATTGGCTGGATAGCGTTGAATTTTATCAAAAAGAAAGCCTAAAAGTTGGCAGTTACATTTTTATATAGTATCTTTGTAAGCAATTCTAATAATAACTAAAGACTTATGAGCGAAATTAGAAATTTACAGCCCGCAGCCATCTGGCGCAACTTCGATGACCTCACACAAATTCCCCGCCCGAGCGGACACCTTGAGAAGGTGCAGCAGTTCCTGCTCGACTTCGCCAAACGGGTCGGCGTGGAGGCTTTCGAAGATCCTGCCGGCAACATCGTGATGCGGAAACCTGCCACACCAGGCTACGAGAACCGCAAGACCGTGCTGTTGCAGGCCCACATGGACATGGTGCCACAAAAGGCTCCCGACTCCACACACAACTTTGAGACTGACCCTATCGAGACATACATTGAGGACGGATGGGTTCACGCCAAGGGTACCACACTCGGTGCCGACAACGGCATTGGCGTGGCTGCCATCATGGGCGTAATGGAAAGCAACGACCTGAAGCATGGTCCCGTGGAGGCTCTCATCACACGCGATGAGGAGACGGGCATGTTTGGCGCCAACGAACTGCCCGAGGGCGAGTTGAACGGAGACATACTGATGAACCTCGACTCTGAGATGTGGGGCAAATTCGTAATTGGCTCCGCCGGTGGCATTGACATAACATCAACGCTCGAATACAAGCCCGTGGACAACGACCAGGATTGCGCCGTATGCGTCACGCTGAAGGGTCTGCGCGGCGGACACAGCGGTCTGGAGATAAACGAGGGACGTGCCAACGCCAACAAGGAGATGGTAAGGCTCGTGCGCAAAGCCATAGCAGCCACAGGCGCAAGGCTTGCGTCATGGCATGGTGGCAACATGCGCAACGCCATTCCGTTCAAGGCAGAGGTTGTGCTGGCCTTGCCGAAAGAAAACGTCGAGGCGCTGAAAAAGCTCGTGGAGGAGCAACGCGTTGCCGTAGAAGACGAGTTCAAAGGCATTGAAAACAGCGTGGAGTTCTTCGTCGAGAATGTTGACAACCCCAAGGAGCTTGTGCCGGAAGAGATACAAGACAATCTGGTCAACGCAATATACGCTTGCCACAACGGCGTTATACGCATGATTCCATCATACCCCACCGTAGTGGAAACATCGTCGAACCTCGCAATAATCGACATCGAAGCCGGATGCGCCGCCATAAAGATCCTGGCTCGCTCAAGCCGCGAGGACATGAAGGAATACGTTGCCACGATGCTTGAGAGCTGTTTCTCCATGGCAGGCATGAAGACAGAACTCAGCGGCAGCTATGGTGGATGGGATCCCAACCCGAACAGCGAAATACTTAACTTGCTGAAGAAAGTTTACAAGGATCACACCGGCCTTGATGCCGCAGTGCAGGCGGACCACGCCGGACTGGAGTGCTCGGTCATCCTGAGCAAGTATCCGGGCATGGATGTCGTGTCCCTCGGCCCAACCATGCTTTCGCCACATACCACAGGCGAGAGATTCAAGATTGACACCGCCGAGCCTTTCTGGAAACTGCTGACAGCAACCCTCGAACAAATACCCGAGAAAGCATAATAAGCAACCTACAAATAACACAACGCCTTTTAAGGTCATGCCACGCAAGCATCCTTAAAAGGCGTTGTGGCTTGATGCCTATTAGCTTTTTTCAAAAAATATTTTGTGAACTGATTTATTTTTTTTACTTTTGCAGTCACAAATCAACATATCAGAAATTTATATGGACGACTATCACGCGGACAATTACAATTTTAAAGCGTGAGGATTAGACCTTTCGAGCGGCTAATCCCCACACATCATTAATTTCAAGGAGATTAGCGCAATGAAGACATACTGGAGCATTGAAAAGCAACTGAAATCAATCCCTGAATGGCAGCCAGGCTGCTGGATTCAGGTAACCTGCCCTACCGACGACGACCAGCGAGAGCTGGAGGAGAAATTCAACATCCCCGACTATTTCATGAGTGACATAAGCGATACCGACGAGCGCGCTCGCTACGAGTATGACGATGGCTGGATGCTGATAATACTTCGCATACCATATGTCAAGGAAATACGGTCACGCACGCCATATACCACCGTGCCGCTCGGCATCATCCACAAGCGCGATGTCACGATAACGGTCTGCTACTATGAGACAAACATGATGATTGACTTCGTAAGCTACCAGCAGAAACGCGGTGTTGGCTTCACCGATTACGTTGACCTCACGTTCCGCCTGTTCCTGTCATCGGCCGTTTGGTACCTTAAGCGACTCAAACAGATAAACACGCTCATAGAGAAAGCCAAGCACAACCTCGACCATGAGGTGAACAACGAGAGCCTGATAGGGCTGTCAAGGCTGCAAGACTCGCTTACCTACTTCATCACATCCATCCGTGGCAACGAGAACCTGCTGCAGAAACTGAAGTTCAAGCTGCAAGTCGATGAGCTTGACGCCGACCTCATCGAAGATGTCAACATCGAGATGACGCAGGCGCGAGAAACCACAAGCATATACTCTGACATCCTGGAATCAACGATGGATACTTATTCAAGTATCATCAACAACAACATGAACACCACCATGCGCACGCTCACATCAGTGAGCATCATAATGATGTCAGCCACGTTCATAGCGTCACTGTATGGCATGAACGTTGAAAACGGCTTGGAAAAGACCCACTTCGGCTTTGCCATAACACTCGCAATATCGTTCAGTGTCAGTGCATTGTGCTGGGTTGTACTGAGACACAAGCGATTACTGTAACCAGCAACGCAACTTGAAAACACAAAGAACATACCCAAGGACATGCTTTCCTGCTTGATGGCACAAGCAGGAAACAGCACAAAATATGCCCATTATGTCTTTTTACCAAAAAACTTTCACGTTTGCCTTAAAAAACATGTTTTTTTGTTGGCAGTTATGTTTTTTTTACCTAAGTTT
>CAYLUI010000008.1:24334-86368 GCA_964386825.1 uncultured Prevotella sp. | reverse complement strand
ACCTGGAGGTCGCATGTTCGAGTCCTGCCTCCGCAACTATTTACGTCCGAAAGTCGATAAGCGCAGACTTTCGGACGTTTTCGTTTTTTATGCTTTGGCAGTGCCAGGGTGGGAGGTTGTGCCGGCGTTTGTCGCCTCTCTCGCTATCGTGCTGCCGTTGGCCTGGTGTGTGGCGAGAACCAGCACCTCTGCAATCTGCACGTGCTCGGGGGCTGACGCTGCGTATAGGGCCACGTCGGCAATGTCGTCGCCGGTCAATGGCTTTATCCCTTCATAGACGTTGGCCGCGCGTTGCGTGTCGCCGTGGAAGCGCACGTTGCTGAAGTTGGTCTCCACGAGTCCCGGCTTGAGGTTTGTTACGCGCAGCTTGGTTTTTGCCACGTCAATGCGCAATCCGTCGGTTATGGCTTTCACCGCCGCCTTTGTCGCGCAGTAAACGTTGCCCCCGGCGTAAGCCGCGTCGCCTGCCACGCTGCCTATGTTGATGACGTGCCCGTGGTTTCGCCTCACCATGTCGGGCACTATCAGGCGTGTCATTGTCAGCAACCCCTTTATGTTAGTGTCAATCATTCCGTCCCAGTCGGCGTAGTCGCCCTCGTATTCGGCTTCCAGCCCCAGTGCCAGTCCGGCGTTGTTTATCAGCACGTCTATTGGTTTCCATTCGTCGGGGATTGACGCTACCGCGTTGGTTGCCGCATTGCGGTCGCGCACGTCAAAGCAAAGCGTGAGCACGTCGGTCTTGAGTGACGATTTCAGTGAGTCGAGTCTTGCCTTGTCGCGTCCCGTGGCAATGACGCGGTATCCGCCTTCAGCGAATTTTCTGGCGCAAGCGTTGCCTATGCCGCTTGTTGCGCCCGTTATCAAAACTGTTTTCATGTCATGAAAGTGATGTTGTGGAAATGTTTCGTTTTTTGTAATGAAAACGTGGTTGCCGGTCTTATATTATGTTGCGTTGGCAACAAAAAGTGTAAAATAAAGCTAATTGGCGGATAGTCTTGGGGAAAAGTTGTATATTCGCAGAAAAAACACATAGATGAGATTTTTTGTTAGGCGTAATTTGTTCACGCTTGCGCTGTTTGCCTTTTCTGTGGGCACTCTTGCCCAGACCGTTGACACCACGGTTCGTGGCTATTGCGTGAGATATGAGAAGAAGCACCTTTTCTTGCAAAAGGATTCGGGGTTCAATGTGGTGGATTATGATTTGGAGTGGCCGGAGGTTATCGATTACGGCGATGTCGTGCCATTGAAGCGTTACGTTGGCAGGCTGGTTTCGGATTGCGCCACGGCAAGTCTCGACTCGGTTGTCATGTCGATTGGCGACGCTTACGGGGAGCCGGTTACGGGCATGTTCAAGACCATCCCCGACGACGACCGGTTTTGCTATGTGACAATCTCGGCGCAAGTGCTGTCGTACAAGCCCGGGCGTTGGATAGCTTATTCGCTGAAGAAGAGCGTGGAGCCGCAAAAGCGTTCCGTGTACAAGCGGAGCGACGTTAGCCGGATAATAGTTTATGACCTTGTGCGTGGCGAGGTTATGCATGCCGACGACATGCTCCGCAGTGGCGTTGGGGGCATGGCTGTTGCCGCTGATTTCTACGACCGCCTAACCTCGCCGCTCAGCGATGAGATGTTCGACAACTTGCAGTCTTCGCAGATTGGCGGCGTGTGGATTGATGACGGGCAGATTAATTTTCTTGTTGATGCGGTTTCCGTTTTTGACAAGGTTTCCTATACGGTGTCAATGCCTTATGCTGATTACAAGTATGTGCTTGCCAAGAAGGTGCGTAATATGGTTGAGAAGGATGTAAAGCCCCGTAGCCCACAGTTTATTTCGTTGCCGGTGACGTTTGAAGGCGACACCGTATATAATAAGGTGGAGCGCATGCCTGTTTTCAAGGGTGGCGACGATGGGCTTCGCGATTATTTGTCGCATGTCGGCACCCCGAATGTGAGGCTGGCAAAAGCCGAACGCGTTTACCTGTCGTTTGTGGTTGACAAGTCGGGATGCGTCAACGACGTTAGTGTCGTTTCGCCGGTTATGCCCCAGCTTGACAGGTATGCCGTGGGGGTTGTCAAGGGCATGCCGCCGTTTGCGCCGGGAAGCCACGGTGGCAATCCTGTGTGCGTGAGAATGTATCTTCCCGTGAATTATAAGCCTTGAACTCCCATTTTCTTGCGGTGTTTTTCTTGTTTGCTTACAAATTGACATGCTCCGCAGCTAAAAGCTGCGGATTTTTCTTTCGTTTATGGTGTTTTTGGTAATGCTAACTTTTAATTCGTAACTTTCTCTAATTGATTTCGGTCAATGCCTAAGTTTAATCAAATATCTTTACATAAATGAATGGTTGTTGCTGTTTTCTGAAAATGTTACAAAATGCGTTTGCTGGTAAAAATGTGGCTTGAAAATGACATATTGACATTGAAAATATGTTTTGAAGGCTGTAATTAAACATTCGGCTTTTCAAATTGTAAGATAAGGAACCTCGTTATTTCATTTTTTGTTTTTTAAGTTGGTTCGTGATTACAGTCTAATTTGGTGTGAAAAATAATGATAAAATAACGTTAAAGGAATATTGTCGTATGTCGTTTTTTGCATACCTTTGCATCCGAAAAACAGAAAATACTGAAAATTTAAAACTCGAAAGGAGAAAAAACAGAAAATGAAAAAGATTGTTTTGCTTTCAGCCATGATGCTGATGACAGTTGCAAGTTTTGGTCGCAATCGTGTAAACGAGAATGCAAAAATCGTTGCCGATACTATTTTTTATGCCGCAAACCAGCAGAGCGTGAATGATGCGAGCCAGGCAAGCTACTATCGTTTGCTGAAGACTCAGGGGGCAGGCGTCGCAAAGGAAGACGTGTTCCAGGACTTCTACATGAACGGCAAACTCAAGGCCGAGGGCGGATACAGCTTCATAGACCTTAGCAACGACAAGAACACGGTTCTCAATGGCGAGGTCACAACGTTCTACAGCAATGGCAAGGAGAAGCTCCACGGCAAGTATGTCAACGGCAAGCGCAATGGCTACTTTACCCTTCAGCTTCGCGATGGCGGCATTGCCGTGATAGCTTATCATAATGGCGACTCAAGGTTCGACTACTTTATGGTTACTCGTCCTGATGGCTCGCAGGAGAAGCGTCCTTTGGATGAAATAAAATCTCTCTTACAATAATAAACACTACCGGCTATTGGCGAGTGTACCAATGGCTCGGGTCTCTCTTACAATATTATTTTATAGCAAAAAGAAAGAGAACGCCCGCATTCGTGAGAATGTGGGCGTTTTTTTTATTTGCTTCTGCTTTGTTTTAAAAGCTTGCGAATGATTAATGTTTCTTAATTTTGGTATGCCTTATAGGTGGAAAGCGGCTTTTGATTGTTATATTTGTAGAAACTGAAATATTAAAGACGTATATGACAATCAATTTGAGATTTATGCCATTGTCTTTGGCATTGTTTTGCTGCGTTGGCATGCAAGCGCAAGATGCTGAAAAGGTTGAGGCTGCCCAGCCCGTGGAAATCCATCATAAGGCGTTTGGGAAAGATTACATCAAGGCGTGCGCCGACAACACAAGGTACTTGGTGTCAAAGCGTCCGGATGTTAAGGACAGGTTGTTCGTGTCGGATGCAGTTGAGAAGAAGATAAAGGAAATCAAGAAGCTGCTGAAGGACAATCCAAAGTTGTGCTGGATGTTCGAGAATTGTTTCCCCAACACCCTTGAGACTACCGCCCACTACACAAACAATGGCGACGATGACACTTTTGTTTATACCGGCGACATACCGGCCATGTGGTTGCGCGATAGTGGGGCGCAGGTGTGGCCTTACGTCAAGCTCGCCAAGAAGGACGAAAAGTTGAGGCGCCTTGTCAGGGGAACGATATTGCGGCAGTTCACGCTTATCGGCATTGACCCCTATGCCAACGCGTTCAACGACGGTCCCACGGGCAATGGCTGGCAGAAAGACGCTACGCAAATGCAGCCAAACGTGTTTGAGCGCAAGTACGAGATTGACAGCCTTTGCTACCCCATACGCTTGGCTTATGAATATTGGAAAACTACAGGCGACGCCTCCGTCTTTGGCGAAAGATGGCTTTGTGCGATAAAAAATGTGCTCCAAACCTTCAATGAACAGCAACGCAAGGAAAATGTGGGCCCGTACCGTTTCTTGCGTGTCACTGACCGGGCTTTTGACACCGTTGGATGGGACGGCTATGGCGCTCCCACGAAACCCGTTGGGCTTATAGCGTCGGTTTTCCGTCCTTCCGACGATGCCACCATCCTCCCGTTCCTTGTGCCGTCCAACTTCATGGCTGTCAGCAGCCTGAAGAAGGCAGCCGAGATTTTGCGCACCGTGAGCCATGAGGCGCAACTCGCCGACAGGTGTGAGGCGTTGGCAAGCGAGGTTCACGCCGCCTTGATGAAGCATGCCGTGGTTGAGCATCCTGTATATGGAAAGATTTACGCTTTCGAGGTTGACGGTTTCGGCAACCGCCTGCTCATGGACGATGCCAACGTGCCGAGCCTCTTGGCAATGGGCTACCTGGGCGACGTGAGCCTCGACGACCCAATTTACCAAAACACGCGACGCTTCGTGTGGAGCCACGACAACCCATGGTTCTTCTCCGGCAAGGCCGGTGAGGGCATAGGCGGCCCGCATATTGGCCGTGACATGGCTTGGCCAATGAGCATCATGATGAAGGCTTTCACGTCAAGGGACGACAATGAGATAAGGCAATGTATGCGGATGCTGCTCACGACGGATGCCAATACGGGCATGATACACGAGAGTTTCAACGTTAACGATGCCGACAATTACACGCGTCCGTGGTTTGCATGGCAGAACACACTCTTCGGCGAGCTGGTGTTGCACCTTGTTGACAATGGCAAGTCTGACCTTCTCAATCATTGTCTTGACTGAAATAAGCAATAGGGAAAATATATGGCGGCGTGCGTTTGACATGCCGCCAACTTATAAACACGACGAATATGCAAGGAAAAAACACTCCCATAGCATGGGTGCCAACCCTTTATTTTGCCATGGGAATGCCCTTTGTTGTCCTTAACATGGTGTGTGCCCTTATGTATAAGGGCTTGGGTGTGAGCGATGCGCAGATTGCGTTCTGGACTTCCCTCATAATGCTTCCGTGGACTTTGAAGCCGTTGTGGAGTCCATTCCTGGAAATGTACAAGACGAAAAGGTTTTTCGTCATCGTCACCCAACTCACCACGGGCGTGTGCTTTGGTCTCGTGGCTCTTGCCCTGCAGCTGCCATCCTTCTTCGCCATAACCATTGCGTTGCTGGCGGTCATTGCGTTTAGCGGAGCCACGCACGACATCGCCGCCGACGGCACCTACATGGCAGTGCTCTCCAATGATGAGCAGGCGCGGTGGATAGGCTGGCAAGGTGCGTTTTACAATATCGCCAAGATTGCCGCCACGGGAGGCCTCGTTTACCTTGCGGGCGTGTTCATGCAAGGCTATGGGGTCGCCATGGCGTGGACCATCATAATGCTTTGCATAGCCGTCATTATGCTTGGCATTGGCTTTTGGCACTTCTTCGTCCTTCCTTCCGACGGTCGTGCCACGGTTGTCGGCAAGACCATGGGCGACGTGTGGCGCGACCTCGTGGGTGTTATTGCCGATTTCTTCCACAAGAAACACATTGTTTATTATGTCTCGTTCATCATCCTGTATCGTTTCGCCGAGGGCTTCTGCATGAAGATTGTGCCGCTTTTCCTGAAGGCGGGACGCGACGTTGGCGGGCTTGGGATGGACGAGAAAGCCATTGGGCTGTGTTATGGCACGTTTGGGGCGGCGGCGTTTGTCATCGGCTCGATACTTGCCGGCTATTACATTGCGCGAACGGGCTTGAGAAAGGCACTGTTCAGGCTCGCCGTCGTGTTCAACTTCCCGTTCGTGGCTTATGCCCTGCTTGCCTATTTCCAGCCCGACAGCCTGTTGCTCATAAGCCTGGGCATCGTGGTTGAGTATTTTGGCTATGGATTTGGCTTTGTGGGGCTCACGCTGTTCATGATGCAGCAGGTTGCGCCCGGCAAGCACCAGATGAGCCATTACGCTTTCGCCAGTGGCATAATGAACCTTGGTGTCATGTTGCCCGGCATGGCGAGCGGTTTCCTGAGCGACACGTTGGGCTATTGTGGCTTTTTCGTCTTCGTACTGCTATGCACGCTCCCGGCACTGCTCATAACGTGGTTTGTGCCTTTCACCTACGATGATAATAAAACGAATTAATAATATATGTCAAAACTGAAAATCATGGGGCAACCATTGCCCGACATGCCATGGCAGGAGCGACCTGAGGGTTGCAAGGGCGTTATGTGGCGCTATGACAATAATCCTATTATCCCACGCGACTTGCTGCCCGACAGCAACAGCATTTTCAACTCTGCGGTGGTGCCTTTCAACGGTGGCTACGCCGGGGTGTTCCGTTGTGACGACACCAATCGGCGCATGACGCTGCACGCCGGGTTCAGCGACGACGGCATAAACTGGCACATAAATCCCGAGACCATACGCTTCCTGTGCGACAACGATGAGGTTGGCGAGTGGGTTTACGGCTATGACCCACGTGTGGTGAGGATTGAAGACCATTATTATGTCACTTGGTGCAACGGCTATCATGGGCCAACCATTGGCGTGGCTTGGACTGACGACTTCAAGACGTTCCACCAGTTGGAGAACGCCTTCCTGCCTTACAACCGCAACGGCGTGCTCTTCCCGAGGAAGATAAACGGCAGGTTCGCCATGTTGTCGCGTCCAAGCGACACCGGGCATACGGCGTTTGGCGATATTTTTTACAGCGAGTCGCCCGACCTCGACTTTTGGGGACACCACCGCCATGTCATGTCGCCGGCGCCATTCGAGGTCAGCGCATGGCAGTGCATGAAAATCGGAGCCGGCCCCGCGCCCATCGAGACGAGCGAGGGATGGCTGCTGTTCTACCACGGCGTGCTGCGCTCGTGCAACGGGTATGTTTACGCCTTTGGCAGTGCCATCCTCGACCTTGAGCAGCCGTGGAAGGCAATTTATCGCAGCGGTCCTTACCTGCTGACTCCACAAAAGCCATACGAGTGCATGGGCGACGTGCCCAACGTGTGCTTCCCCTGTGCCGAGCTTCATGATCCCGAGACCGGGCGCGTGGCAATCTATTATGGTTGCGCTGACACGGTGACGGGTCTGGCGTTCGGGCATATCGGCGAGATTGTTGATTTCACTAAACGTAACAGCATAATATAAAATATTGTAATATGAGACGCAAAAAACTTTTTTCGGCAGTTCTGCTTGCCTCGTTGGCAATCAACGCCAACGCCGGCGAATACACGCAGCATGTCAATCCATTGATTGGCACGGGCGGTCACGGTCATGTATTTCTCGGTGCCAACGTTCCGTTTGGGCTTGTGCAGCTTGGCCCCACCATGGTGACGCGTGGTTGGGACTGGTGCTCGGGGTATCATTCCAGCGACGACATCATCATTGGTTTCGGGCACACGCACCTCAGCGGCACGGGCATTGGCGACCTTGGTGACATTGGGCTTCTGCCCGTGTTGGCCGATGGGCAGAAGCAAACCACAATCGACCGTGCCACGGAGCGTTGTGAGCCTGGCTATTACACAGTGGTAACGGGCGATGGCGTGAAGGTTGAACTTGCCGCCACGTCGCATGCCGGCCTGCACAGTTACACGTTCCCATCGGGCAAGACACCGCTCATGAGGCTTGACCTCAACCAGGGCATCGGCTGGGACAAGATGACGCGATGCCGTTACACCCAGACCTCTCCCACGACGGTTTGCGGATACCGTTATTCCACTGGCTGGGCAAAGGACCAGCGCATATACTTCTTTGCCGAGTTTGATCGCCCCGTCAGCGTTGTGAGCAACCAGGCTGACTCCGTGGCTTATCTCAAGGCTGTGGATGGCAACGCCAATGGCAGGCTGATGGTGCGCGTCGGCATTTCGTCAAACAGCATGGCTTACGCCGAGAGCAACCTGCGCCACGAGCTTGCCACATGGGACATGGGTGGCATGCGCGCCCATGCCGACAAGGTTTGGGACGACGAGTTGGGACGCATAAAGATTGAGACTGACAACGCCGACGACCGCACGATATTCTACACGGCTCTCTACCACACCATGACAGCCCCGTCGGAGTTTAGCGACCATGGTGCGCCAACCGTTGACTACACGACCCTGTCGCTTTGGGACACTTACCGTGCCGCACATCCGCTGCAGACCATCATACACCCTGAGCGTCAGGCTGACATCGCAAGCACGTTCATAAACATTTATGCCATGCAGGGCCGCCTGCCGGTGTGGCATCTGTGGGGCAACGAGACCGACTGCATGGTGGGCAACCCCGGCATACCGGTGCTTGCCGACTTGGTGCTAAAGGGATATTGCAAGGACAAAGACCTCGCGCTGCAGGCCATGAAGGCCACGGCGATGGACGATGACCGTAACTTGGCCCAGCTGAAGCAGTATGGCTACCTTCCTTTCGACAAGGGACCAGCCAACGGAACCGTGGCTAAGGGACTGGAATATGCCCTTGCCGATGCTTGCGTGGCAAAGGTGGCGGAGAGCCTTGGCAACAAGGAAGACTACGCTTACTTCCTCAATCGCAGCAAGAGCTATGCGAAGTACTTCGACAAGCGTGTCCTCTTCATGCGTGGCATTGACAGCGAGGGCAACTGGCGCGAGCCGTTCGACCCATTCAAGGTTGTGCATCTTGCTGACGATTACACCGAGGGCAACGCCTGGCAATACACGTGGCTTGTGCCGCACGACGTGCACGGGCTGGTGAGCCTGTTCCCGAGCGAGAAGCGGTTCGTGAAGAAACTCGACTCGCTGTTCGTGGTGACGGGCGACCTTGGCGATCAGGCTTCGCCTGACGTGTCGGGACTTATCGGGCAGTATGCCCATGGCAACGAGCCAAGCCACCATGTCATTTACATGTACAATTACGTTGGTCAGCCGTGGAAGGCAGCCCGCATGTTGAGGCGTGTTTACCGCGAAATGTACCAGAACGCTCCCGACGGGCTGAGTGGCAACGAGGACGTTGGCCAGATGTCGGCGTGGTATGTCATTTCCACGTGCGGACTGTATCAGGTCGAGCCGGCTGGCGGCAGGTACATAATAGGCTCGCCACTGTTCAAGAGGGCTGAGATGAATGTCGGCGGCGGCAAGTCGTTTACCGTGGTTGCCAAGAACAACAGCGACAAGAACATTTACGTCCAGAGCGCCAAGCTCAACGGCGTGCCTTACACGAAGAGCTACATTGATTTCAAGGACATAAAGGCTGGCGGAACCCTTGAGCTTGTGATGGGGCCGAAGCCGTCGCGCTGGGGCACGGCGGTTGCTGACAGGCCTTGATGCCTGCGACATGCCATGCCCGTGGGGCAAAACTTTTAGGGCCATGCGACGAAACTTTCGCCGCATGGCCCTAAAAGTTTAATGGCATCGCGACAAAAGCTTTGTCGCGATGCCATTGCGTCATTGTGGCAACGCCATTTCGCCGCACGCATAATGCCCCTTCGCATGGGCGTGCTTGCTGATGCAAAGGAGCATTGGTGGTTTGCGGTTCGTATGGCGGCTTGGCTCAGAGCACCTCAAGGTTCCAGCGCCATTTGTCGAAATAGAGGTTGCCGCCTCGCCATTCCACTTCGCCTCGCTGGAAATCGACGGTCTCTGACCGGGTGAACTTCTTCGTGGGGTAAAGTGGCATTCCGAAGTCGGAGTTCACTATCATGCGCCAGCCGTCTATCCCACCGAGGAAGAAGTGGCGTGTGGCGTCGTCGTTGGCAAAGTAGGGGATGCCAAACGACTGGTCAACGGGAACCCAACCTACGCCCTCGAAATAAATCTCCGCCCAGTCGTGCAGGTTGGTGTTGCCTGGGTGCATCATGAAGCCGCTCTCGAAGTGCCCGGGTATGCCCTTGGCGCGGCACAGGGTGAGGAAGAGGAGCGTCACTTGCCCGCAGTCGCCATGGTGGTTGTCGATGACATACTCGGGGATGTTGGGTATCGTGGAGTATTCGCGCGCGCTTGCCCATGGGTAATTGTCGTTGATGTGGCGGAAGATGGCACGCGCTTGCAGCAGAGGGTTGCTTATGCCTTGCGTTATGCTGTCGGCGAGGTGCTGCATGCGTGGCGACACGATGATGTGTCGGCGGCGGTTGGCGGTGTACTTGCGGTAGAGGGCGGTTGACGTGTCGTAGGGTTTCACGTCCTCGGGCTTCAGGTCGAACCACGACCCGTGCGAGGTGTATTCGAATTCCTCCGAGAACACCGTGGGCTTGCCTTTCTCGGCTTTCCTCTCCATGTAGAGGGTTGAGTGGTCGTGGCTTATGGGCGAGCGCACGAAGTCGTCCTGGCTTGTTGACAGCAGTCTTACGTCGGTTTGCCGTTTCTTGTCGGTTCTTGGGAATGGCATCCAGCAGCGTATGGTTTCCCCGTCGGGCACGGCGTCGGCTTTCACCGTTATGGTGTAGCGCACGCGCAACTTGCGTGGCTCGGCTCGCCGCCATGGGTCGTTGGCTGCGCCGAACATTATGGCTGGTATGTCCTTGCGGTCAGCGTCCCAGTAGCCGTCGTGTGTTATGCCGTCCTTCGCCTCCTTTATCTGCCGGCATTTGGGGTCTGTCCTGAACAGGTTGGGACCTGCCGAGTGGAAATACATTTTCTTTCCGCCGATGTAATGCGTCTCCAATGCGCTGGTCTTTTCCCACTGCTCCATTTGCTCGTCGGTCACGTTGGGGATGTAACGCTGTATGTAAGCTTTCACCCTGTCGTGGGTCTGGGTGAAGTCGTGCCTGAGCCTTGCGGTAAGCTCGGCCCCCTCGGGACTGCTTCCTGTATTCCCATCCGTGGCCGCCCACATGGCACATGGTGCCATGCCACAGGTTATGCCCAGCAGTGACGCGGTGCAAAACAGGCGTTGGATGAGTTTTGTGTAATTCATTTTCTTGCTTGTTTACGTTTGTTGGTTGCTTTGCTTGTGTGTACGGTTGCTATTGCCGCGACATGCGTTGGGGCATGGCTTTATGCCAAAGGCTTTAGCCCTATTCCTGGCCTGTCGGGCAGCGTTATCTTGCCTTTCACTACCTGCATGCCCTCGAAACGGTCGTTGGATATGAGCAGGTTGCCGTCGAGGTCGGCGAAATCGACCGCCGGAGCCAGTTGGGCTGCGGCTGACACGGCGCATGAAGTCTCCGTCATGCACCCCACCATCACTTTCAGGTGGCGTGCCCTGGCGTAGTTGACCATTTTCCATGCCTCGCGCATTCCCGTGCATTTCATGAGCTTGATGTTTATGCCCGTGTAAGCGTCCTCAATCGCAGGAATGTCCTTGAGGCGTTGTATCGCCTCGTCGGCGAAGATGGGCAGGGGCGAATGGCTGGTGAGCCACGCAATGTCGGAAAGCTGCTCCTTGGGCATGGGCTGCTCCACCATGACGATGCCTTTCTCGTGCAGCCATTTTATCATGTCGAGAGCCTTGTGCTTGTCGTGCCAGCCTTGGTTCACGTCAACGGCTATCGGCAGGTCGGTCACCGACCGTATGGTTTCTATTAGTTCCTTGTCGTTGTCGCGTCCGAGTTTCACTTTCAGTATGTTGAACTTGGCCGCGCACTCCTCGGTCTTGCTTTTTACCACCTCGGGCGTGTCAATGCCGATGGTGAAGGTGGTTGATGGCGCCTTGGCGGCGTTGAGTCCCCACATCTTGTACCAAGGCGCTCCTATTATTTTGCCTACGAGGTCGTGCAGGGCAATGTCAATTGCGGCTTTTGCCGCCGTGTCGCCTGGCGACAGGCTATCGACGTAAGCCAGTATGTCGTCCAGCTGGCAAGGGTCGGCGAATTGTGACAAATCGACCTTGGCGAGGAACTTGCTCACGCTTTCCACCGTCTGCCCGAGATATTGGGGCATGGAGGCCTCGCCGTATCCGGTGAGTCCTTCGTAGCTTATTTCCACCTGCACGTCGGGGGTCGTGGTGCGCGAGTAGGTTGCGACGGTGAATGTGTGGCGCAGCTTAAGCTCGTATGGGAAGAAGCGGAGGTGCATGCGCCCGTCAGAGTTGGCGGAATGGTTGATGTTGAATGATGGTTTTGTCATTTTCTCTATGGCATCGGCGTGTGTGAGCGCCAAGGCGGCTCCTGCCGTTGCCAATGCTGACTTCTTGAGGAAATCTCTGCGTGTGGTCATGGTCTGCTATTTGTAAAAGTCGCTGTTGGGCGTGGTGAAGAGTCCTTGCTCGCGGTCGATGTAAGGCAGCACCCGTTGTGCCCAGAGCAGCCTGTTGAGGTCATACTCGTTGTAGTCGGGGGCGTTGGGGTCAAAACTCCCAATCTGCACCATGCCGAGCGAGTGGATGAACTTGCGGTCGCCGAGGTAGAACGCCACGTGTGACACTTTGGCTTTCTCGGTGTCGGTGGCTTTGCTCCCGAAGAATAGCAGGTCGCCAGGCTCAAGGTTGCTGAAGTCGGGGGTGATGTCAATGTGAAGCCCCTTGTATGCCATCTGTGACGCATCGCGGGGGATTATTATGTCGTGCATGAGCAGGAATGTCCTTACGAAGCCACTGCAGTCGATGCCCTTGGTGCTCATTCCGCCCCACATGTATGGGAAACCGAGCATCGTCATCGCTGTCTTGGTGAGTTCCGGCACGGTGTTCTTGAGCGACTTGCGCCATTTGCCAATCTCCTCGGCATCGTGCTTTGATATGTAACCGATGCGTCCGTCGGGACATGCCACCTTGTGGTAGGTGCTTCTGCCACCGAGGTAGCGCAGGCGGTTGCATGCCACGGCATCGCCCACTATTTGCGAGGTGCGCTTGGGCTGTGAGTAGATTATGGTGAGCGGTGCCGTAACGACGAGCTGTGGGGCGGTGTTCCAGTCGGTTAGCTGGTCGCGCGTCATGCGGTGCACCGACCGTGGATGCACCCATGACACGTAGCCTTCGGGCGTTTCCACTTGCAGCCAGCCGTCGTCCTTGACAATGCGCACGGGCATGCCCAGCAATCCCTGTGTTGCCATGCCTGCGCTGTATTCGCCCTCGACGCGCATGTTGCAAACTGACACGTTAATCACTCCCCAGTCTTTTTCCTTGTTGTCGTCTGAGGCTATGCCGGATATTGACATGAGGCTGCCCATGGTAATGAATGCCGCCTTCTTTAGTGCTTCCTTGTATTTTATCATGGTTTTGACTTGAATGCGTCAACGGCCTTTTTTACGGAGCCGTGTTCCAGTAGCAGTTGTTTGGCCTTGTCGTATGGCAGCTTTGTGTAATCTACCACCATGCGTGTCCCGCGATCCACGAGTTTTTGGTTGTTGAGTCCCATGTTGACCATGCGGTTGCCCTTGACACGTCCCAACCTTATCATGAGCGTCGTGGAAATCATGTTGAGAATCATTTTCTGTCCCGTTCCCGACTTCATTCGCGACGAGCCTGTGACAAACTCCGGTCCGACGATCATCTCTATGGGATAGTCGCAGGCATCGGCCATTGGCGAGTCGGGGTTGCTGGTTATGCACCCTGTCAGGCATCCGTGGGCTTTGGCCTCCCTCAGTGCGCCCACGACGTATGGTGTGGTGCCCGAGGCTGCGATGCCGATTACGGTGTCGTCGGCGCAGATGTTGTGCCCTTCCAGTTCTTCCCAGCTCTTGCGAGGGTCGTCCTCGGCGTTTTCGACGGCCGTGCGCAATGCCACGTCGCCACCGGCTATTAAGCCATAAACCATTGTTGGCGGAACGCCGAATGTTGGTGGCAACTCTGATGCGTCAAGCACGCCGAGCCTTCCGCTCGTGCCTGCGCCCATGTAGAAGACGCGTCCGCCGCGTTGCATGCGTGGCACGATTTGTGACACCAGGCGTTCTATTTGTGGTATGGCTTTCTCCACGGCTGAGGCTACCTTCTTGTCCTCATTGTTGATGTCAACAAGCAGCTCGTGGACACTTTTGTTCTCAAGGCCATCGTAGAGTGATGGTTGCTCAGTTATCTTTGTGAATGACATAATGCTCGTGGTGGTATCTTGCCCACGCCTTTCCACCGAAACGAGGGTGGGGTGGTTGGGGCAAGCGGTTATGGTATGTTTTGTTGTCAGGCTTGGTGGTATTCTGCCAAGGCTTCCATCGGGGCTTGTATTATGCGCCCGAGGTGCATGCCTTCTTCTTCAAGCGCTTCCATGAGCGGTTCCTTGTAGAACACGGCTATGGAGCCGTTGAAGCCTATTGGCAGCGTTTGCCAACCGTCGTATTGCATGACGTTGCGGCGCAGGAATGAGCGGAAACTCTCTTTCACGAGGTTGTAAATGTGGGGCTCGCCGATGTTTTCCTCAAGGAAGGGCACAAACGAGGCAAGAAACGTGTTGGGCTTTGGCTGGCGGTAAACGCGGTCGATGATTTCGGCAGGCGTTAGCTTGAATTTCTCGAAGAAACGCTCGCGTATGGTCTCGGGCATCTGGTTTTTCAGCACGTCGCCAACAAGCAGCTTGCCGAGCACTGCGCCGCTGCCCTCGTCGCCGAGTATGAAGCCGAGCGGCGAGACGTTTTTCAGCAGGTACTTGCCATCGTAGGAACAAGAGTTGCTGCCGGTGCCGAGTATGCACGCTATGCCGGGCTTGTGACCGCAGATGCCGCGTGCCGCCCCCAGCATGTCGCTTGCCACCTCGCACTCGCCGTTTATCGTTAGGTTGGCGCGCAGGGCACGTTCCACCACGGGTTGCTTTTCCTTTGTGCAGCCGGCGCCGTAGAAGTGGACTTCGTCAACCTGTGTGCCTGGCAGTTCTGGCACGAGATGCTCTTTTATCTCGTTTCTTATCTCATCCTCAGACATCTGGAAAGGGTTCATGCCTGCGGTGCGGATTTTCTTCGTAAGTTTACCGTTCTCTATCAGACCCCAATCGGTTTTCGTGGAGCCGCTGTCTGCTAATAATATCATGGCGTTTCCTTTTTATGTATTTGCGTAAAGTTTCAATATCAAGCAATGCCTAAATTGGCTTTGGTTTATAGTTTTATGTAAATTTTCTTTTTGAACATCCATAAGCCGATGGCCCAACAACTCAGCACGAATAGCAACGCCCATGCAAGCGATGCCCATGCGAAGGGCATGATAGGCGAGAACACGTCGTGGTAGAGCAGTTGCTGCAAGGTTTTTCCGCCAAATAGCGGAAGCATGCAGTAAGGTATGAGCAACAGGTCTGAGAGGATGTAAAGCGCAAGGGGATTGACACCGAAAACGTGGAAGAAGCCTGTGATGCGACCTTGGTAGCCACGTTTGTCGATTAGCCATGTCAGCAGGGCGAGAAGCGTGCAGCCAATGCCGCAAGTGGTCATGGCGAATGTTGGGGTCCACAGTTTCTTGCTTATCGGGCAAAGGTATGCAAGCAGCACGCCGGCAAGCATGAGCAGCGTGCCGATGACGAACATGCGCTCAATCTTTTCGTTCAGGTCTTTGATGTTCATGACCACTTTGCCAACGCAGAAACCTATGAGCACGTGAGCCAATGCCGGCAATGTGGAAAGCAGCCCCTCGGGGTCTGGGCTGTCCCAACGGTAAACGTGGTTGTGCCCGAGGATGGCATCGTCAACGATGGCTATGATGTTTGTGCCGTCATGTACGTAGCCGTTGCCGAGTTCGAGTATGGCGTAGTAGGCTGCGAACATAAGCGCGATGAGCCATGGCATGTACTTGTGGTTCACCGATATGGCAATGACGGCTGCCAGACCATAGCATATTCCAAGGCGTGGCAACACGCCAAGTATGCGCAAGTTGGCGAAAGTCTCGGCAAGGTTGATGCCGGTGTCGGGGATTAGTGCCTGGCGTATGAGTGAGAGCAACACCGAGATCGCAAGCCCGATGCCCCACAGCAGGAAGGCACGTTTGGCAATCTTTCTGGCGCATGTCGTTGACCATGAGAAATTGAACTTGCGAAGTGACAGGTAGGTTGTGATGCCCATGATGAACATGAACGTCGGGAAGACGAGGTCGGTTGGCGTCAGCCCAAGCCACTCGGCATGGCACAGGGGGGCAAAGCAGTCAGCTTCGCTTCCGCCTGGATTGTTGACAAGTATCATCCCGGCGATGGTTATGCCACGCAGGATGTCAACTGATAAAATTCTTTGATTCATTTGTATAGCCAGTATTTTTTTGAGATGTTTTTCCAAGTCTCAATGTCCTTGTCCCAATATGGTTTCGCATCTGACCACAGGTGGCGTTTCAGGAAAAGCCTGCGTATCTGTTTTGAGCCACAGACCTTGTTGATCATGTCGGCGCGCTTGGTGGCTTTTGCCATTGGGTCGTGGTCGGGATAAAGGCGGTAAAGTTCTTGCAAGGCATACCACTGCACCTCCGTGAGGTTGGCTTTATGGTAGTCGGTAATGTAAATTTGCACGCCTTGCAGTTCCTTTCCCTTGCCTGTGCCATAATAAGGAGTGTAGTAGATTGGGCGGAAAACATATCCTGGCAATTGCAGTGCGTTCATTGCGGCGGCAAACTCGGGGGCGTTTATCCATTCGGCTCCTATAAGCTTGAACGGTAGCGTGTAACCCACGCCTATTGACACATTGTAAAGTTCGCCCATTATGCCAGTTATGCTGTAAAACGGATTGGTGGATGCCTCGGGAATGTGTGGCGACGACAACACCCATTTCAGCCCGGTGTCCTCGTAAGTCATTTTCCGTTTCCATCCTTTCATCTTTACGATGGTGAGGTCGCATTTGCCACCCAGCATGTCCTCGCCATTTAGGTACAAAGCCACCTCGCCAGGAGTTAGTCCGTAAATGTATGGCACTTTTATTTGTGACACAAAACTTACGCAATCGTCCTCGGTAATGTTTCCTTCCACTTTCTCTCCGCCAAGAGGATTGGGGCGATCAAGCACAACGACTGGTATCTTGTGCTTTACCGCCGCTCTCATCACGTTGTAAAGCGTTGATATGTAGGTGAAAGAGCGTGAGCCTACGTCTTGTATGTCGTAAACCAGCACGTCAATGCCCTTTAGCATTTCTTTTGTTGGTATGCGGTTTTTGCCATACAGTGAGTAAACTGGGACTCCGGTAGCGGCATCCTTGCCTCCTCCAACATAGTCGCCGGCGTGGGCAGAACCTCGTACACCGTGCTCGGGACCGTAGAGTGCCGCCAGGGTAACGCCTGGGGCTTTGTGCAGGATGTCAATGTCAGATACGAGGTCATTGTCAACGCCGGTCGGATTGGTCACCAAACCAACGCGCTTGCCTTGCAAGAGTTTGAAACCGTCGTGCTTCAACACTTCGATGCCTGTGGATATGGCAACCTTGTCTTTTGTTGCGCCCTGTGAGGCAAGTGGAATGATTGCGCATATAAAGCCAATCATCAGTGCTTTCTTTATGCAGGGAAGCTTTTGACTTAACATCTTCATTGTTTTCAATGTCTTTTATGCTACTCTTTTTTTACCGTATTCGGGATCTATTTTCTTGCTTACCAAAAACGTCATTACCACTGTCGCGAGGCAGCAGGCTATGACCATCCAGAAAAAATGCTCATATCCAATGGCTTCTTGGATGTAGCCTGCGAATGCGCCTGGTATCATCATGCTCAACGCCATGAACGCCGTGCAGATGGCATAGTGGGCGGTGGCAAATTCGCCTTGTGAGATGTAAATCATGTAAAGCATATAGGCTGTGAAGCCGAAGCCATAACCAAACTGTTCCACTGCCACGCATGTGGATATTATCCATAGGTTGTGTGGCAGGACCATGCTAAGGTAAACGAAGGTGGCACATGGCAGTGTCATGCAGGCGGCCATCGGCCAAAGTGACTTGTGCAGTCCCCATTTTGACGCGCATATTCCGCCAAGTATTCCACCAACGGTCAGTGCCGCAACGCCTATGGTGCCATACACAATTCCTACCATGTCGGTGTCAAGGGCAAGACCACCGTTTTCCACAGGATCAAGGAGGAACGGATTGACCATTTTCAGGAGGAAAGCCTCGGGCAGGCGGTAAAGCAGCATGAACACGATTGCGAGCAACACGCCTGGCTTTTGGAAGAAAGTTACCCATGTGCGGCCAAACTCGCGTAGAATTTCGGTGGCACGTCCGCTCTTGTTGTCTTCAATGTGTGGTGCGTCAGCTTTTGGCCTTGGTATTGACCATGTGTGGTAAAGTGTTATGGCGCAAAACATTATGGCTGTGATGCCCATGGTTATTTGCCATGAAAGTGGAATGTTGCCCGTCGATTTCTCCAAGTGCCCGGCAATGTAAACCAACACTCCTTGCCCGAAGATGCTGCTCAGGCGGTAGAAGGTTGAGCGTATGCCAACGAAGAAGCTTTGTTGCTCCTCGTTGTTGGCGAGCATGTAGAAGCCGTCGGCGGCTATGTCGTGGGTGGCAGAGGCGAATGCTGTTATAACGAATAGCAAAAGCGTGAACGTGAACATGCTTATCGGCGTGCCTTTGGCGCCTATCGTGGCTGCGTCAGGCTGTGGGATGCTAAGCGTGAGCAGTATGAAACAAACTGACATCAGAATTTGCATGGCAAGAATCCACCATCGTTTGGTTTTCATTATGTCCACGAACGGGCTCCAAAGCGGCTTTATGGTCCAGGGCAGGTAGAGTAGGGAGGTGAACAATGCCATTTCGCCGTTGGGCACTCCCATCTTTGTGAACATTGTCACGGAGATGTTGTTCACGATGAAGTATGGTATGCCTTCGGCGAAATACAGGGTTGGTATCCACCACCAAGGATTGCGGTTGCAATGGCTTTTCCCGATATTGTGCTCAACGGACGAGAATGTATTGCTTGGTTGCCCGATTGTTTCCGAGTCTTTTTCTTTTGCCATTTTCTTTTGGTTTTTATATTAGGCGATTTTCTGCTGTTTTCATCCACGCAAGGAGGATGCAACTTTGTTTTGCGCGGTTTCCTGTAGGGAATAAACATCCCTGCTTGGTAACATTCCTTGCGGAGAGGAACGTTCCCGACCGGGTAATTGCCGGTCGGGATATGGATTTAGGCAAACGTTTTCTTAGCCTTTGAGCCTTGCCATAAGCTCCCACGTGCGTATGCGATCCTTGTAAAGGTTGTTGCGGTTTTCCTTTTCGATTGACAAGTCTCCGTCTGAGTTGTCGTCCCAGCGGCGGCAGCAATATATGGGGTCGTAAATTCTGCCGAGTTGATAATGGCGTGTCACGGCGAGAGCCGTTGCATAGTCTTCGCCGTAGTTTACGTTAGGCATTGGCAGGCTGCGCAGTACGGGCGTGAAGAAGGCACGTGGTGCGCCAAGTCCGTTTATGCGCAAGGCGTTGTTGCGCCCGTTGTCGGGAGTCCATTCCTTGTGTGCGATGACTCCGGGCGGCAGTGGGTTCTTGTCAATGTCGGTAAGTTCGTATGAGCCGATTATCATTGCTGTGCGTTGCTCACGGAATGCATCCACGACTTTTTGCAATGTGTTTTCGTCCAGGTACACGTCGTCGGAGTCGAGTTGGGCGATGAAGCGTCCGCAGCGTGGGTCGTTGGCGGCCATGTTCCAGCTGCCTCCCACACCGAGGTCACGGCGGTCGGTCACGATGTGTATTATGCGTGGGGCTTTTGCTGCAAGCTCAGCCACAGCCTCCGTCGTTCCGTCGGTTGAGTGGCATTCCGGTCCATTCTCCACAATGAACACGTTGTATTCGAAAGATGTTTTCTGCGCCAATGCACTTTCCACTGCATCACGTATGGTGCGGATGCGGTTGCGCACCGGAATCATTATTGTTGCCTCCACGGGAAACTCGCCTTCGTTTATGTCCACGGCCTTGAAGTCGTTTGGCTGGAGGTATCCGCCAATCTCCTTTAGGTATTCAGTGCAAGCCTGTTCCATCTCAATCTGCGATGCACGGTTGCGAGGATCAACGTAGTCGAAGAGTTTCTCTCCGGTTTTGCGTGTGTCAAGCTCAACCTCAGAATACAGGAACTCGTTAACATGGCTTATTTCATATTTCTCCGCGAGTTTCAGGCGTAAGTCGTAGAAGCCGGCTGCTTGGTAATCGGCTGTCATGCGTGTGGCGGCATCCTTAAGGGCATCGGTGCGGAACAGGATTACTGAGCCAAAGTTGAAGTCGTCGCGCAGCGAACCCAGTTGGTAGTCTATTACAGGAGCGTCAGTGCGCTTTCCTTCTGCCGAAATGTTGTAATGGTCAGCGTATGTCATTCCTGCCTTGGTGGTGCCTGCAATCTGTGCCATGCGTTCGAGTGCAAGATAGCCCATCTGTATGAATTGGTTTTTCAGGTACACCATGGTGTATTCGGCATTGGCTTTTGCCGCAATCTCCTTGAGTGTTGCCGATGCCTTTACGTTGCCTTCCACTACGGTCACGCTGTTTACTATTTTCTCGGCTTCAAGAGCCTGTACGTTTTTCTTTGTCTCTTCCTCGTTGCCTTTTGGCACGAAGCAATCGATTAAGTTTTTCATATCTTTTGTCTTAAAGTTTTTTCTTGAAATTTTCAGCCTTTGGAATTATGGTTTCTCGTTGATTATCATTCCCACAGTTCCATCTTCGTTGGTAAATACTATTTTGTCTTTTGACAGTGGCACAACGGTGTTTATTAGCGTGTTGCCGACCTTGTGTTTCCATAGCAGTTTGCCGGTACGACCGTCGAGTGCCATTATAAGACCGTTTTTTGTGCTTGCGAAGCATACGCCGTCTTTTTCAACAAGCATTACGCGTGCGTGCTCATAACCAAACTTGCAGTCGGTTGCCCACAGTTCTTTGGCTTGGTCGGTTTCCGTTGAGTAGCATACAATACTGTCCTGCATAGTCTTGGCGTATATGCGTTTTCGGTCTTTCGACAATCCAATGCTTTCGCGCACCTTGCTTTGGTATGTCCTCCATATCTGCTTGCCGTTGTTGATGTCGATTGCCGTCATGGCGCGTTCGGGGTCACAGATGAAGACACGTCCGTTGGCAGCCACTGGCCATACTCCTGCCGGAGAATAGTGCATGTCGTTTTTGCGTGGCGGTTGCCATGTCCAAAGCAGCTTGCCGTTTCGGCTGTCGAGGCAGTAAAGGGAGTTTGCCCAGTCGCCAAACACCACCTTGCCATCGCTTACAAGCGGTTTCGTCTCAACGTATCCTTTGATGCCTTCCGTCTGCCATGCCACAGATCCGTCCTTGATGTTTATCGCCCTGAAGATGCCATCGCCGGCTCCGACGAACGCATGGTTGCCTACTATCGTTACCGCACTGACGCACGGTTTGCCAGTTTCCACTTTCCATTTCAGTTTTCCGCTGCGTGCGTCAATGCCATATACGCAGTGGTCGGCTGATCCTGCTACCAGCACGCCTTTGCCTATCGCCGGCGTGCCTATGACGCGCGCCCCTGTGGAGTAACGCCATGCCTCATGCCCAAGCTTGTCATAGCAAACGATGTTCCCAATGTTGTCGGCAGCGTAAATGTGCCTGTTCCACACCACGGGCGATGAGTATATTCCGGCGTGTTGCTGTACCGTCCAGGCTTCTTTAATATGTGGGTATTCGCTGTTTACGTTGAAGTCGGGGCGTGGAAACCAGTTGGCGGAGTTGTCGTCGTGCTTTGTCGTCAATTCCATTGCCATCCATCGGTAGCTTGGCTTGCCGTAGGGGTGTGTGCTTACGAATACGGAGTCCGCCGTTATGTTCACTACGTTGTATTGTCCTGCGTCGTTTCCTTTTTGGCGTAGGTTTGTGATGTTTATGATCGACGGTATGCCGTCGCAGTGGGCGTGGATGTTTCGGTGGTAATGTCCGTCAATGAACGCCACGACGGGATACTGGCGTGCCATGTCGGTTACGCTGTACCAGTTGTCAACGTCTTGGGGCTGCATTGGCATGTGACAAACCATGAAGACAGGCTTCCCGTTTTTGCCGTTGGCATCCAGTTGCTCTTTTGCCCATTCGATGTCCTCCGGTGCAACGTGCCCGAGTGCCATTCGCATCATTGGGCCTGTTGGAAATCCGATGAAGCGGAAGCCCTTGTGGTCGAAGCAGAATCGTTCGTAGCCGAAAATCTTCACGAAGTCCATGCAGCCGCTTTCGCTCCAGTTTTGGTCATGGTTTCCTTCAAGTATGTAATAAGGCTTCCCGAGTTTGTCAAGTTCCTCTTTTGCCAGCCTCAGTGATGCCCCGTCGCCACCGTCGGCAATGTCGCCGGTCACGAGCACGAAGTCGATGCCGTTGTCTTGGTTTATCTGGCTCACGCTGTTGCGCAGGTCTTGGGTTGGCGTGGTGGCTCCCACACGTATGTGGATGTCCGTCAGAATGGCGAAGCGGAAGCCTGCGTTTTCGTCTTGTGACATGACCTGCCGTTCCGTCCCAATAGCCGGGGTTGGTTTGGCTGTGGGCGCAATGCCTAATAATATCGCAAGGGCGATGTGTCTTAGGCTGTTAAGGGCATGGTGTCCTGTGCTATGTAAGAGCTTGGTTTTCGTCATTGCCTTTTGTGTTTGTCAGCGTGGATCCAGGTATTTCAGTATTTTCTTCATCATCGTGTCCCTTATGCCTTCGTCCTTCACCGCTTCGAAAGGAAAGGCGAGCACACACGTGCGCCACTTGTCTGTGGCGTTGCCGCCGAAGACAATGCCTGCCGACATGCCGTTCTCTGGATAGCGGAATGCTGTGTAAGCCTCTGGGCAGGCAGGGTCAATGGCATCTGGTGATTCCACAACGTATGAAGTGCTGTTAGGCTTGTTGTGGTATGTGAAGTTGTGCGTTTCGCTTGAAAGGGGCGATGCCACGTATGCTATTTCGCCGGTCTTTGCCGCACGGTCTTCGCGCCATTGGTATTTCAATATGGTCTTCGCGAAATTGCGGTCAGCCTCTTCGCTTTTTGCCAATGGGTTTTGCCATAGGTCTGTTCCTACGTAGCTGCCTGACACCAGCACCGAGCCGCCTGACTTGCAGTAGCCGGTCAGCAGTTGCTGCATTGGCTGGTCGAAAGTCTTGAACGACAGTGGGTGCAGCCCCTCGCGTCCCAATTTTGTCTGTTTTTCCTTGCCGAGTATCAGGTCGATTGCCGAATAGTTTTCCGTGGTGCATGAAGTCGTGAACGTTTCATGCGAGATGGCAGAGCGGCTTGTTGACACGAAACTGTATCCGGCCTTCATTATGCTGCTGCCGTGCATCGCAGGATAGTCGAACGTGTTGCCGGCTATCGTGATGCGCTCCTGATCGCCATAGCTGTCGCCGAATCCGGAAGCGTCGTCGTGCGTCCATGGAATGCTGCGGCGAAACTCCTTTTGCGCTCCTACGTATGAGATTTGTTCCTTGTCAGGGACACCGTTGTCGTATTCGGCGAGGAAACCTGCCAATGCGTCGTCGCTGCTGCGGAAGTCATCGGGTGCGCTTATGCGATCAAAGCCGTTTATCACGAGTATTGGTTTTGCCGTAGCCTTGCTGTTTATGCCAACGGAGAGGATTTCCGACGGGAAGCTCTCGCCGCCATCGTTCAGTGCCGTGACCTTGAAGCTCACAATCTCGTCCTTGGGTATTTCCGTAGTGTATGTGCTTTTCCTTGTTGTCGTGCCGTTGTCAAAGTCGCCGTTGCCAATTCGCTTGTACACCACGAATAGCCTTGCCTCAGCGGTGGGTTCAAGTGAGTCGGCGGTGGCTTGCCAGTTTAGCACCACCCTGTTTTCGTTGTCGAGCGTCGCCGAGAAACTGTTCACGGGCAGCGGTTGCACAACGTAATCCTGTCCGTGCTCCGTTGCGAGGAAACGCAGTATGCCCTTGTATATTGCACGGCTTGCGGTGAAACGGAAGCGTGGGTCAAGTCCGTAGCGCATCCCGGCGAAACTGGAGTGTGACATCAGTTCGAGGAGCATGGCCGGGACTCGTGGCACCCAAGCCTCAAAATAACGCTGGTTCCACATGCCGCGGCGAGTCCATTTGGGTTCCATTTGCGTGCGCAAGTCGTTGGTGATTTGTGTTTGCACGAGGTCGCAGAGGTCACGGTTGGCATCGCGCGACGAGCCGTCCGCAAATGTTCCGCCATATTGTGATGTCTGGTAAATGCCGAGGTTCCCGATGATGGAGTCGCCCACCACGGTGCCAGCGTCAGTGTGTAGCGCAAACGACAGGTCAATGGGTATGTTCAGCCCTTTTGCCTCCGGACAAGCCCGTGTGCCACCTGCGAGGTAGTTTACCCAGATGCCTCGGTTCTTGTAGTCGTCGGTGTAATCGTTGTTGCCGTGCGACGGCGAGTAAACGCTGTCGGGGATGCCTGCCCATTGCAGCCAATAGCGTGAGCCTTCAAGGTATCGTGGGTATCCGCTTGTTGTGGGTTCGTACTGCAATTGTGGCTGAAACTCGTTGCGTTCCTGGCTCTCGTCTGTGCGGTTTCCTTTCGTGTAATTCTTTATTTTGTCGCCGTTGGCTGCGCGCGCTATGTTTCCCATGCCGCCGCCAAACCTCACCGCGTCGGCTGTCACGATGCGGTTTGCGCTCCTTGAGTGGTTGTCAAGCCTTACGCCGTTGCCTGGATGTCCTTTCGTGAAGTGGAACGTTCCGAGGTAAATCCACGTTCCGCCACCCATCGTCTGGTTTACGGTGAAGTTTGTCGCCGTGCCGTCGTGCCATACGGTGTAGTGGGCATCCTTGGTGCTGTTTGGCAAAGTCTTATAAGAAACATATACGGCATAGCGACCGCTTTGGGGGATGTTTGGCGACCATGTTATGGTGCTCCATTCCTCTTCCTTGCTGTCCTTTGTTGTGGTTGCCTGCCGGAATGTTCCTTCTGTGAATGGATTTTCAAAATTGATGTATTCTTTCTTTGCGTATGCGAAGCCTGTGCCGTCGCCTTGCTGCCAAGGCTCTTTGCCGTTAGCCTCTTTGTAAGGGGAAGAAGCCAGTTTGCCATCGTTGTCCACGATGACTTCGTTTTGGTTTGTGTCCCTTTCGCGGGGCATCATTACGTAAGCCCCGGCGTTCTCAAGCATTGGCACGAGGTATGGCAGCACGAAACTTTGCGTGAACTTGTCTTCCACGGTCTCGAACAGCCTGGCGCGTTGCCATTCCCACCTGTTCAGTCCTTGCTCGAAATATTTGCCGTGGCTTTGCCATAGGGCAATGTGCCTGCCATCCAGTCCTTTCCTTATGTCGTATGGCTTGTCGTCGTTGGTTACTATGGATGCGCCGCCGTTGCCACGTGCACGTGTGCCCGACGGGCTGTTTGCGAACGCCTGCCTGCGTTCTTTTCTTGGTCTGTAAAAGTTTGGTATGAGTGAGTTTATCTCATGCCCGTTGATGAGAATTTCCATTTCCCTGTCGCCCAGCTCCTTTGTGAGGCAGTTTGCCACGGCTTGGGTCATTGCCGCAACGTTGTCTTGCCTCATTGGGATGTCTTGCAGGGCGGAGTTGAGGAAAATCTTTACGCTATCGGTTGATACGAACGATGAGTCCACGGCAATCTTACCTGTGCGTATGCCTTGTGTGTAAGCCTGCAGGGTGGTGGCAATTGCCTGTTCTTGCGCCTTTGTAATTGTTTGGTTGGTCGTTTGTTGCGCCATTGATTGAAGGCAGATGGTCGTGGCGGATCCTATAATTAATAAGCGTAAATTTAAGCCCATCGTTTTCAAAGGTTTTTGTTCTCGGTTACAAAGTTACGAAAAAAACCGTTGGTATTGGTTATCCCCAACGGTTTTTTTTATCGTGTGGGGCACACGTTGCGTGTGCCCTTTGTCGAGTGTTAGGCGTTGGTTTGTCTTATGTGCGTGTGGGCGTTTTCCCCACGTCTTGTCACCATCCTGGGTTCTGCTTGATGTTCTTGTTCAGGTCAAGCTCGTTTGTCGGAACCGGGTACAGGTAATATTTGGCGTTGAACGAGCGCGTTGCGGCCGTGCCGTTGAGATAGCCGTTTGCATCCTTGTCAGCGTCAGCCACGTTTGTCACGTTTGCGCCCATGTTTATTGCCGTGTTCACCTTGCTGTCCATCTTGTCCATCTGGTGCCAGCGCACGAGATCCCAGTAGCGGTAATTGTTGTCGCACATCAGTTCACACCTGCGGCAGCGGCGCACCTCCCATATCAGGTTGCTCACCTTCATGTTGTTTGCCGGGTCGGCTTCCGGTGTGAGGGGCATGGCGGGCAGCCCGGCGCGTTTTTGCAACAGGTTCACGCTCTTGTCGAGGTCGGCTTGCGTTATGGTGCCAAGCTCTGCCTTTGCCTCGGCATAGTTGAGCAGCACCACCGAGTACCAGTACAACGGAATGTCAGTGTAACAGCCGTTGGTGCTTGTGCGGTTCACGATTGGCATCAGCGGGTTGTCATATTTGTAAACGGTGTAACCCGTTGAGGCTGTCATCTCGGCAGGCAGTGGTCCGTCGGTTGACGGCTCGTTGCGTATCCAGCCATGTCCCTTGAAGGCCAGCACTGAGTCAACGAGCAGTTTCAGGCGCTTGTCCTTGTTGGCGAGGAAGTGGGCAATCGAGTAGTCGCCGTTGGCGTTCTTCACGGCCTTGTCGTTGGTGTCAAGGCTTGTCGTTGCCTTTGGCTTGCCGTCGAGGAAGAGGAATGCGTCAATGGCATCCTTTGATATGCCGCTCTGCGTTGTTGAGCCGCAGGTGTAGTCGGGCAGTCCGTGCATCAGCACGTCCTTCTCGTAGTGCTTGTAGAATATCACCTCGCTGTTCTTGCCAAGCGTCAGCGAGTTGTATATTGTGTAAAGCTTCGACGGGATGCTGCTCTCGTAGGTGCCCTCGAAGTCCCACTCGTTGAGCGCGAACTTGTTGCTGTTCATCAACTGCTCAGAGGCTGATGCGCTTTCCTGCAGGTAGCGTTGCGCGCGTGACGCGTCAGCGGCCTTGCCGTTGTCGGCCTGCGTGCGATACTTGCAGTAGGTTCCCCAGTACAGGCAGATGTCACTCTTCATTGCCAGGGCCATCTCCTTGCTCCACAGGGTCTTGTCGGCAGTGTTCGACGGTATGTTCGCTATGGCGAAGTCGAGGTCGTTTAGCACCGAGTCCATCACAGCGTCGCAGTCGTTGCGCTCGCCCCTCGTGGCTGGGTCTTCGGGGTCAAGTATCACGGTGTTCTCCCATTGTATGTCACCGTACATTTTCACGAGTTCCGAGTAAACGTATGCGCGGTTCAGCCTTCCTATTGCCTCATACTGCGTCTTCGTTGCGGTCGGCAGGGTTGATGTCTTCAGGCCGTCGAGCAGGTAGTTGACGCGGCGTATGTTGGTGAACCTTGACGACCATGCGCTTGCCGTTGCCGGAACGTTGGTGAAAGTCCAGTTGGCGAATGATGGCGCCACCTGGTCGTCGTTCAGGGTGTTAAAGTAGAAGTTGCTTGCCCCGCCATAGTATGCGTAGAAACGGTTGCTGTAACTTTCCACCATGTTGGTGTTGCTCCAGAATGCCGGCGTGTTTGTGAACGTGTCACGCGGGCTTTTGTCCAACAGGTCGTCGCAGCTTGTCAGCACCAGTGCCGAGGCGGCAATGATATATAGAATTGACTTTTTCATGTTGCTTGAGTTTTAGTTGTTAGGCATTTAGAATGTGAGCTGCAATCCCACGGCGAATGATTTTGTCACAGGCACCGTGCGTCCCCATGTGCCGTAGCTCCAGCTGCTCTCGCCATCGTTGACTTCCGGGTCAAGCGGCAGGTCGCCGTTGCCCTTGTGCAGCAGGAAGAGGTTGTTGCCGCTTACATACACGCGCAGGTTCTGTACGTAAATCTTGCGCAACAGGTGCTGCGGCAGCGTGTATCCGATGGTGATGCTCTTACAGCGCAGGTACGACATGTTGACGAGGTACTTTGACTGTGGGTAGTAGTTTTTGCTGCCGCCGGCTGCCGACAGTGCCGATACGTTTCCGGCTCCCTCGTTGCCCGGCCACAGGCATGGGTAATCGTTGCTCTCGCTTATGTTTACGATGCCGTTCTCGGGGTCGTAAATGTTGTAGCTCGTCTGGTTGGCGTAGAGTGCGAGGTCAGCGTTGCGCATCAGTGGGAAGTTGAAGGATGACAGTGTCCAAACGTCGCGCTTGCCCACGCCCTGGAAGAACGCGTCAATGTCAAAGCCCTTCCAGCTTGCGCCAAGGCGGAAGCTGTACTCGTAGCGTGGCAGCGTGTTGCCGATGACCTTCAGGTCGCCGTGGTCGGCTGTTGTGCCCTTGCCACCGTCAATCTTGCCGTCGCCGTTGAGATCCTTGAACTTGATGTCGCCGGGACCATACACGAAGTTGCCCGTCTGTATGCCTGTCTGGTCGGCTATGCCTTCCTTGTAGTTCCACGATCCGTCTGCGTTCTGCCCGTTGAAGTCGTCCTCGGTGAAGTAGCGGTCAGTCTCGAAGCCCCAGATGTCGCCCCACGTCTCGCCCTGGTAGGCGTAAGCGGTGCTGTTGGTGTGTCCGATCACGTCGGGAACTCTGTTGCCGTTCTCGTCGTACTCAACGTTCCACTTGGTCACTTTCACCTTCGAGTCGCCAATGGAGAAGTTTGCGTAAACGCGCAAGTCCTTGGTGAACTGGTGGTTCCATGCGAGGCTAAGCTCCCATCCGCGTGAGCGCAGCTCGCCGTTGTTGGTGTAAGGTGCGCTTGCTCCCACAGCCGACGGCACGGCCTTGCCCGGTGCCAGCATGTCCTTGGTTAGTCGCTGGTAAAGCTCGAATGTCATGTTAAGCTCGTTGTCGAGGAAGCCGAGGTCGAGACCGAGGTTGGTGGTCTGGATGCGCTCCCATGTGAGACCCGAGTTGACCCATGTCGGCATGGTGAACTGGTTGAGCTGCGTGCCGTCGCCGTTGAGCCATATCGGGTTGCTTGAGTTGCCCTGCGTTGCCGAGAGGGTTGAGATGAACATGTTGTCGCCGATGGCCTCGTTGCCGATCTCGCCGAACGAGAAGCGCAGCTTACCGTTTGACACATACTTGGTGAGGTTCTTCCAGTAAGGCTCCTCGGTGAAGCGGTAACCCAGCGACAGGCTTGGGAAGAACGCCCAGCGGTCGCCCTCGCGGAAGCGGCTTGAGCCGTCATAGCGTCCGTTTAGCTCAAGCAGGTAAATGCCGTTGTAGTCGTAGTTGATGCGTCCGAAGAAGCCTGCCGACGCGCGGTCGCCCGTGCTTGATGTTATCGTGGCGTTCTTCAGGTCGCCGTATGCGAGGTTCAGCTCCGGGTAGCTCTCGTCGTAGAGCTGCTTGCGGCGCACGTAGAAGTAGTCGGTCGTGAAGTTTTCGCCGTTGATGCCCGCCATGGCGTGGAAGTTGTGCTTCTTGTCCCATGTGTGTGCGTAGTCAAGGTATGCGTTCGCCGTCCACCTTGCCGAGCGTCGGTTCCAGCGAGTCGCGTCGCTGTTCGAGGTCGAAACGATGTACTGTGGGCTGGTGCCGCTCCAGTTCATGCCGTATATGCTCTTGTTTGATGCCTTGTAGTTGAAGTTGTCGGTCACGTAGGTGTAGTCGGCGTTGAGCGTCAGGTCCTTCGTGATGTGTGCCCTTACGTATCCGTTCAGGCTCAGGCGGTCGTGCTTGCTTACCAGGCGGTTGCAGTCTTTCTGCATTGCCACCACGCGGTAGTCGTACTGCGTTCCGTCGGGAGCCTCGTATATGCCCGACGGTATGAAGTATGAGCCCCAGCGCCACAGGTACTGGTACGTGTACGACCATGGGTCAGCCTTGCTGAAGTGGCGGTGCATCCAGTTGACGCGCGCGCCCACTGTCAGCCAGTCGGTTATGTCGGTGCTTATGTTCAGGTTCACGCCATATCGGTTGCGCTTGCTCGGGTTTATCTTCATCACGTCCTCCTTGGCGTCGTAGTTGAACGAGGCGTAGAACGTGGTCTTGCCCGTCGAGCCGGAGAGGCTCACGTTGTGGTTTGTCGAGGGGGCGCTGTTGCTGTACCAGATGTCCTGCATGTCGTAGTCGGCGTAGTAGAGCGGCTGCCCGTCCTTGAAGTAGTAGTCGCCCACGTTGTCCATGCTCTGGAACGGCTCCATCACCGAGTAGCCCTTCTTGCCGCTGTGCTGCTTCTCCCAGGCCTCGGCGTAAGGCAGCAGCTGGTCAAAGTACATGCCGAACAGCTCGGGCATTGACTCGCCGGCGCGTGCCTTGCCCCTTATGCCGGCGCGCAGCTGCTCGGGCACCGACGGATAGTCGGGCAGGTATGTTGACTTGTCCCACGCGAACTGCATGTTGTATTTCACGTTCACCTTCTCGCCCTTCTGTCCCTGCTTCGTGGTGATGAGCACCACGCCGAATGCGGCTCGCGAGCCGTAGATGGCGCTCGACGAGGCATCCTTCAGCACCGAGATGGACGCGATGTCGTTGCCGTTTATCATGTTGAGGTCGTCAACGGGCACGCCGTCAACGATGATGAGTGGAGACGAGTTTTGGCTGTTCGACAGTGTGCCGAGGCCGCGTATTGACATCGAGGTCGAGGCGTCCAGGTCGCCGCTGTTGCTCAGTATCGTCAGTCCGGGCACCGAGCCTTGCAACGCCTTTGCCACGTCTTGCTCGGGCCTGCTGCCGAGGGTCTTTTCCACATCGACGCTCGCCACGGCACCCGTGAGGTTTGCCTTCTTCTGCTGGCCGTAGCCCACCACCACCACCTCGTCGAGGTTGGCCTGGTCAACGTCCATTGCCACCTTCAGTTTGTCTTTGGCGTTGAGAGTCACCGATTTGTAGCCGAGGTAGGTTATTTTCAGTTGTGCCTTTGGTCTTACGGAAAGGCTGAAACGACCGTTCAGGTCGGAGATTGTGCCACGGTTTGTACCAACTTCCTGTATGCTGGCGCCCACTATTGGCTCGCCTTTCTCGTCAACGATGGTACCGGTCACAGTGTTACCGTTCTGTTCCACGGACTGAGCGTCGGGAGTTGCAAAAACAGTACCTCCCCCAGTGAGCCCGCATGAAAGCAACAATGCTCCTAAAAGGACAATAGGTCTTTTCATAAGCGTTAATAGTATTAGTTTTGTATAAGTTTTGATGCTCCAAAATTAATATAATTTTTCCAAAGCGGCAACACTTTTTCTTAAAAAGTTTTATCAAAGTGCGCTTTCTTTCGGAAAAGGTGACAATGCTTGGAGCTTTTTGGTAATTTTGTCGATAAATATTAATTTATTTATGAAATATGGACTATTTTATATTGCTAAACGACATTCAGCAGGGGCCTTACACCATTGACGAGCTTCGCCGCCGTGGCATTGACCAGGGCACGCTGGTGTGGTGTGATGGCATGGAGCAATGGGCCCCGGCGTGGCAGGTTGATGAGCTTAGGCAGCTCTTCTTCGACGATGGCGCACCGCAGGCGGAGCCGCCGGTAGTGGCTCCGTCTGCGTGGCAGGAGTCTCCGGTGGTGCGACAGGAAGGGCACACGGACGTGCCGCCGCAGGCGGCAGCCACCCGTCAGGCGTGTGGCGACGGTGGTGACGGAAGCAGCCGTGACGACCGTCGCCGCCCAAGCCACACGGGGCTGTGGGCGTTCCTTGCGCTCACGGCGGTGGCGTTGTTTGTGCTTGCGCTCACCAACCCAGGCGTTGCCGAGCACCGCAGGGCGATATACGGCAGCGTTGACCGTGTTGCCGACCGTGTTTCCGACATCGGCGACCCCACCGTCCGCGGCATCGTGGAGGCGGTGACGGGCATCAGCGGTGGCATGGTGAGGCAGCTGGCATACAGCCTGCTTGACGAGAGCCTTGAATACCACAACTACGTTTTCTTCTCCACCACCACCATTCGCGGTGACCGACCGGGCAGCGAGACGAGGACTTCTGTGGGTGTGCTGGGGCATGTCAAGGCCATGAGCCTGACGGGCGTGGTGCCGGCCTTGATGAAGAGGTACATGGGCGGTGCGTGGGGCGTTGACGGTTTCGACAACGGCACGATGGAGCAGACGGTGACGACGGTTGACGCCGACGGCAACGCCACAACCGAGACCACAAGGACCACGAGGCGCAACGGCATGACGGTTGACTCGCTGTCGAAGCGTGTCACCAACCGCATTGCCGACGAGGTGGCGCGACGCGTGAAGAGCGAGGTTAGGCAGCAGGCCGACAGTGCCACCGCCTCGGGCGTTGACGACATCGTGAACGACGTGCTGAGGTTCGTAAAGGGGCTTTAGCCATTTGCCGATTGCGGCGCGACGGCGTTGCCTTTACGCCGCAATCAGGTTGCGTTTGCGCCGTAATCACGTTGCGTTTACGCCGTAATGGCGTTGCCGTTGCGCGTGCGATATACAGACAAGGGCTTCCAACGTTTTCGGTTGGAAGCCCTTGCCTTGTTTTTTGTTATGCCATCATGCCGACGGCAAGCTTGCGTGCCGGCATGGTTGGGTGCCATTGTTTGGTGTCACTGCGCTTACTTGTTTATGCGCTTCTTGCCGTTCTGTATCACCACGCCCTTGTAGTCGTTGCCTACGCGCTGGCCTGCCAGGTTGTAGATGGGGGCGTTGGCGTTGCTGGCGGCTGCGTTTACCGAGCCTATGCCGGTTGAGGTTCCCTCGTCATAAACGTAGAGCATTGGCATGGCGGTGTTGGCTTGTGCCTCGGTGTAAACGCCGAAAGACGTGTATGTGCCTTCACCAAACTGCATGTAGTATCCGTTTTGCTCAATCTTGAAAGTGCCATCTGCTTGTGGCTCAACAGACCAAGCTGCGGCTGTTTCGGAAAGGTTGAAAGATTTGTAATCTTCTTTTTGCACGTAATATCTTCCAGTTTTGTTGTCCTTTATGGAGTAACCAGAGCCTTCAGTCGTAAATACGAATGTGTCATCGTATTTTTGGTTTATTTCAAGTTTGTCCAGTGTGCCAGTGGCATAGCTTGTGCTTAAATAACCATAATTCTTGTCGGCAGAGTGTGGGATGGCATAATATGTCTTGCCGTCGCGCTGTGCTACAATGAGGTATTTTTTGCCGCTCTCAATTGTTGTGACTTTCTTGTAAACGTTTACGTTGTAAACCTCGATGGTGCAAGTGGCTGTGCCTGCTGCGTAAGTGTCATTCTCGGCAGATGTGGCGGTTATCTTTGCTGTGCCAGCCTGTGTGCCTAATGATATGACACCCTCGCTGTTTACCGTTGCCACATCCTCATTATTAGAAGTGAAAGTAACCTCGGCGGTGGTTGCCTTTGTGAATGTGGGGGGGGTAAGCTCCGTGCCTTTCTTCAGGCTGATTTGTGTCTCGCTCCATTGAAGACCTGCGTCAGTCTTGCTTGAAGTGTTTCCTTGGTTGAAATACTCAACTTTTGAAACTTGTACGAGGCCATTGGCGCTACCTTTTTGGCAATCGAAAGTTATGCGGTAATATGCGTTTGCTTGGGGGGCAGCAATCTTGAACTTCATGTCGCCAACCGCTATGCTTGCGGCATTTACAGTTTCGCTTACGGAAGAAAAGTCATCGGCTGTTGAAACCTCAAGCTTTATGCTGTTTACATTGGATGCTGTGACTTTGTCAATGGTGACAACCACGGAGGCGATAGCTTGGCTCATTGCCTTGCTGTTCGTGATTGTTGCTACGGAAGCGTTATTCTTACTGCCGCATTTGATATACGTCCAATTATTCTTCCATTGGTTATTGTTGAAGTTTGCGATGGACCATGTCATATCACCGATTTTTGCTTCCCATGTTTGTGCGTAGCTGCTGACGTTTTCTTTGTTTTCATCAGGGAATGTCAAGGAATAGCTTGCAGTCTGGGCCCATGCCATGCAGTTTACCATGGCGAGCAGCATGATTAGTGAATAGCGTAAAATTTTGTTCATAAGCTTTGTGTATAAAAAGTTAATAAATCAATCGCTGTTTTTGAATTGTGGACTTTTATGATGCAAAGTTAAGAAATTAATCGTAATGTGGCAACTGTTTTTGTATTAAAAAGCGGTTACGGGATGTTTAAAAAGAAATTTGGATGGGTTGGAAAAAGAAAATCCCTCGCCAAGGACGTTCTTTTGTCCTTGGCGGGGGATTGTGGCTCTTGCTTATGTTGTTGCCGTGGAGCGGCTTGCGGTCAGTCGTTCCAGTCGTTCCATGGGCGGAAGCCTACTTGCCCGAAATCCTTGGCTCCAGCCTCAAAGTCTTCGTCACCGTTGTCGGTAATGCCAATCTGCACGTCGTTTTTGCCATCGTTGTTTATGCTGTTGGCGCGCATCAGCGGTTCGTCGTCGGTGCGTGTTATGCCGATGGTGGGCTGTATGTATTTTCTTTTCATGTTGTCCTGTGTTTTTTAGTGTGTTTGCTTTCCCTTACTTTACCACTACCTTTCTGCCATCCACAATGTAAATGCCTTGGCTGAGACCTTCGAGCGAAACGCCTTGGCGCACGAGCTGCCCGTTGAGGTTGTACACGCCGTCGGCATGTGCCTGCGTTGTGGCGGTTGTGCCCGTGATGGCGGTCACCACCGTCTTGTTTGACTCGTCGTCAAGCACGCCGTTTATTACAAACTGCATGTTCTTGGCCTGTTCTGCGCTTTCGGTCTGCAGCCAGCCTCGGAAGCCCTTGGTCTTGGTCTCCACCGTGCGGTGATACCAAAGTCCTTGCACGGCACCGTTCGCCGTGTTGTTTCCTGCGAGGACGTAGCTGTTTGCCGGGATGGTCTTTTCGCCATCCTCGTCAGCCACCAGTGTGCCGACAAATCGCACTTGCCTTTCCCCCGTGAAAGTCTCGTTGCCGGCGTCGCCCGTTATCTGGGCCTTGAAGAACAGGGTACCGTCTTCGGTGGTGCCTCCGTACTGCTTTGACATTGCCAGGATGGTGTAATAACTCCCTTTGAGCTTGTAGGCTCCGTTTACGCTTGATGCCACCTCCGGCTGGTCTGTTGGCTCCCCTTTTTCGGGCTTTATGATGTAAAGTTTGTTTGCCTCAATGCCGTCGGTGGTCTGGTTGAAGTAAATGCGGTTTGGGTGCTCGGGATGCGTTGCACCCTCAAATACTGAATAAATCGTGTTGCTGCCAAACACCTCTTTTATGTTGCTGTCGCTAAGGCTGATAGGCAACACCAGGCTGTTCCACTTCCCAGCGTTCAATGAGCGGTGGAGATAAACGTTTACTTTGCTTTTGCGAACGTCGTCTGTGTTTTGCTTGTTCAGGTATTCGACGGAGTTTTGTGTCTCGTCGATGATGATGTTGATTTGTGCGTCTCCGCAATAGTATATTTGCACGTTGTCGAAGCATGTCCATGTGTTTTCGTCCCCATCTTCTACTTTCACGCCAAAGGCGAGAGGGCTGTTCGCTTCGGGAACGTACACGCGCACAACGGTGTAACTTAGCGTGTTTACGTATTGTGACGCTTCAACATAACTTGTGTCAGTCGTGGCGTATGTTATCAGATAGTTTTCCTTGTATTGCGTTTTAACGTCTTTGGTGTCCTCGGTTGAGGCGTTTGCTGACGCATACAGTTTTGCGGCTTTGTCAGAAGACGTGAATCCCTGGAGCCTTATTTCATAATATCCTTGGCGTGGGGCGGTAACCGTTTGGTAAATTTTGCCTTCTGCCCCGTGTATGTTGGCTGTCCAATATGCGCCTGTCGTCTGCTGGATGACTCCCTTTTCATCTTTTCCATTGCCGACATAATATGTTTCTTTTTGCTTAGATGGCTTGACGTTTATTTCATTATTATAATTGAGGTCTTTTCCGTCTGCTGTTTTCCAATTTGAGACGGAATTGTCTTTGCGCGCAAAGTCGCCGTCGTACATCAGGAAGTGTGCTGGCGTCAGACCCGTATTTGAAGCGTCAACTTTCTCGAAAAGCTCTTTCATCTCCTTTTTGGACACCAGAATCCATTTGTCGAGGTCGCCTTCCGGGATTTCGCTTTCTATGAAGCCGTTTATTGTGCCAGGCGTGTCTTCGGTGCTTGTGGAATTGGGGTTGCGCATGCCAACCATATAATAAACTCCGCCCCTTACCTTTTCTTCGTTGTACCAATACATGCTGCTTTGTTCCTTTGATGGATTTTTGTAATAGTAATTGTATGGTACGCTTATTTGGTAAATGTTTTGCGTGGCATCTCCAACCCTGGTCAGCTTGAAAGCGGATCTTACTTGGTCAGTGAAAAAATTCAGGCTGTCATGGCTGCCGTTTCCCATGGTGTAATCGGCACTGTTGCCTTCGCTGTAGAACTTCATGAGCGTCAAATAGCCGTTGTCATCATTGCTTCCTTCCATTTGCGTTGTTGAGTGGAAAAGGTAAGTGATGTCTGAGACTTTCTGCTTGTCGGTCAATTGATACTCTTCTTTATTGTCATTTTTATAATATTCACCGTTGTTGCTATTGTAAACCTCTGTTACGTTTGATTTTGAGACCGTAAATCCCATGGGAATGTCTGACAGTACGGCTTCCGTCCCCCATGTGCCGCCACGGCTGAGCCATTTCTGGTGTCCTACATTGTAGAGATAAATGGTGTTCTCGTCGCTGCCGGCAATGGCTTGTGCGGCTTCTTCCGGTGTTGTGCCTTCGTAAGGTGTGTTTTGTGCGCTTGCAACCTGTGGGCTTTGCAATGCGAGCAAGCCCAATGCAAACGTCAATAACATTTTAAACATTCTCATATACATTCACGTTTTTCTAATATGTTTACTCGTTCTCTAAATGCTTGTTTCTTTTTCGAAGCATGGTTTGCGGCTGCGTGTAGTGGCATGGCGTTGCCACGCAGGGCACACAATATAATAATATAATGTGTGTGGCACACTCTTGGTAAAGAGCGTAAGCCAAGTGCGTCTTTTTGTGATGGGTGAGACGGCTGCCCTGTTGTGGGTTGCGACCAATGTGTTTGGGGCATGACATGGCAACGACCCGACTATGCGTCAGGAAGAGCGTCGGCCAGTGAGCGGTCTTTCATCATATACATTCAGCGCAAAAATTATATACATTCGGTGCAAAGTTACTGAAAATAGCGAAACGTTGATGCTGTGCGCTTTTATTTTTAACATAGTTTGAAGGTTGCGTTTGCGTGACGCTCTTGTGGCGTGTGCCGTGGCGGCGGTGTGGCGCACGGGCAAGCCGTGCGGCGCGCCGGCTCTGTTAATGGCTGTTAATCGTTCGTCGCTGCATTGTTTTTTTTGTAATTTTGCAGCAAAATTGCGTTACTATTGCCAAATCGAAATGAAGAAGAAACACGTAAAGGGCACTAAGCGCACGGGACGCTTGCAGAAGGTGACGCTGTGCATAAGCACGGCGTTGGTGCTCATACTGCTCGGGCTGGTGGTTTTCTCCACCCTGACGGGGCGCAACCTGTCGGCGTATGTCAAGGAAAACCTTGTTGTGACAATGATGCTTGAGCACGACATGAGCGACAGCGAGGCGCAGACCATTTGCCGCAGCGTGGCGCGCAGGCCTTACATAAAGAGCATAAACTTCGTGAGCAAGCGCGATGCCCTGAAGGAGGCTGCCCGTGAGATGGGCGCCAACCCCACGTCGTTCACCGACGGCGTGAACCCGTTCTCGTCGTCGATAGAGCTGACGCTGAGGAGCGACTACGCCAACAGCGACTCGCTGAGGTGGATCTCGGCTGAGCTGAAAAAATACTCGCAGGTGTCCGAGATAACATACCAGAAGGATCTCATCGACGCGGTGAACCGCAACCTCGCCAAGATAGGCGTGGCGTTGCTGGTGCTTGCCGTGTTGCTGACGTTCGTCTCGTTCTCGCTCATCAACAACACCGTGCGCCTTGGCATCTACGCCCGTCGCTTCTCGATACACACCATGAAGCTTGTGGGTGCGTCGTGGGGATTCATACGCCGCCCGTTCGTGTGCAGCACGGTGGCGATAGGCATCGTGGCGGCAGTGATAGCGTGCGTGGCACTCGGCGCGATGGTTTATGCCCTCTACTGCTATGAGCCTGAGGTGCTTACGATAGTGACGTGGCGCGACATGGCAGTGACGGGGGCGGCGGTGCTGCTCTTCGGCATCGTGATAACGGCGATATGCGCCTGCATCTCGGTGAACAAGTTCCTGAAGATGAAGGCTGGCGAGCTGTACAAGATTTGATACGCACATTGACGAGGATAAAACACATATCATAATATATGGAAAGCCAAAACAACAAGCGAGAGCATTTAGCTTTTGACCGCACAAACTTCATGCTGCTGGGCATAGGTTTCGCGATAGTGGTGATAGGGTTCATACTGATGAGCGGACCCGGTTCGAGTGAGCAGGCGTTCAACCCCGACATCTTCAGCGTTCGCCGCGTGAAGGTGGCTCCGGTGGTGTGCTTCGTGGGGTTCGTCTCGATGATTTACGCCATAATACGTAAGCCGAAAGCCTGATGGACTTGTTTCAGACCATAATAATAGCCATCGTTGAGGGGCTGACAGAGTTTCTGCCCGTGTCCTCGACAGGCCACATGATAATAGCCCAGAACCTCTTGGGCGTTAAGCAGGGCGACCCGTTCGTGCACGCCTTCACGTTCATCATACAGTTTGGGGCGATACTCTCCGTGGTGTGCCTCTATTGGAAGCGTTTCTTCCAGGTGCGCAACCGCCGCGAGCTTGACGAGAAGCTGCGCTTCTACGGGCTGCTGGTCGTTGGTGTGCTGCCTGCCGTGGTGGTGGGGCTTGCCGCGAAGAAGAGCGGCTTGCTCGACTGGCTGCTCGACTCGGTTGTGGTGGTTGCCATCATGCTCGTGGCGTTGGGCGTGTTCATGCTCTTCTGCGACCGCCTGTTCGACAAGGGCAGCGACGACAACAAGGTTACGTGGCGACGGGCTTTCCTGATAGGCTGTTTCCAGTGCCTGAGCGTGATACCGGGCACGAGCCGCTCGATGGCGACCATCGTAGGCGGAATGCAGCAGAAGCTGACGCGCAAGAACGCCGCCGAGTTCTCGTTTTTCCTTGCCGTGCCCACCATGGCGGGAGCCACGGTGCTTGACCTTTACGAGATGTTCTCCGAGGGTGGTGCTTCGTGGGCCACGAGCCATAACATAATGTTGCTCATCGTGGGCTGCGTGGTGGCATTCGTGGTGGCGATGCTTGCCATGAAGTGGTTTGTGGCATTCCTGGCAAAGTATGGTTTCAAGGCGTTTGGCTGGTATCGAATAATAGTGGGCGGAATAATACTGTTGCTGCTCGCCACCGGGCAGTCGCTTGTAATGGTTGACTGATGCGCGCATGGACTTCATAAAGGGCGAGATTATAGCCATCGACAAGCCATACCGCATGACGAGTTTCCATGCGCTTGCGCACATACGCTACCTGCTCTCCAAGCATGTGGGGCAGAAGGTTAAGATTGGCCATGCCGGGACGCTTGACCCGCTTGCCACGGGCGTGTTGGTGCTGTGCACGGGGCGTTGCACGAAGCGGATTGAGGAGCTGCAGGCTCACACCAAGGAGTATGAGGCGACGCTGCAGCTTGGCGCCACGACCGACAGTTACGACATGGAGCACACGGTAAACGCCACGTATCCGCGCAGGCACATAACGCGCGAGATGATTCTCGGCGTGTTGCCGAGATTTATTGGCGACGTTGAGCAGGTGCCACCCACATACAGCGCATGCAAGGTGGGCGGCGAGCGTGCTTACCGCCTGCGCCGCAATGGCGAGCAGGTGGAGCTTAAGCCGAAGCGCATACGCATAGACGAGATTGAGCTGAAGGATTACGATGCCGGGAAGGGCACGATGTCAATACGCGTGGTGTGTGGCAAGGGAACGTATATCAGGGCTTTGGCGCGCGACTTGGGACGCGCGCTCGGCAGTGGGGCTTTCCTTACGTCGCTGCGCAGGACACGTGTGGGCGACATGGCTGTTGCCGACTGTGTTGACTTTGACAACTTCGGCGAGTGGTTGGCAATTAAAGATACAAAGGACTAAAAAAAGACAAAAATTGAGTTTGGGCTTGTGGGAAGGTCGCTGCGGAGACCGCTGCGAGACGCTTCCCGGAAAGTCCCAAGCCTCAAATACCAAGAAAACATGAAACTTTCACAATTCAGATTCGATTTGCCTCAGGAACTTGTGGCACTTCAACCACACATGTTCACGAGGGAGTTTACCAATGATGACGGCACCAAGGAGACTTTCTCGGTAGTGCGCCGCGACGAGTCGCGCCTGATGGTCTTGCACCGTGGCACCGGCGAGATTGAGCTGTTCAAGAAGGATGCCGACGGCAATCCTATTGAGGGTTCGTATCTGGATTTCCGCAACGTGCTCGACTATTTTGACGACGGCGATACGTTCATCTTCAATGACACCAAGGTGTTTCCGGCACGCCTGTATGGCACCAAGGAGAAGACTGACGCAAAGATTGAGGTCTTCGTCTTGCGTGAGTTGAACGAGGAGACGCACCTGTGGGACGTGCTGGTGGAGCCTGCCAGGAAAATACGCATTGGAAACAAGCTGTTCTTCGACGATACGGGCTATATGGTGGCTGAGGTTTACGACAACACCACGAGCCGTGGACGCTCGTTGCGTTTCCTGTATGACTGTTCGCACGAGCAGTTCAAGCGTGACCTTTTCGCCCTTGGCGAGTGCCCGTTGCCCGTGTATGTGCTTAACGGCCGTGAGGTTGACCCGTCGATGAGCAACATGCACGTGCGCTCGCATGCCACGAAGGAGGACATGGAGAACTTCCAGACCATATACGCAAAGAATGTTGGAGCCGTGACGGCGCCTGCCACGGGATTGCACTTCAGCCGCGAGCTTATGAAGCGCATGGAGATAAAGGGCATAAACATGGCGTTCGTGACATTGCATTGCGGACTTAGCAATTTCTCGCAGATTGAGGTGGAAGACCTGTCGAAGCACAAGATGGATTCGGAGCAGATGCTCGTGACCAAGGAGGCTTGCGACATCGTCAACAGCACCAAGACATCGGGACATCGCATTTGTGCGGTGGGATGCAGCGTAGCCAAGGCTACGGAAACGGCGACGGGCACCGATGGCTTCCTGAAGGAGTATGACGGGTGGACCTCGAAGTTCATTTTCCCACCTTACGACTACCAGCTTTGCAATACCATGATTTCCAACTTCTACCATCCCGAGTCAACGTTGCTCATGTCAACGGCTGCGTTTGGTGGCTACGAGAATGTCATGGAGTGTTATCGCCTTGCCGTGGAGCACAAGTATCGCTTCGGCTGTTTTGGCGACTCGCTTTTGATTGTTGAGTAAGCATAATGCACAAGGTTTATTTTTCCTTGGGCTCGAACATTGGCAACCGCAAGAGGTTGGTGCGGGAAGCCGTGGAGCTTATCGCCGAAAGGGTGGGGGGTGTGTTGGCCCAGTCGGAGTTGCATGAGACGGAGCCGTGGGGGTTCGACTCTCCCAACAAGTTCATAAACGCATGCGTTTGCTGCGAGACAGTGCTTTCGCCCAGGCAGGTGCTTGCCGTGACCCAGGAGATTGAACTGGAGATGGGACGCACGGGGAAAAGTGACGGTGGCGAATACCATGACCGTATAATTGACATTGACATATTGCTTTATGACGACTTGCGTGTTGACGAGCCTGACCTGAAGATACCGCATCCGCTGATGTATGAGCGGGATTTCGTTATGAAGCCACTGAAGGAAATACTTGACTGAACGGCAAATGCCTTGAACACATAAAAAGGGACGTGAGTTTTCTCATGTCCCTTTTTCTATGTGTGTGCACAAGCGTTGGCGTTTTGTGTGTTTTGCCATGTTGGAAAAGCAATTGGTGTTGGACATTTAGGTCTTGCCGCCAAGGGGCAAGCTTAAAACTTCTTTTGGGGATCTTTTGGAACCTTTTGGAACCTTTTGGAACCTTTTGGGAATCTTCTGGGGGATCTTTTGGGGAAGACTCCATTAAAAAAAGAAACTCAGCAGGAGCTTATCCTACTGAGTTTCATTATTTGGTGATTTCCTTTTTTTTAGTCAATCTCCTCGTCGGCTTCGTAACCGCCCATCTCTCGGATGGCGTTCTTGAGCATTACGTACTGCTCAAACAGGTCGTTGACAGCCTCCTCGCCCTGCGTGAAGTCGTGCATCGGGCTCTTGAGGTAGAAGCTCAGGAAGCGCTGTATGCCATAGCGGCCTGCGCGTGCTGCGAGGTCAGACAGGAGTGTGAGGTCAAGCAACAGCGGAGCTGCGAGGATTGAGTCGCGGCAGAGGAAGTTGATCTTGGTCTGCATTGGGTAGCCCATCCAGCCAAAGATGTCAAGGTTGTCCCAGCCTTCCTTGTCGTCGTTGCGCGGCGGATAATAGTTGATGCGAACCTTGTGGTAAATGTCGCCCCAAAGCTCGGGCTGGTCGTCCTTGCTGAGGATTGTCTCAAGGGTAGAGAGCTTTGATACCTCCTTGGTGCGGAAGTTCTCAGGCTCGTCGAGCACGAGACCGTCGCGGTTGCCCAGGATGTTTGTCGAGAACCAGCCGTTTAGACCCAGCTTGCGCACTTTCAGGATCGGAGCGAAGCCCGACTTGACAAGAGTCTGACCGGTCTTGAAGTCTTTGCCTGCTATCGGCATGCGTGTCTTCTCAGCCATTTCCCACATGGCAGGAATGTCAACAGTGGTGTTTGGAGCACCCATGATGAACGGGCATCCCTCCTCCAGAGCTGCGTAAGCGTAGCACATTGATGGTGCGACGTGCTCGCGGTCGTCGTCCTTCATGGCTTTCTCCAGTCCGGCGAGTGTGCCGTGGTGAGCCTCTGAGTAAGGAACGTAAATCTCGGTTGAAGCAGCCCAAATCATCACCATGCGTGTTGCGCCGGTGCGCTCCTTGAAGTCGCGGATGTCCTTGCGCAAAGCCTCGACCATTTCCCAGCGAGTCTTGCAATCCTTGACGTTCTCGCCGTTCAGGCGCTTTGCGTAGTTGGGGTCAAAGGCAGCCTTCATCGGCACGATTGCCTCCAGCTCGTCGCGTACAGGCTCAATGTCCTTTGCCTTGAGAACCTCGGCATATACGGCAGCCTGGTATGCGTTTTGTGGATAAACGTCCCAGCAGCCGAAAACGATGTCGTCGAGAGTTGCCAATGGAACAATCTCGTCGAAACGGAGATAACGCTTGTCATCGCCCTTGCCTACGCGTATTTTGTCGTATTGTGTCAGTGCGCCTACGGGCTTTGCCAAACCCTTGCGCGCCATGAGCACACCTGTCATGAATGTTGTCGAAACGGCTCCACAGCCTACTACAAGAATGCCAAGTTTGCCCTCGGCAGGTTTCACGTTTGTTGTTTTCATTGCGGAAGATGTTAGTTTTGTTATTGGTTTTATAATAAGAGCAAAAGCCATATCCGCTGTATAACATATACAGCGGATATGGCTTTGTGTTTCTTATAATCAAGATTGGATCATTTTCTCAGACCCAATGCCTTGATGATGGCGCGGTAACGGTTGATGTCGTTCTCCTTAAGATAGGTGAGGAGGCGACGACGCTTACCTACAAGCTGTGTCAGCGAACGTGTCGTGACAAAATCCTTGTGGTTGGCCTTCACGTGCTCAGTGAGGTGTGAGATGCGATAGCTGAACAGTGCGATCTGAGCCTCTGCTGAACCTGTGTCGGTTGCACCCTTGCCATACTTGCTGAAGATCTCGGTCTTCTTTTCTTTGTCCAAATACATTTTCTTAGAATAAATGATTAATGTGTTTTTGCATCATTGACATCCTTCTGACACCGCAAAGGCCTTAATCACGCAACCTTGGGCGTTTTCGAATGCTCCGGTCTTTCCGGAAATGCGGTGCAAAGTTACTAAAAATATGCCGAATGACAATGCTTTATCCCATATTTTTTGTAATTTTGCAGCCAAATAAAACGTTAGCGTATTTTTTAAGGTAAAAATAGATGCAAGACATTCGTAACATCGCAGTAATAGCGCATGTTGACCACGGAAAGACGACCTTGGTTGACAAAATGATGCTCGCTGGCAAGTTGTTCCGTGACGGCCATGATGACAGCGGCGAGGTGCTCGACTCAAACGACCTTGAGCGTGAGCGAGGGATAACAATTCTTTCAAAGAACGTATCTATCAAATGGAAAGGAGTCAAGATAAATATTCTCGACACCCCGGGACACTCTGACTTTGGTGGCGAGGTGGAGCGTGTGCTCAATATGGCGGATGGCTGCCTGTTGCTCGTGGATGCTTTTGAGGGACCCATGCCGCAGACGCGTTTCGTGCTGCAAAAGGCATTGCAGATAGGATTGAAGCCAATCGTGGTTGTGAACAAGGTTGACAAGCCCAACTGCCGACCAGAGCAGGTGTATGAGATGGTGTTTGACCTCATGTGCGACCTTAGTGCCACGGAGGATCAGCTCGACTTCCCTGTGGTGTACGGATCGGCGAAGCAAGGATGGATGGGGGCTGATTTCAACGCTCCTACCGACAATATTGATTATCTCCTTGACACGATAGTGGAGAACATCCCGGCTCCAAAGCATCTGGACGGAATACCGCAGATGCTCATCACATCGCTTGATTACAGCAATTACACAGGGCGCATAGCCGTGGGCAGGGTGCACCGTGGGGTGCTGAAGGACGGCATGAACATAACCATCTGCCATCGTGACGGCTCACGTGAGAAGACCAAGATCAAGGAGTTGCACACCTTTGAGGGCATTGCCCATAAGCGTGTTGACGAGGTGGAGAGCGGCGACTTGTGTGCCGTGATTGGCCTTGAGCGTTTCGAGATTGGAGACACCATCTCCGATTTTGAGAACCCGGAGCCGCTGCCACCGATAGCCGTTGACGAGCCTACCATGAGTATGCTCTTCACCATAAACGACTCGCCTTTCTTTGGGCGTGAGGGAAAGTTCTGCACCAGTCGCCAGATTGCCGACCGTTTGCAGCACGAGCTTGAGAAAAACATTGCCTTGCGCATTGAGCTGGTTGAAGGATACACTGACAGGTGGCTGGTTAAAGGTCGTGGCGTGCTGCACTTGTCTGTTCTCATTGAGACCATGCGCCGTGAGGGGTACGAGCTTCAGGTGGGACAGCCGCAGGTCATTTACAAGGAGATTGACGGCCAGCGTTGCGAGCCTATAGAGGAACTTGACATAAACGTGCCACAGGACTATTCGTCGAAGATGGTTGACATGGTGACGCGTCGCAAGGGTGAGCTTACGGGCATGGACTCGGAGGGCGATCGTGTGAACATAACGTTTGACATACCTTCGCGAGGCATTATTGGCTTGCGCACCAACGTGCTGACGGCCAGCCAGGGCGAGGCAATCATGGCACACCGTTACAAGGAGTACCAGCCTTACAAGGGTGACATCGTGCGCCGCACCAACGGCTCAATGGTCTCAATGGATACGGGCACGGCTTACGCTTACGCCATTGACAAGCTGCAGGATCGTGGCAAGTTTTTCATTGACCCGGGCGAGGAGGTTTACGCTGGTCAGGTGGTGGGCGAGCATGTCCACGACAACGACCTCGTGATTAATGTTTGCAAGGCAAAGCAACTCACCAACGTGCGTGCCAGTGGCTCTGACGAGAAGGCGCGTATCGTGCCCAAGACGGTGATGAGCCTTGAGGAGTGCCTGGAATACATCAAGGCAGACGAGTATGTGGAAGTGACTCCAAAGAGCATGCGTATGCGCAAGACAATCCTCGACCATTTGGAGAGAAAACGCTCTAACAAGGAGTAATCTTATTGATATTCGCATTTAATCAATGCTTCTTTTACTGACCGCCATTGTCTTCACGACAGTGGCGGCCTTGTTTTACGCCGGAATTTGTTTTCGTGGAAAGTTCCTTTTAGAGAGCCTTTTCTTCCTTTTATTTGTTTATTCTTGATATTTTCCGTAATTTTGCATTTCCGAAAATAAAAACAGAATATGCAAGACTCAGATAACAACTTGGCTTCCAACGTGAACAACAATGCGGAGACTTCGGGTGCCGCCAATGCCGATTACGCACGATATGAGGAATTGTTCCACAAGCAGCTGCACAAATATCTCGTGGACATAGGCATGGCGGATGCCCATTTCCCCGATGCGGATGATTTGGAGCGTCTTTGGCCTGTCATCGGCGAGAGTTACATGCCCGATGCCATACGCGAGTTTGCCGATTATCCCACGGTATCGCTTGGTTGGATAATGTATGTTGGCATGGCTGTGGCAAAATATTGGGATGAGGATTGGGAACTTTACTCTAAGGTCCCTGATCTTTACAAGTACCTTCGTGACAGGATTGACTTTGACCATCTTGATGATTATGTCGCAGAGAAAGTGCTCTTGCTTGACAACGAAGGCGTGGATAAGACGCGCAAGGTCATAGGCGAGTGCGCTTCGCGTGCGAACAATATGCTCATGCACCTCGGTGTTGAGCCAGGTTCGGAGGACGCTTTCCGTGCCTTCATTGCCGCCTTGCATGAAATGTACCGCATGGGCATTGCCATGGAACTTAAAGGCTTGGGCTATCACATGGTGCAAGTTCAATGACATTGCTGTAGCGAGGACATAAGATGAGAGGATATTATTCATATTACGGTCAGCTGTTGAAGCTTGGCTTGCCGATAGTGATAGGTCAGTTGGGCACTATCATCCTTGCCTTTGCCGACACGCTCATGATAGGACACCATTCCACGCTTGAGCTTGCCGCGGCATCGTTCGTGAATAACATGTTTACCCTTGTTATCATTTTTGCCCTCGGTTTTTCATACGCCGTGACCCCTGCCGTTGGCACTCTTTATGGCAAGTGTGAGACACGGCGTATTGGCGAGATGGTGCGCAACGCCGTGGTTGCCAACCTGTTGCTGGCAGTGCTGCTTGTGGGCGTGATGTCTGTGTTCTATTGTTTTATAGGGAACATGGGACAGCCTGTTGAGTTGCTGCCACTGATAAGGCCGTATTTCCTCGTGCTTCTTGCCTCGTTGCCATTCGTGTGCATTTTCAATGTTTTCAAGCAGTTTGCAGACGGCATTACTGACACGTCGCTTTCGATGTGGGTGCTTATAGGTGGCAACTTGCTGAATATTATCGGCAACTGGGTTCTCATATACGGGCATTTCGGCGCACCGGAGCTTGGCATCGTTGGTGCCGGCATAAGCACGCTTGCCTCACGCATTGTGATGGCCATTGCGATGATTGTTATTTTCTCAACCGCTGACAGGTATCGCGAGTATGCCATGGGATTTGCCAAAGGGTGCTTGAACCGTCGCGACTTCGTGCACTTGAACAGGCAGGGATGGCCAATTGCCATACAGATGGGGCTGGAGACTTCGGCGTTCAGCCTTACGAGCATCATTGTGGGCTGGATAGGCACGACGGCACTTGCTGCGCATCAGGTGATGTTGACAGTCAGTCAGCTCGGATTTATGGTGTATTATGGCATTGGCGCGGCAGCAGCAGTGCGTATCAGCAATGCCATGGGGCAACGCGACTGGCGCGCCATACGGTGCAATGCTTATGCAGCCTTGCAGATAGTGTTGGTTATAGCTGTGGTGGTAAGCATCCCTATTTTCCTATTCCGCGATAGTATAGGCGGAATTTTCACGTCTGGTGAGGATGTTGGAAGACTTGTGGCGTTGACGGTAATTCCATTTGTGATTTATCAGTTTGGCGATGCCTTGCAGATAATCTTTGGCAACAGTCTGCGCGGCTTGAGCCATGTTCGTCCCCTTGTGCTGTACGCCTTCATCGCTTATTTTGTGGTTTCGCTTCCACTGAGCTACGTTTTCGGCGTGGTGATGAATTGGGGGCTTGTTGGTGTGTGGGCTTCGTTCCCCTTCGGACTCACCACGGCTGGCTTGATGTATTGGCTTGCGTTCAGGAGAAGGGTTGGGGCGTGTGAGGCGCATGGCTGAAGGCTTTTCCTCGTGCTAAAGTATTTTGCTGGGCATGGTCACATGCCGTCATTGACAAACGGGTATTTCTTTTTCAGGATGTCCAATTTGTCCATTGCCTGTTTCATGAAATCCTTGTAGGCATCTGATTCTGGATTGAATGGACGGTGTGCAAGGGCTTCCTTTATGGGCTTCCATTCTTTCAGGAAACGGAATGTTTCGTCAGAGAAATATGTTTCTGCAAGACGCTCAAAGATATATTCCACAGCCTGCTCGGAAGGGTGCAGCATGTCTGGCTTATAGAAACGGTAATCGCGCAACTCGTCGTTCATAATTTCGTATGAAGGGAAATAGGCGCATTGCGGCTCACAGGTCGTGATTGCCGGGTCGTGGCTTGATGACAGTTGCTTTAGGCTTGCTGGTTGCGGTTTGTTGGTTGTGCGTTTAGGATTGTTTTGTAAAGCCTGTATGGTGCTTTGGATTGCCAGCAACAGCGTGGCTTTTGACAGTTGCGAACCGTGATACCCGTATTTGCGGTAGCGGATGGGGGAGACGGTGAGGACGAAGCGCACAAGAGGGTAGCGGCTGTTGATGAGCCTGATGGCTTGGTGCAGATATTCGGAGCACTCACGAATGGACAACTCTTTCTCCGTGAAAAGACTTTGTGGGCGTTTTCTGCAGTTGTCCACAATCTCGCCTGTCTCGTTTAAAATATATACGTGGTTTGTGCCGAGCGTGAAGACCGCGGTTCCTTGTTCGTCAGCCTTGAACGGCATGGCGTTGCCGTCGATGAGACGCTGTACGGTGTTGGCAATGCTTGCCGGATTGTACATCACTCCGTATGGGTTCACTACGGTTCGGAACTTCTCCTCCGTGAAGCGTTTCCCGATGTTGTCGGCAAAACACGAACCCACAAAAAGCATCCTCTCGCAAGGATTGATTTTCCATTCAGACGGCTTTATGTCAATTATTGTGCGAAACTCCATTGCCATTAATTAGTTTGCTTACTGTCGCAAAGTTACCAAAAGATTTGGTAAAAACGAAGCTTTATTGTAATTTTGTGGCAAAGGAAACCAACAGATGGAAACAAATAATATAATAACGAGTGCGCAGAACCCTAAAGTGAAACATCTTGTGGCGTTGCAGCAAAAGTCGGCCGAGAGGCGCAACGCAGGCTTGTTTGTTGTGGAGGGTGCTCGTGAACTGCTGCATTGCCTTCATGCAGGATATGAGGTTGACACGATGTTTTATTGTCCCGAAATACTTGCTTCGTATGATGGTGCCGCGGAGATAACGGCGATGGCGAAGCGAGTGCGGAGCTACGAGGTGGCGGCTCACATATATAATAAGGTGGCGTATCGCGGTTCCACCGAAGGGGTCATTGCAGAGATGAAGGCAAGGACGTTGACATTGGCAGACTTGCGTTTGTCGGAAAACCCTTTGATTGTTATATTGGAAAGTGTGGAGAAGCCCGGCAATCTGGGGGCAGTGTTGCGTTCGGCGGATGCCGCTGCGGCGGATGCCGTCATCGTGTGCGATCCTTTGACTGATCTTTTCAATCCCAACCTTATACGCAGCAGCATTGGTGCCGTGTTCACGGTTCCCACGGTGGCATGTTCTTCCGAAGAGTGCGTGGCTTTCTTGAAACAGCGTGGCATCCGCATATTGACAGCGCAGTTGCAGGACTCGCATCTTTATTATGACACGGACATGCGGCAACCTACGGCGATAGTGATGGGAACGGAGGCGACGGGGCTTACCAATATATGGCGCGAAGCCGCTGACGCACATATCCGCATACCGATGAAAGGTCGGCTCGACTCGCTGAATGTCTCCGTCTCAGCCGCCATCTTGCTTTATGAGGCGGTTAGGCAGAGAGGGTGAGGGGGGAACTTTTGTTTTACAATGAAAAAGCCGTGGCGTTGATTTTGCAACGCCACGGCTTTTTCATTTGGAGCGCATGGGCATTAAGCCTTGCGTTTCTTCCTGTATTCCACCAACAGTCCAAGGGCTATGGCAATGGCAAGTATGCCGTATGAGGCATAGGCGATGCTCTCAGTCGTGCGGATGGATGCCGGATGAAAGTCGAGGGTCACCTCGTGCTTTCCGGGTTTCATGTTTATGGCACGCAGTATGTAGTTTACGCGTCCGAGGTCAACCTTTTGCCCGTCAACGGTGGCTGTCCAGCCTGGGTAATAAACCTCAGAGAACACCAAAACGCCGCCCTTGTCAGAGATTGCCTCATATACGAGGTGGTTAGGCTCATAGCTTTTTATCGTCACCATTGACGTGCCATCCTGCTTGACGGCCTTGCCAAGTTGTTTCTCGAACTTCTTGTCGGCAACCGCCTCGTGTTTCAGGTCAATCGTGCCCACATGGTCAATCTCCTGGTTTGCATTGTCCACGTATGTCAGCTTGTCCACAAACCATGCGTTACCGTTGACGTATGGATTTTGCAATGGAACGTTCTGCCCACTCTGCAATCCTATTATGAAGTATTTTGTGTTGAGCATGTTGAGCACCGGGAAAATGGAGTCGCCGTTCACCTTGGTCATGTCGCCACCTGCCTTTGTCAGTTCGGGCATCGTGCGTCTCATTTCCGGCCCAATGTAATGGTCAATCATGTCCTGGTAGCGGTGCAGTGTCGCTGCGTTGTATCCGCCGATGCTCTTGTGGTAATACGAAGTCTCGTTCTCGTTGAACGTGTTTGACGCGAAGTTCAGCACGCGGTAGTCGAGGCTCTTGTCGCTCAGTATAATCTTGTCGGTTTCCGTCAGCGGCTGTTTCGTGTCGCGCACGCTCTTCTCCACGAACATTGCGTCGTTGAGATAACGCTTGTCAACCTGCCATAGGTCAATGAGGCAAAGCAGGGCTATGCAGCCCACCAAGAAACGCTCGTTGAGCTTGCGGTATTTGTAGAGCAACAGCAAGGCCGTGCCGATTGCGACGACGATGAACGACCGCAGGGCATCGCTTGAGAAAATATACTCTCGCACGCTTGTGAGGTTGGCTTTCAGTGCGTTCACAAACTGCGCTGCGTCGGCTCCCTGTTGGGCTATTTGGTTGAACTGAACCATTTCGCCGACGGATATGAAGCTTGAGAAGAACAGCCCCGGTGCAAGCCAGAACAGCAATGACACACCACCGGTGAGGGCGAATGATGTCCATACCCAGCGCATCTTGGAGCGTTGCGTGCCGGTGGCTGGCGACTGTGTGTTGGCACCGCTTCCGCGTAGCAATTCAGGCTCGTCGATAATCTTCTTCAGTGCCATCATTGCAAGTAGCGGAATGGTGAACTCGGCTATTACGAGTATTGACGCCACCGTGCGGAACTTGGCGTACATTGGCACATAATCGAGGAAGAAATTGGTGAAATCCATGAAGTTGCGTCCCCACGACAGCAGGATGCTTAGCACCGTGGCTGCCAGCAATGCCCATTTCATGGGACCTTTCACAATGAACAGTCCCAGGATGAAAAGCATCAGCACGAACGCACCCACGTAAACCGGTCCGCTTGTGCCTGGCTGGTTTCCCCAGTACTGCCCAAGCTGGTGGTAAGCCTGCGTGAGCTGTGGGTCAGCCTTCGACATGGCCTTGGCGTTGGCAGCCAGAGGCACGCTCGCCCCACCCTTGGCGTTGGGCACGAGCAGGGTCCACGTCTCGTCGATGCCGTAGCTCCACTGCGTAATGTAGTCACGGTCAAGCCCGCTCGACGTTTGGTTGGCGGTGTTCTTTTTCACCAGTTCGCTCTTCCCGCGCATGCTCTGCTTCGAGTATTCCCATGTGTGGTACAGGTTCGAGATGTTGAGGCATATTCCGATGAGGCCGCCTGCCAGTGCCACAGCCGAGGCCTTTACGAAGCGTTTCACCCAATGCTCTCGTATTGCCATTATGAGCCATGCCACGAACATGAAGAGTATGATGAACAGGTAATAGTAGGTCATCTGTACGTGGTTGGCGTGAACCTCGAACGCCGAGAATATCGCCGTGACGATAAATCCCCAAAGATATTTGCCGCGGTATGCGAGCACCAGTCCGGCAATCATGGGCGGCAGGTATGCCAGGGCCATCACTTTCCATATATGGCCGGCGGCTATTATTATGAGGAAATAGCTTGAGAAAGCCCATATTATCGAACCCAGCGTGGCAAGGTGCTGGCGGAAGTTGAAAGCCCTGAGCAGTATGTAAAAGCCCAGCAGGTAAGCGAACAGATACCATACGTTCTCGGGCATCCACAGGTGGTAGGCTTTCGTGGCTTGCCCCAGGAAGCTCGTGCTTTTGTATGACGGGGCAATCTGGTACATTGGCATACCGCCGAAGAGCGAGTTTGTCCACCACGTCTTCTCGCCGGTCTTTTCCTGGTATTCCTTGGCTTCCTGCCCGGCTCCCACTCCGGCTTGCGAGTCGTGCTGGTAAAGTATGCGCCCGTCGATGGCGGCAGGTGCAAAGTAAGCAAAAGCAATGACGGCGAAAATCACCACTGCCACGGCATCGGGCAGCCATTTCTTCAATATATTCATACAGACCTGTTGATATTTTGCACAAAGGTAGGAATTTTTTTGATGAAACGTCAAAAGTTTGAAGTTAAAACGTCGGCTTTGCACGTATTTTTGTAACTTTGCAGAATTAATAACCATTTATTTTGCAGTTTTGAAGAAGATAGGTATCATTGTGGCGATGGACAAGGAGTTTGCCCAGCTCCGTTCGCTGCTCGGCTCGTCGCGCACGGAAAGCCATCACGGCAAGGATTTTGTCATAGGCACGATGCACGGCATGGAAATCATCATGCAGCAATGTGGCATCGGCAAGGTCAACTCGGCCGTAGGGGCGGTGGAGATGATTGGCAATTACATGCCCGACCTCATAATATCCACGGGGTGCGCCGGTGGGGCGGACACGGGGCTTAACGTCATGGATGTTGTCGTGGCATCCGAATGCGTTTACCACGACGTATATTGTGGCGACAACGTGGCTTATGGTCAGGTGATGGGTCAGCCGGCACGTTTCACGGCTCGCCCCGAGCTTGTGAACAAGGCTCTCGCCATTGCCATGCCACAGGGACAGAAGATAAGGAGCGGACTGACGGTGAGCGGCGACTGGTTCGTGGATTCGCGCGAGAAGATGCGTGCCATCCTTGACCGTTTCCCTGAGGCTGAGGCTGTTGACATGGAGAGTTGCTCGATAGCCCAGACGTGCCACATCTACGGCGTGCCTTTCATCTCGTTCCGCATCATAAGCGACGTTCCGCTGAAGGACACCAAGGCATCTCAGTATTTTGACTTTTGGGAGCGCATGGCAGAGGGCAGTTTCGAGGTTACGAGGGATTTCCTCGCGAGTCTTGCCACCGATGAAATTTAAATGTTTTTATTTTGCTGAAGAATATGAAAAATAGACGATTGACCGTGGCGCTCGCTTGCTTTGCGCTGTCGCTTGGAACTTTTGCCGGCAACGTGCCGGGCAAGGACAAGCCGACGTTGGCAGTTGCCGACTCGGCGAAGGCGGTTGACTTGTTGGCGGAAGCCTTTTGCCGAAGCCTTGTTGCCGACTCGCAAGCCATAAGCCGCGAGGCGCGTGCGTTTATCGACGGCGACATGCCACAGCCGGCGACCGCCTTTGTCGCCAAAATAAAGAAATGGGGCGATGCCGCTTCGTGGCAGGCCATGGTGTGGCAGGCGTGGCGGCGTGCCAACGGCATGATGACCGCCGACAGGTTGCCCGCGCTGAGAAGCCTTGCCGACAGCGTGACAGGCGCATGGACGTTGCCTGCCACATTGGAGCCGTCGGCACGTATGGATTATTTTTGGGGCAGCAAGGGTGTCAAGCCATCGGCGTCGCCCAGTCCAATGTACCTTTACCTGCATGGTTCGGGTCCAAGAGACATGGAGTGGACTTATGGTCGCCGCTGGGCAATGATGTTCAAAGACAGTCCATCGGTTTATTTCATACCGAGGATACCCAACATTGGCGAGTATTACCGCTGGTGGCAACTCTCAAAGCAGTACGCTTGGGAAAAACTGCTGCGCCAAGCGCTGAGCGGCGGGGTGGTGGATGCCAACCGTGTTTACGTGCTTGGCATATCCGAGGGTGGATATGGCGGGCAGCGACTTGCGTCGTTTTATGCCGACTACCTTGCCGCGGCAGGTCCCATGGCGGGTGGCGAGCCGTTGCGCAACGCTCCGCCCGAAAACTGTGCCAACATAGGTTTCTCGCTGTTGACGGGTGCCCTCGACTATGGTTTCTACCGCAATAAGCTCACGCAGCGCACGGCCGAGGCTTTCGACTCGCTCAGTCGTGCCAACGCACCGTCGGATGCCAGCGCCGATTCGCTTTACCGTCATCGCGTGTGGCTAATGCCAAACCGCGGCCATAGCATCGACTATCGGCTCACCACGCCTTGGCTGCGTACTTTCACGCGCAACCCGTATCCCAAGAGGGTCATGTGGGAAGACTTTGAGATGGATGGCCGCCATCGCCGTGGCTTCTACAACCTGTGCGTGGAGCGTCGCCCTACGGCTGGCGGCGACGGCAAGGATGCCAGGGCTTATTATGTCATGGACATAAAGGACAATGACATAACGCTTACGGTGAGCAACGTCGAGTATGATGTCACGGAGCGTGACCCACAGTGGGGAATTGAGTTGAATGTTGCCAAGCGACACACTGAGGCTTCCGGTGGGCGGCTCAGGATTTACCTCAACGACAGGCTGGTTGACCTCAATCGCAAGGTCACGGTGAGCGTGAACGGCAAGAAGGTCTTCAGCGGAAAGCTCAAGCCAAGCCTTGACGACATGGTTTCCAGTTGCAAGCTTTGGTTTGACCCGTACCGTGTGTTCCCTACGTCGGTGGTGGTGGAATATTGATGGCGTGAACCGGAAACGCCAATTTCGTTCATTAAAAAACAATAGGACACAATGGATAAGATACCAAGTTTTACGATTGACCACGAGCGGTTGCTGCGTGGCATTTACGTGTCGCGTAGGGACAGAGTTGGTGGCGAGACCGTGACCACCTTCGACATTCGCATGAAAGAGCCCAACCGCGAGCCTGCGTTGCACGTGGGCGCGCTCCATACCATTGAGCATCTTGCCGCAACTTACCTGAGGAACGACCCCGAGTGGAAGCAGCGCGTGATATACTGGGGACCTATGGGGTGCCTTACGGGCAACTACCTGTTGCTGCGTGGCGACTTTGACCCGTCGGACATCGTTGACCTCATGCGCCGCACGTTCGCTTTCGTGGCCGATTTCGACGGTGACGTGCCGGGCACCGAGCCGCGCGATTGCGGCAACTGCCTGCTCCACGACCTGCCCATGGCACGCTGGGAGGCACGCAAGTTCCTCACCGAGGTGTTGCAGGACATAAAGCCCGAGAACATGGCTTATCCGCGGTGACAAGCCGGCATCGTGGCGCCTTGATAACGCAACCGCCCTCCCTTTGCGGCGTAAAGGGAGGGCGGTTGCGCCGTAATGGCAATGCGGTTACGCCGTAATGGCGACACGTTTGCGGCGCAATGGCAACACCATTGCGCCGCAAACGCATGGGGCTTGTCGTGGCGTGCCTAAAGGTCGAGCTTGTAGCCGACGGTAAGGGCAAACGTGCGGTTCTTGCAGTCGTTCCCCAGCAAGTCGTCCTTGTATATTTTCGTCAGGTTGATGTTGTATCGGAAATCAAGGACCACTTTGGCGTACTCGTATGAAATGCCGATAGGGATTGAGAAGTCGAAGGAGCGCAACAGCGACGACCTCGTGTCATGCTCGGTCATCTCGCTCGTGTAAGTATAACTGCCATCCTTGTTTATGGTCACTTCCGATTGTTCGTAGTGGGTGTTGTTGTTGGTCAGAAATCCTGCCTGCACGCCTGCGTTCACCGACAGTCCTTGCGCTATGTAAAGGTGGGCGCGCAACGGCACCTGCACGTAGTCGAGGTCGAGGCGGCAGTTGCTGTAAACGTCGTATTTGCTTTCGGGCATGGCACCCGTCAGGTCAGTGTCCTTGTACTTGCAGCCTTGCCTGGCGTAAAACACTCCTGCCGATATGGCCAATATTGGGGTTGCCTGGTATTGCAGGTCAACGCCGCCCGTGAAGCCCTCGCGGTATTTGCTGCCTGAGACGGCTGAGGTGTTGGTCGTTGAGCTGAACACTATTCCATCGTTTGACACGTTGGCGAACGTCACGCCAATGCGCGGGATGAGCGAGAACGTGCCGGGTGATGGCTGGGCGTGGGCTGCCGCCGACAGCGTGGCAATGGCAAGCAGCAGCAATGACTTTATGCTATTCATGGCGTTTCTTTACCTTTTTGTTTTATAAACGACCCCGTGGCGGAAATATTGCGTTGGGGCTGAATTAAAAGTGGCACGCAATATTTTTCATGTTTTTGTTTTCCCACAATCACCGTTTTTATTATCTTTGCACCCAAATACAAAGTAACTGAAAATGACTTATACCATTGAGAAAGTTGCGACCCTTATCGGTGCGCGCCGCTATGGTGACGCTGATGCCAACATAGGATTCCTGCTTACCGACAGCCGCTCGCTGTGTTTCCCCGAGGAAACGTTGTTCTTCGCATTGAAGTCTGACCGCAACGACGGTCATAAATACATACCAGACCTTTATCGCCGTGGCGTTAGGAACTTCGTGGTCACGGACGTGCCTGACGTGCGCGAGGCCGATTACGCCGATGCCAACTTCTTGCGCGTGACAGATGCCCGCAAGGCCTTGCAGAGGCTTGCCGAGCGTCACCGCGACGAGTTTGACATCCCCGTGGTGGGCATAACGGGCTCGAACGGAAAGACCATTGTCAAGGAGTGGCTTTACCAGATGCTCTCGCCCGACTGCTACGTGACCCGCTCGCCGCGCAGCTACAATTCGCAGATTGGCGTGCCGCTGTCCGTGTGGCTCATGAACGAGCAAACGCAACTGGGCATTTTCGAGGCGGGGATAAGCCAGTGTGGTGAGATGCCGGCATTGCGTGGCATAATACAGCCCACCATCGCCGTGCTTACCAACCTCGGGTCGGCACACCAGGAGGGCTTCGCGTCGATGGAGGAAAAGTGCCGTGAGAAGATGAGCCTGTTCCACGACGCGCCGACGATAGTTTACAATGCCGACGATGCCGTTGTGAGAAAAACCGTGGGAGAAAGCGGCTACAAGGGCGAGGCGTTGTGCTGGTCGGCGAGGGACAAGGCTGCGCCCATGTTCGTGAAGAGCGTTGAGAAGAAGGACTGTGCCACTACGGTGACTTATGTTTACAAGGGTGGTGACGAAAACTGGTTCAGCATACCGTTCATAGACGACGCCTCGGTTGAGGATGCCATCGTGTGCGCCATCGTGGCATTGCGCCTTGGCGTGAAACCTGATGTCTTGGACGAGCGCATGATGTGCCTTGAGCCTGTGGCAATGCGCCTGGAGGTGAAGGAGGGCAGGCACGGCTGCACGCTCATAAACGACTCGTACAACTCTGACATAAACTCCATTGACATTGCCCTCGACTTCATGAGCCGTCGCCCTGACCACAAGGGTCGCCGCCGCACCATCATACTGAGCGACATCCAGCAGAGCGGCGAATGCCCGGAGAGGCTTTACCGTGAGGTTGGTGGGCTGTGCGTGAAGCGTGGCGTGGAGAAGTTCATCGGCATTGGTCCCGAGATTTCTGCCAATGCCGACGCGGTGCAGTCGCCCAACAAGTTCTTTTTCTCCACGGTCGAGGCTTTCCTGCGCAGCGAGGTCTTCAGGTCAATGCGCGACGAGGTGGTGCTCATAAAGGGGGCGCGGCTGTTTGGCTTCGACAGGATAACGGAGCTGCTCGTGGAGAAGGTGCACGAGACGGTGCTTGAGGTGAACCTCAATGCCGTGGTGGAAAACCTCAATTATTACAGGTCGTTCATGAAGCCCGAGACGAAGCTCGTGTGCATGATCAAGGCGGATGCGTATGGGGCTGGCAGCGTCGAGATTGCCAAGACGTTGCAGGATCATCGTGTGGATTACCTTGCCGTGGCTGTTGCCGACGAGGGCGCCACGTTGCGCCGTAATGGCATCACGAGCAACATAATGATAATGAACCCGGAGATGTCGGCGTTCAAGACGATGTTCGACTTCGATCTTGAGCCTGAGGTGTATTCGTTCAGGTTGCTTGACGCGCTTGTCAGGGCTGCCGAGAAGGAGGGCATCACGGGCTGGCCCGTACACATAAAGCTTGACACGGGAATGCGCCGCCTGGGCTTTGACCCGGAAAGGGACATCGATGAGCTTGTGGCTCGCCTTAAGCGTCAGGACGCAATCATCCCACGATCGGTGTTCAGCCATTTCGTAGGGAGCGACAGCGATGATTTTGATGATTTCTCAGCCCGCCAGTTCGCGCTTTTCGATACGGCGAGCCGCAAGCTGCAGGACGCTTTTGACCATAAGATATTGCGCCATATTGACAATTCGGCTGGAATTGAGCATTTTCAGGAAAGGCAGCTTGACATGTGCCGCCTCGGGCTGGGCTTGTATGGCATAAACAGCCGCAACAACCAAATAATAAACAATGTGTCAACGCTGAAGACCACCATCTTGCAGCTTCGCCATGTTGCCGCCGGCGACACCGTGGGCTACAGCCGCAAGGGAAAGATTGAGCGAGACAGCGTGATTGCGGCTGTGCCGATAGGCTATGCCGATGGGCTGAACCGCCATCTGGGCAACCGTCATTGCCATTGCCTTGTGAATGGGCAAAAGGCCGACTATGTTGGCAACATTTGCATGGACGTTGCGATGATTGACGTGACGGGCATCCCGTGCAAGGAGGGCGACAGCGTTGAGATATTCGGCGACCATCTTCCTGTCACCGTCTTGTCCGATGTGCTTGACACCATTCCCTACGAGGTGCTTACGGGCATCAGCAATAGGGTAAAGAGGGTGTATTTCCAGGATTGAGGCGCGAGCCATTCCCCATTCCCGTTTCCTCGCTTACTGTGGGGAAAGGCGGAGTGGGGGCGTTATTTCTTTTGCGTAAATCCTGTGCCGCCTGTTGCATGTCGCGTCAAGATACTGCCACTGGGAGAGCACGCCCTTGTTGCTCTCCATCTGCGGACCTGTCTGGGCGTATTCGAAACCGTATTGGCGATACCATGAGATGAGGTCGTTGAAGATGAGCGAGTTCGCCCCTTTTATGCGGTATTCGGGCAGCACGCCAATGAGCAGCAGGTCAACGTCCTTGGTCTTGTGCCATTTCATGACCTTGAGCAAGTGCCACCATCCGAAAGGCAACAGGCGACCGTCGCGTGTGTTGCGCAACGCTGTTGAGAAAGAAGGGAATGAAACTCCGAAGCCAACCATCTTGTCCTCGTGCCGCGTGTCAACAACGCATGTCACGAGGTTGAGGTCTGCCAGCTTGAGGTATTCGTCAACAAGGCGGTCAATCTGTTCGATGGACAGTTGCGAGTACCCATAAAGGTCGCTGTATGTGGCGTTAAGTATGCCGAACAGCTCGCGTCCTCGCCCCCCATGTTTCATGTCTCGGAAATTGTACTTCCGCACCTCAAGCCCGTAGCGTTTCTCTACCAGCCGCGCTGTCTTCGCGAATTTCTCAGGAGTCACTTCGGGCACTTTCACCTTGTATTCCACGTAGTCGTTGTCCTTGGCAAAACCGCCGATGCGCCTTATATGCTCAGGGTAATAAGCGTAGTTGTAATTGATGTACATGGTGGAAAGCTCGTCGAAACCTTCCACGAGCATTCCCTCGCGATCCATGTCCTCAAACCCGAACGGGCCGGCAATCTCGGTCATTCCCCTCTCTGCGCCCCATTGTTCCACGGTACTTATAAGGGCGGTGGAGACCTCCGGGTCGTCAATGAAGTCGAGCCAGCCGAAACGAACCATCTTGCGCTTCCAGTAGTCGTTTGCGCGGTGGTTTATTATGGCGGCGACACGCCCGGCAATCTCGCCGTCCTTGTATGCGAGGAAATAGTCGGCATCGCAGAAGGCGAAAGCCGGGTTGCGGTCTTTGCGCAGGGTGCAAATCTCGGACGAATAGAGATAAGGCACGGCAAAGTCGCACTTGCGGTAGAGATCGTAGAAGAAGTTGACAAAGATCTTGAGGTCTTCCTTGGTCTCTACTTTCTTAATCACGACACTCATTCTTTCCTTTTATTCTTGTTGTTCTTGGCAAGTCGTGCATCCGCAGCCGGCGGATGCTTTTCCGGCGCTCAGGAACCCTTGTTTCTCCAGTGCCTTTATAAGCCCTTCCGACATCGCCTCGTTGTCCTTCTTCGTGTAGCGGATGTCCGTGAACACCTGTGCCAGCGTTTCTTTGTGGTTTATCTCCACGAAATGGCGGTTCTCCGGCAGCGACTCCTTGTTGGCATAATGGCGGTTTATCATCTCGGGAGTGTAGTCGTGGTACGTTTCCTCGTGCATTATGCTTTCCACGGGCAGCCTGTCGCTTTGCGCCGGCTTTTCGTCAGGCCAGCCGAGTGTTATCGTTGCCACGGGGAATGTCAGTTTTGGCAATCGCAGCGTTTCCATTATGCTGTCCGGCTGGTAAACGGTCGTGCCGAGGAAGCAAGTGCCCAGCCCCATGTCCTCGGCGAGGTTGCAGAAGGTCTGGCAGTAGAGCAGCGCGTCGGTGGCGGCGTTGATGAAGCTTAGGAAGTTGGCGTAGCCGGGTACGGCGTTTCGGTTCTCGGCCCACAGCGTCGTGCGACGGAAGTCGGCGCAGAACGTTAGCACCACGGGTGCGCCTTTCACCATGGGCTGGTTGAAATGCGCTGGCGCCAACTTCTCCTTCATGGCATCGTCGCGTGTCACGACGACACTGTACAGTTGCAGGTTGCCCATGGTGGGCGTGCGCTCGGCTTCCTCCAGAAGCGCGCGCAGCGTTTCTTCGCTAACTTCCCTTGCGGAGTATTTTCTTATGCTCCTTCTGTTTTTCAAGCTTTCCATCATTTTTATGTTCTCTTTTCTGCAAAGTTATGGAAAATTATCTGAAAAAATAAACGGATTTATGCAGATTGTAAAAAATATCAAGTATTTTTGCATTCGGTTAACCAAAACACAGAGCAGAATGGACACTGAAAATACGAAGACTGACGACAGGCAGGCCATGGCGGCATCGGTTGCCATGCCGGCAGATGTTCAAGAGGAACGTCCTGCCGAACTCGACTGTGACGTTGTGCGTTTTCAGAACAACCGTGAGAAGTGGGTTGCTTTCGTGGGACTTTTCGACGGTCGTCCTTATGAGATTTTCACGGGATTGCAGGACGACGAAGAGGGAATCATGATTCCGAATACAGACACAAAGTGAAAGATTATACGCCAGGCAAACGCCGACGGCACGCACCGCTATGATTTCCAGTTTGAGAACAAGCGTGGGTACAAGACGACCGTCGAGGGACTGTCGGGAAAGTTCAATCCTGAATATTGGAATTATGCCAAGCTGATATCCGGCGTGTTGCGTTACGGCATGCCGATAAGCCATGTGGTGAAGCTGGTAAGCTCGTTGTCGCTCAACGATGACAACATAAACAGCTGGAAGAACGGCGTGGCGCGCGCCCTGAAAAAATACGTGGAGTGATGAAGATGAGGCGAATAACTCTTGTCTTGGCATTGCTGCTCGTGTGTGTGCTTGCGGCGCTTGGAGCCGACGAGCGTTTCACGCTTGTCATCGACGCGGGGCATGGCGGCCATGACAGCGGTGCCAAGGGAGCCGTGTCGTATGAGAAAAACCTCACCCTGAAATATGCCCTTGCTTTCGGAAGGGCTGTGGAGCGTGGCTGCCCAGACGTGAAAGTGGTTTACACACGCAGGCAGGACGTGTTCCTGCCGTTGCACGAGCGTGCCGACATCGCAAACCGCAGCAAGGCCGACCTTTTCCTTTCCTTTCACATAAACGCCCTCGACCGTGGGCGAATATCGCATGGGTTCCAGACTTATACCCTCGGAACCGGCGAGCGCACGGGGACGCAAGGGCTGAAGGAAAACCTGGAAGTGGCGCGACGTGAAAACTCCGTGATATTCATGGAGAAAGACTACAAGACAAACTACAAGGGGCTGGAAAACTCAGCCGAAAGCGACATAATGTTCGAGTTTATTGCCGACAAGAACCGCGAGCGCAGCGTTGAGCTGTCAAGGCTTATGCAACGTGAGGTGTGCAAGTCAACGGGGCGTGTCAATGGCGGTTCCCACCAGAACAACCTTGCCGTGCTGAGGCTTACGTCGATGCCGGCAGTGTTGCTTGAGCTTGGCTTCATAACCACTCCCGACGAGGAGGCTTTCCTCAACGAAGAAGCGTCGCTTGCGCTTTACACGGAGGGCATTTACAATGCTTTCGTGGCTTACAAGAGCAAATATGACGGCAACGTGAACGTGCCATACCGCAACACGAACGATGATTTCGCACCGTCGCTGATGGCTCCCGACGAGCCCCGGCGTGTCACCCTGCCGGATAAAGCCCCACTGGACGAAGGTGCGCGGGCACGG
>CAYLUI010000008.1:22777-24324 GCA_964386825.1 uncultured Prevotella sp. | reverse complement strand
AAGAGGCAAGGGGGCAGTGCCGTGGAGAGAAGAGCGGAGGGCAATGTGCCAGCCGGCGTTGAGCCTGCCAATCGGAAAAGGCAGGAACCCAAGGCCAAGGCACAGCCACAAAAGACCGTGACAAAAGCCAACACGCAAGCCACCGACCAGGCGCGACCGGTCTTCAAGGTGCAGATTTTCTCAAGCAAGGCAAGGGTCAGCGATGGCAACCCACAGTTTAAGGGACTGAAAGGGTGCGAGTGTTATGAGGAAGGCAGCTTTGTGAAATACACCTACGGCTCAAGCAACAATTATAATGAGATAAACCGCTTGCGCAAGGAGGTTGCCGAGAAGTTTCCGGAGGCTTTCATAGTGGCATTCAAGGAAGGCAAGAAGATAAACGTAGGCGAAGGCATAAAAGAGTTTCTCGCAAACAAACAAAAAAAATAACCAGCAGTCTCGCCTTGGGACTGGGCAAGTGGGCGCGGTCCGGGGCTTGATGATTAACAACACGTAAGACATGAATTTTTTCAACAAGGAAGTCAGGATAGCCCTTGTGGCGATAGTGGGAATAGCTGTTTTGTTCTTTGGTCTCCATTTCCTAAAGGGAATGCCCGTTTTCTCCAATGACGATGTTTATTATGCAACGTTCAGCAACATCAATGGCTTGTCGTCGTCGAACCCAATCTATGCCGACGGCTATCAGGTTGGCGTGGTAAAGGACATACGCTACGACTATCAGAGAAGTGGGAATGTCGTGGTCGAGTTTCAGGTTGACAACGGGCTTAGGATACCCAAGGGCTCTACTGCCGAGATAGAGAGCGACTTCATGGGGAACATCAAGATGAATCTGCTTATGGCCAACAACCCACGTGAGCGCATTGAGCCGGGCGACACCGTGCGTGGCGCCACCAATGCCGGGCTTATGGGCACGGTGCAGCAGCTGATGCCCAAGATGGAGCAGATGCTGCCTAAGTTGGACAGCATTCTCGCCAGCGTGAATGCGTTGCTGGCGGATCCTGCCATAGCCAAGTCGCTGCATAACGTAGAGGCAGTGTCGTCGAACCTTGTCACCACCACCAACGACCTGAACAGCCTTATGGCACAGGTCAACGGCAAGTTGCCCGGGCTGATGGGCAAGGCCGACCAAGCCCTCGACAAGGCGGGCTCCACTCTCGACAACACCACGCGCATCACCGCTCAGATTGCCGACCTCGACATTGCTTCAACGATGGCCAAGGTTGACCAGACACTTGCCAATGTGCAGGGCGTTACCGAGAGGCTCAACAGCAGGGAAGGCTCAGTTGGGCTGCTGCTCAACGACCCGGGATTGTACAACAACTTAAACTCCACCATGCGTTCGGCTGACTCGTTGCTTATCGACCTGAAGGCACACCCCAAACGCTACGTCCACTTCTCGCTGTTTGGAAGGAAGGACAAGTGACAGGCGTGGCGAACAAGTAAATAATGAAACACATGCCGTTGGCGGCGTAGGCCCATTTCGCATTCGCCCCCAACGATTTTTTTTCGTGTTGCAAATGAAAGGACGTCGCAGCACGGGCGTATTT
>CAYLUI010000008.1:0-22767 GCA_964386825.1 uncultured Prevotella sp. | reverse complement strand
AGCTTTTGCCGCCTTGCCTTGACGCTTTTGTCGCCTTGCCCCAAAAGCTTTGTCGCAATGCCATAAAGCTTTTGTCGCAACGCCTTCGCTCTTTTGCCGCATGGGCATGAGGGCTTTGCCGTATGGCCATGGCATGATTTGCGATTGGTAGGGCTGCGCCACGGCAGGTGTGCGTTGTGGCGTTAAAATGTTGATATTTATGACAAATTGTTTGCTTTGTGGGTTTGCTCGGTAAAATAATTGATAAATCTTTGCGAAAAAAAGAAAACATTATTACCTTTGCAGCCGAAAATACCATCATTGCCATTTTGTATATGGGATGGTGGTAAAGCATAACAAACAACAAACAAATGAAAGTCTTAAAATTTGGCGGAACATCTGTAGGTTCCGTAAATAGCATTCTCAGCTTGAAGCGTATCGTGGAAAAGGAGGCTCGGCGACAGCCTATTGTTGTTGTCGTGAGTGCCCTTGGAGGAATAACCGACCAGCTCATTTCCACGTCGCACATGGCACGTGAGGGCAAGGAAGAGTGGAAAGACAACTTTGCCCAGATGGTGAACAGGCATCACAAGATGATTGACACCATAATAACCGACACCGCCGACCGCGAGCAATTGTTCAACACCGTCGATTCGCTATTCGAGCAGTTGCAGTCCATTTATTTTGGCGTTTACCTCATTCGCGACCTCAGCCGCAAGACCCTCGACACGATAGTGAGCTATGGCGAGCGACTAAGCTCGAACATTGTGGCTACGCTCGTGAAAGGCTCAAGGTGGGTGGATTCGCGCCGTTTCGTGAAAACCACTCCCGTCAACTGCAAGAACACGCTCGACAGCGAGCTTACCAACCGCCTGGTGAAGGAATCCTTCGCCGACTTGGCGCGCATAACGCTTGTGCCGGGCTTCATTGCGTCTGACCGTGACACCGGCGAGACCACAAACCTCGGGCGTGGAGGTTCCGATTACACGGCTGCCATAATAGCCGCGGTGCTCAACGCCGAGTACCTTGAGATATGGACCGACGTGAACGGTTTCATGACCGCCGACCCGCGTGTCATAAAAACCGCATACACCATCGACGAGTTGAGCTACGTGGAGGCCATGGAGCTGTGCAACTTCGGCGCGAAGGTTGTCTATCCGCCGACAATATATCCTGTCCGCATAAAGAACATTCCGATAAGGGTCAAGAACACCTTTGAGCCGGACGCTCCGGGCACTATCATAAAGGACAAGATACAAAACGACCATAAGCCCATCAAGGGCATTTCAAGCATAAAGAACACGTCGCTGATAACCGTATCGGGCATGGCGATGGTTGGCGTCATTGGCGTTAACCGCCGCATCTTCACCGCCCTTGCCGACAATGGCATTTCGGTGTTCATGGTGTCGCAGGCTTCGTCGGAAAACTCCACTTCGATAGGCGTGCGCGACGAGGACGCTGCCGAGGCTGCGATGGTGCTCAATGGCGAGTTCGCCTCGGAGATAGAGGACGGCGCCATGTTCCCGATGCATGTTGAGAGCAATCTTGCCACGGTGGCTATCGTGGGCGAGAACATGAAGCATACGCCTGGCATTGCCGGCAAGCTGTTTGGCACGCTCGGGCGAAGTGGCATTTCCGTTATAGCCTGCGCCCAGGGTGCATCGGAGACCAACATCTCTTTCGTGGTGCAATCGGAAAGCCTGCGCAAGACGATGAACGTGCTCCACGACTCTTTTTTCCTCTCCGAGTACAAGGTGCTTAACCTTTTCATCTGCGGAGTGGGAACGGTGGGCGGTATGCTCATTGAGCAGATTCGGGCGCAGTATGACAAGTTGAAGGAGCACTCGCGCCTGAAACTGAACGTGGTGGGTGTGGCAAGCTCGCGCAAAGCCATTTTCTCACGCGACGGCATTGACCTTGCCAACTATCGCGAGTTGCTGGACGCGTCGGAGCCGAGCGGCCCGGAGGAGCTGAAGGAGCGCATTTTGGGCATGAACATCTTCAACTCGGTTTTTGTCGATTGCACTGCGTCGAGGGAGGTTGCCTGCCTGTACCAGACGTTCCTTGACCATAACATCAGCATCGTGGCAGCCAACAAGATTGCCGCAAGCTCGTCGTATGGGCGTTACGCCAGGTTGAAGGAGACGGCAATGCGGCGTGGCATAAAGTTCCTGTTTGAGACCAATGTGGGTGCCGGATTGCCAATCATCGGCACTATCAACGACTTGCGCAACTCTGGTGACCGCATCCTGAAGATTGAGGCGGTGCTGAGCGGAACACTCAATTTCATATTCAACGAGTTGTCGGCATCGTGCCCATTCTCCGAGGCTGTGCGTCGTGCCAAGGAACAGGGCTACTCGGAGCCTGATCCGCGCATTGACCTCAGCGGTACCGATGTCATAAGAAAACTCGTCATCCTGACGCGTGAGGCTGGCTATCATGTGGAGCAGGAAGACGTGGAAAAGCACCTGTTTGTGCCCGACAATTATTTTGAAGGCTCGTCGGATGATTTCTGGAAGCGTCTGCCTGAGCTTGACGCGGAATTTGAGAATAGCAGGCAGCAACTTGCCGCCGACGGCAAGCACTGGCGTTTCGTTGCCACGATGGATCACGGCAAGACTGACGTGGCACTGAAGGCCGTGGGGCACGACAGCCCGTTTTATAACCTTGAGGGGAGCAACAACATTGTGCTTCTCACCACGGAGCGTTATAAGGAATACCCCATGCAGATACAGGGGTATGGAGCCGGTGCCGGCGTGACGGCGGCTGGCGTGTTTGCCAATATCATAAGCATCGCGAACGTATAACAAGTAGCCAAGAGCCTCTCCAGGGCGTGTTGCGGCGGAGAGGCTTGGGGCTTAGGTATGCTTTAGGATTATGAAACACATTATTATCTTGGGCGACGGCATGGCGGACCATGCCGTGGAACGTCTCGGAGGCAAGACTCTGCTGCAATGTGCCGACACGCCTTACATGGACATGCTGGCACGGAAGGGACGCACGGGAAGGCTGGTGACGATACCCGATGGGTTTCATCCCGGTTCGGAGGTTGCAAACAGCAGCATCCTCGGCTATGACCAAAACAAGGTTTATGAGGGTCGCGGGCCGCTTGAGGCGGCAAGCATAGGCTACGTCATGGAGCCTGGCGACCTTGCGCTTAGATGCAACGTCATTTGTGTTGGCGACGGCAGGATCGTAACCCACAATGGCGGAAACCTTTCCACTGACGACGGGGCGGCGCTGATGCGTTACCTTGACGAAAAACTCGGCAATGAGAACGTGAGGTTCATTCCCGGCATACAGTACCGCCATTTGCTGGTGGTGAAGCGTGGCAGCAAGCATGTGGTATGCGCTCCGCCTCACGACCATCCCGATGAGCCATGGCAACCGTTGCTTGTCAAGCCCGAGAGCGGATGGGAAGACAGGCATGAGCCGGTGGTGGGAGCTGACGGCAAGCCCACGGGAGAGACCAGGATGTCGGCTCGGGAAACTGCCGACTTGCTTAATGAGCTTATTGTTAAGAGCAAGGAATTGCTGGAAAGGCATCCTTACAATGTGGGCAAGGCGGCGCGAGGAGAGCGCATGGCAAACATCATCTGGCCATGGGGCGGCGGTTATCGGCCGTCGATGGAGACTCTGCAGCAGAAGTTTGCTCAGGTAAAGACGGGCAGCTGCATATCGGCGGTTGACCTCATAAGGGGCATCGGGCAGTACGCCGGGCTTGACGTGGTGAAGGTGCCGCGTGCCACGGGGCTTGCCGATACCAATTACGAGGGCAAGGTTCAGGCAGCCATTTCCGCACTTTACAATCAGGACTTTGTTTACCTGCATTGCGAGGCGAGCGATGAGGCTGGGCATGACGGTGACTTGGACCTTAAGCTGCGCACCATCGAGAACCTTGACCATCGTGTGGTTGAGCCAATATACAACGAGGTGAAAACGTGGGACGAGCCGGTGGCTGTTGCCGTATTGCCGGACCACCCAACCCCTGTGGAGGTTCGCACGCACGTCAAGGAGCCTGTGCCGTTCTTGTTTTGGCATCGTGGCATTGAGCCTGACAGCGTGCAGCTTTACGACGAACTGTCGTGTGCCGAGGGGGCTTATGGCATGTTGCGTCTGGGCGAGTTTATGGATGAGTTTATGAAATTGTAATACCAAGGATGCCAAGCGCACTGTTGTGCCTTGGCATTTTATACATGACAGAAATGAAATACTACAGCACTAATAATAATGCGCCGCTTGTGACATTGCGCGAGGCGGTGGAGAAGGGACTTGCGCCGGATCGCGGGCTTTACATGCCAGAGCGGATGGCAAGGCTTCCGCAGGATTTTTTTGACAATATTGAGAGGCTCTCGTTCCGTGAGATTGCATTTGAGGTGGCGAAGGCTTTCTTTGGCGAGGACATTGAGGATGCCGACTTGAAGCGCATCGTGTATGACACGTTGCCGTTTGACACGCCTGTCGTGCAAGTCTCGGGACAGCCCAAGGATGGCGTTGCCCCCATTTACTCGCTTGAGCTTTTCCATGGCCCAACGCTTGCGTTCAAGGATGTCGGGGCACGTTTCATGGCACGGTTGTTGCAATATTTCATAGGCAAGGAGCGTGAGGCAACCGGCGACAAGCGCACCGTTAACGTGCTTGTGGCAACGAGTGGAGACACGGGATCGGCGGTGGCAAACGGTTTCCTTGGCGTTGACGGCATCCATGTTTATGTGCTTTACCCAAAAGGCAAGGTAAGCAAAATACAGGAGAGCCAGTTTACGACCCTTGGCAAGAATATTACCGCGATTGAGGTTGACGGCGTATTCGACGATTGCCAGGCGTTGGTTAAGAGTGCCTTCATGGACAAGGAACTCAACGGGCACATGATACTGACCTCGGCAAACAGCATCAATGTGGCTCGCTTCCTGCCTCAGGCTTTTTATTATTTCAACGCCTACGCTCAGTTGAAGCGTGCCGGGGTCATTGGGAATACGGCTGGCAGCTTGGCGGCGGACGGAGGCAACGGTGGCTCTCGCCGGTTGACGACCGAAGCCTCAAGGCTGGTGTTTTGCGTGCCGAGTGGCAACTTTGGCAACATCACTGCTGGGTTGTTTGCCGCAAGAATGGGTTTGCCCGTAGCGCGTTTCATTGCCGCAAACAACGCCAATGACGTGTTTTTCAACTATTTGCAGACTGGTGAGTACCAACCGCAACCGAGCAAGCAGACGCTTGCAAATGCCATGGACGTGGGCGCACCAAGCAATTTTGCCCGTATCCTTGACCTTTATGGCAACGATTGGGAGGCTATACGGCGTGACATTGGCGGCGCAACGTATGCCGACGACCGTATTCGCCAGACCATGAAGACGTGCCATGAGGCTACCGGCTACGTGCTTGATCCCCATGGTGCCTGTGGCTATCAGGCTTTGGTTGAGCGGTTGGGCGATGGTCAGGTAGGCGTTTTCCTTGAGACGGCTCATCCCGCAAAGTTCAAGGAAAAGGTTGATGCCATTCTCGGGACGGACATCGCCATCCCCGAGCGCCTGCAGGCTTTCATGCGTGGAAAGAAGCAAAGCGTGGAGATGAAAAACAGTTTCGACGACTTCAAGGCTTTCCTTATGTCAAGGTGAGCGTTTTGACGGTTAACAAAGTTGGCACGGATTTGGGATTGTGTTTGGAAACAAGGCTTGTTCCATCGAAAATCTTCCAAATCCGTGCCAACTTGCGTTTGTAAATGGCTGTTGCCTCGGGCTGGTTGGTGGCTTAGCCCAAGTCGCTGAATTTCTTCTGCCCCTTGGCGTAATATCGCCAAAGTATGCTGTAGCCCGTGCGTTGCGGCACGGGATTTGCCTTGCGTGTTGCGGCAATGTCCTTGCGGTCTTTGTCGAAGTCGTGCTTCCATTTCTTGAACGCTCGCCGTCCTTTCACCACGGCCTTGAAGTCGGCGAGGTTGCGTTTAAGGATTAGCATCTCCAGGGCGGCGAGCCAGTCGAGCGCGGTCCTTACCCGCATGACGTGCCCAAGTTCGTTGTCGGGCAGGTTCTTGTATAATATCGTAAGGTTGTTCCTGAAGTTCAGGAAAGTCTTCATTGGGTTGCTTTTTGGCAGCGTGCCGCCACCCACGTGGTAAACCTCGCTGTCGGGCACGCACATTATCCTTCTGCCACGCTGCCGCAACCTCCAGCACAGGTCAATCTCTTCCTGGTGGGCGAACAGCCGCCCGTCGAGACCGCCGGCAAGCCAATAGTCTTCCTTGCGAATCATGAGGCATGCGCCGGTTGCCCACAGCACGTCTGTGGCATAATCGTATTGCCCGTTGTCGCGCTCCACGGTGTCAAATATGCGCCCACGGCAGAATGGGTACCCGTAGCGGTCAAGGAAACCGCCCGAGGCTCCGGCGTATTCGAAGGAATCCTTGTCGGTTTCTGACAGCAGTTTGGGCTGGCATGCCGCCACGTCGTCGTGGCTGTCCATGTATTCGGCCAGTGTTGTTAGCCAATGGTGCGTCACTTCAACGTCAGAGTTGAGCAGCACGTAGTATTCGTAATCACCGCCAATGCCCTTCAGCGCCCTGTTGTAGCCCTCGGCAAAACCGTAGTTGCGGTCAAGCCGCAGCGTCTTTACCATGGGGAAACGGTTGGCGAGCAATTCCATGGAGCCGTCGGCCGAGGCGTTGTCGGCTACCCAGATGTCAGCCTCGTCGTTGGTGTATTTTATCAATGTGGGCAGGTAACGGCTCAGCATGTCCTGCCCGTTCCAGTTGAGGATTACTACTGCGATTCTCATGTCTTGTTGCATTTGTGGTTCTGGTGCGGTGGCGTGAGGTCTTGCCGATGTCACAGCGAAGCCATCAGCGCGCTCTTGTCGAAGTTGAAGTTGCCGAGCCTTACCTTTACGATTTCGTTGTCGAGCGCCTCGTCGGCAAGTGCAGGCGGCAATTCCACGCGAATGTAGTTTCTCGTGAAGCCGTGCATGGCCTTGCCCCTCGTTGCCTTTTCCAATAGCACTTCGGCTTCCTGTCCTATGTGTGCGGCATAGAAATCGGCAGTCTTCTCCTCGGAGAGCTTCAGCATGCGTTGCACTCGCTCCTTTTTGTCCTTGTCGTTTACCTTGTATTTGATTGACAGCGCCGACGTGCCCGGTCGCTCAGAATAAGGGAAGACGTGCAGCTGGGTCACGGGCAGCGACGCTATGAAGTTGAGGCAGTCGTCGAAATACTCGGGGCGTTCGCCACGGCATCCCACCATTACGTCCACGCCGATGAACGCGTTTGGCATCAGCCTTTTTATCAGGTTTATCTTGTGTGCGAAAACGTCGCGTGTGTAGCGGCGGTGCATGAGTCGCAGCACTTCGTCGTTGCCGCTTTGCAGCGGAATGTGGAAGTGGGGCATGAACGCCCGGCTTTGGGCGCAGTATTCTATCAGCTCGTCGTCTATCAAGTCCGGCTCAAGCGAGCTTATCCTGTACCTTTTTATTCCCTCGACGGCATCGAGGGCTTTCACGAGGTCAACGAAACGCTCGTTGGTGGTTCTGCCGAAGTCGCCGATGTTGACTCCCGTTAGCACGATTTCCTTGCCCCCCTCGCTTGCGGCTTGCTCTGCCTGTGCTACAAGCGAGGCTATCGTTGGGTTGCGCGAGAAGCCGCGGGCGTAGGGTATGGTGCAGTAGGTGCAAAAATAGTTGCACCCATCCTGCACTTTCAGGAAGTAGCGCGTTCGGTTGCCACGCGAGCACGACGGCTGGAAGGTCTTTATGTCCTTTGTCTTCACGTGGTGGAACATGTGCAGGTGCCCCTCGCGCGGCATGTTCCACGCATCGGAGAGGTATTGTATGAGGTTTGCCTTCTCGTTGGAGCCGAGCACCAGGTCCACGCCTTCTATCTTGCTCACCCTCTCGCTTTCGAGCTGGGCGTAGCACCCCGTCACCACGACAAACGCCCCCGGGTTTTGCCTTACGAGCCTGTTTATGGCCTGGCGGCACTTGTGGTCGGCAATCTCGGTCACCGAGCATGTGTTTATAAGGCAAATGTCAGCCTTTTCGTCCTTGCCTGCCGCCATTACCCCCATCTCGCCGAGCATCTTGGCGAATGTGGAAGTCTCTGAGAAATTGAGCTTGCAGCCTAATGTGTAGTAGGCGGCCTTCTTGCCTTGGAAAGCACTCGTATCAATCATTGTTTTTATTTTTATATGATGCAAAGGTACGCTTTTCCATACAGAAAAGTGCCTTGGAAGACCTAAAAATCATGGTTTTTGCAACCGTCGAAAACTTTAACTTTTGTTTAAGATATTCAACTCGTTGATTTTAAGCATGTTATAAAAATGTTACAAATTTGGTCAAAAAAAAGTGCAAAAAAAAGTACGTTGTATTGAAAAAATGTCTAACTTTGCACCGTTGTTAATAAACAAAGATTGTTTTACAGATTTAAAAAAGCAAAGAAAATGAAGAAATTAGTTTTAATGTTCGTAGCTATTGCAGCTATCTCTTTCGCATCATGTGGTAACAAGAACCAGAGCGCAGCTCCTGCAGCTGATTCTGACACAACTGTTGTTGACACTGTTGACACAGCTGCTGTTGACACTGTTGCTGCTGACACAGCTGTTGCTGAGTAATAGCAACCTGTCGCGAAACAGACTGCGCCGAGTGATCGGCGTCTCGTTAGCACGAATTGAAAATTGAGAGATACCGCCTTGGGCTTTTTGCTCGGGGCGGTTTTGTTTTTGCTTGTTGCCAAGCGGTTGCCATGCGCTTTGCAATGCCTTGGTAGGCAATGGGTTGGGTGTGGCGTGACTGCGGCTGTGCCATTGCGCCGCAAAGGCATTGCGTTTAAGGTGTAATGGCGATGCGTTTACGCCGCAAACACAACGCCATTACGCCGCGGTGGCGATGCGAATGCGCCGCATGGGGCAAGAGGCATTAAAAGGGGCGTTTTGCGGATGCCTTTTTGTCACAAACGTGAAAACAACTTTAATTCTCATCTTTATTTCCAAAAAGATAAGCGTATTTGATATTTTTCCATTATCTTTGCACAATGGTTGGGGCGTGGCCTTGGCAAAGGTTGCTGCCGATGACAATAATGCTTATGCACTTCCGGATAAAGAAACTCGACATATTCATAGCCAAGCAGTTTGGCTTGCTGTTCGTGGGAACATTCTTCATATGCCAGTTCGTGCTGATGATGCAGTTCCTTTGGCGTTACATAGAACAGCTTATAGGCAAGGGCCTCTCGCTGGAGGTCATGGGGCAGTTTTTCTGGTACATGGCGTTGATGCTCGTGCCACAGGCATTGCCGCTCGCCATACTTCTCAGTTCGCTCATAGCCTTTGGTAACCTTGGCGAAAGCTCCGAGCTTACCGCCGTGAAGGCGGCGGGCATATCGCTCATGCAAAGCTTCCGGTCGCTCATAGCCATAACGGTGGTGATTGCCTTCACCTCTTTTTATTTCCAGAACAACATTGGCCCACAGGCAAACATGAAGCTCACCCAGCTGCTCATTTCCATGAAGCAGAAGAGTCCGGAGCTGGAGATACCCGAGGGCATTTTCTACGACGGCATACCAAACTCGAATATCTACGTCCAGAAGAAGGACTTGAAGACCGGTAAGCTTTATGGCGTGATGATTTACCGCATGACGCAGAGCTACGAGGACGCTGCCATAATACTTGCCGACTCTGCCATGCTGCAATCCACGGCCGAGAAGAAGCACTTGCTGCTGACGCTGTGGAGTGGGGAATGGTTTGAGAACATGCGCGAGTCGGAGTTTGGCGGCACAGCCTCCGTGCCGTATCGCCGTGAGACCTTTGTTGACAAGCGCATTCTCATCGACTTCGATGCCGACTTCTCCATGACCGATGCCGCGTCGCTGTCCAACAACGCCAGGGCCAAGAGCCTGAAGCAGATAACCCACGACATTGACTCGCTGAACCATCAGTATGACAGCATCGGGCGGGCGTTCTACGACGAGACGATGCGCGTGTATTTCCCTACGCCGAAGCTTGGCGGAAAAGACTCTGCCAAGGTGGCGCGTGCCGTGGCGGCCGGAAAGGTTGACATTGACAAGGTGTTTGCCAAGATGAAGATTGAGCAGAGGCAGAGTGCCGTGTCGTCGGCTTTGAGCAACGTGCAGCGCGAGACCGCCGACCTTGACTTCAAGTCGTTGATGACAAGGAACAACGACCGCCTGATACGCGAGCACCAGATTGAGGTGCAGAACAAGTTTGCCCTTGCCCTGCAGTGCCTGATTTTCTTCTTCATTGGTGCGCCGCTTGGAGCCATCATACGCAAGGGAGGACTGGGAATGCCGATAATAATATCGGTGCTGGTGTTCATTGTGTATTACATTCTCGACAACTCAGCCTATCGCATGGCGCGGCAGGGCTCGTGGCCTGTCTGGATGGGGCATGGGCTTGCCCCGTCGATAATGGTGCCATTGGCGGCGTTCATCACCTACAAGGCCCAGAAAGACTCGGTGGTGTTCAATGCCGACGGTTGGAAGGCCTTCTTCACGAAGGCTCTCGGATTGCGCTCGAAGAGGAGCGTGCAGGGCAAGGAAGTCATAATAGAGGAACCCCACTATGCCGAGGACGCCGAGGTGTTGTTGAGGCTTAACAGGGAAATAGGCGAATACTCGGTTGCGCACAACCTGAAGTCGCCGCCAAACCCGGTGAAGGTATTCTTCAAGTATGAGGAGGATCATGACATTGAGAGGATGAGCGGCGAGCTGGAGGCCGTGATAAAGGACTTGTCGAACACGCGCGACGCACAGGTGATGCTTTACCTGAACATGTTCCCTGTGCTGTCCGTCAAGGCTCACACGCGCCCCTTCGACCGTCGTTGGCTCAACATCGTCGCGGCGATTGTGGTGCCGGTTGGCGTGTCCTTGTATTTCCGTATGTGGAGGTTCCGCTTGCGCCTGTACCGTGACCTGAAAATCATAAGATATACCAATACGCAAATTGCCAACTACGTGCGTAAACTGTAACGTGTCGTGGTGGATTACACATTATATAATATTATACATTATTTAATATGGCAGACTTCAAACTAAACAGCATCGAGGACGCACTGCAAGACTTCAAGCAGGGAAAATTTGTCATCGTGGTGGATGACGAGGATCGTGAGAATGAGGGTGACCTCATCATTGCGGCCGAGATGATAACCCCAGAGAAGGTGAACTTCATGTTGAAGAACGCCCGTGGCGTGCTTTGTGTGCCAATAACGCTGTCGCGTGCTGAGGAACTCGACTTGCCGCACCAGGTTGCCGACAACACGTCGATGCTTGGCACTCCGTTCACGGTGACCGTTGACAAGCTTGAGGGGTGTTCGACGGGCGTGTCGGCTAGCGACCGCGCGGCGACAATCCTTGCCCTTGCCGACCCTGCGTCAACACCGCAGACCTTCGGCCGTCCGGGACATATCAACCCTCTTTACGCCCAGGACAATGGCGTGCTGCGCCGTTCTGGCCACACCGAGGCTGCCGTTGACCTGTGCAGGCTCGCCGGCCTGAAGCCCGTGGGCGCGCTTATGGAGGTGATGAACGACGACGGTTCCATGGCACGCTTGCCTCAGTTGATTGAAAAGGCAAAGGAGTGGGACATGAAGGTGATAAGCATAAAGGACCTGATTTCGTACCGCCTGGAGCACGAGACCATTATAGAAGTGGGCGAGGAGGTTGACATGCCGACGGTATTCGGCGACTTCCACCTCATACCTTTCCGCCAGTCGAGCAACGGCTTGGAGCACATGGCGCTGGTCAAGGGCACTTGGAACGCTGACGAGCCGATACTCGTGCGTGTCCACTCGTCGTGCGCTACTGGTGACATACTCGGCTCCATGCGTTGTGATTGCGGTGAGCAGTTGCACAAGTCAATGCAGATGATAGAGAAAGAAGGCAAGGGCGTGGTGATTTACATGCAGCAGGAAGGCCGTGGCATCGGGCTGATGAACAAGATCGCGGCTTACAAGTTGCAGCAGGAGCAGGGCATGGACACGGTTGACGCCAACTTGCATCTCGGGTTCAAGCCGGATGAGCGCGACTATGGCTGTGGGGCGCAGATGCTCCGCCATCTTGGCGTGCACAAGATGCGCCTGATGACAAACAACCCTACGAAGCGTGTGGGATTGGAAGCCTATGGGCTTGAGATCGTGGAGAACGTGCCAATAGAGGTCACGCCAAACAAGTATGACATAAAGTATTTGCGCACCAAGCGCGACCGCATGGGACACACGCTTACTCTCAAGTAGTGCTGGCGGATGCTGCTATGTGAGAAAAGAGATATTTTATATAAAATAAAGTAAGGTTTTATTCTTTTTTCAGGATAAAATGCTTACTTTTGCACGTGAACAACTTAACCGAATAAAAAAGTTATGCCACAATTATCAGAGCGTTTAAACCGTCTCGCCCCATCCGCCACGTTGGCGATGTCGCAAAAGAGCAGCGAGATGCGTGCACAGGGCATTGATGTCATCAACATGAGCGTGGGGGAACCCGATTTCATGACTCCGGATCATATCAAGGAGGCAGGAAAGAAAGCCATTGACGACAACTATTCGAAGTATTCTCCGGTTCCGGGATACATGGATTTGCGTGAGGCCATCTCCGAGAAGCTTGGGCGGGAGAACGGTCTTGATTATTCTCCGCAGGAGACCATCGTGGGCACGGGAGGCAAGCAGGGCGTTTGCAACGCCATACTTGCGCTTGTCAACCCTGGCGACGAGGTGATAATACCGGCTCCATACTGGGTGAGCTACCCGCAGATGGCAAAGCTTGCCGGCGGTACGCCTGTTGTCGTGCGCACGGCTTTTGATAACGATTTCAAGATGACGCCAGAGCAGCTTGAGGCTGCGATAACCCCCAAGACGAAGATGCTTATCATCTGCTCGCCAAGCAACCCCACTGGCAGCGTTTACACGCAGGCGGAGCTTGACGAGTTGGCAAAGGTCGTGCTTGGGCATGACGACTTGTACGTGCTTTCCGACGAGATTTACGAGCACATCAACTATGCCGGTTTCAAGGCGAGCATTGCCGCCAGCCCAGGCATGAAGGAGCGTACCGTGATTTGCAATGGCGTGAGCAAGGCGTATGCCATGACGGGCTGGCGACTTGGATGGGTGGCGGCTCCAGAGTGGATAATAAAGGGACTTAACAAGTTGCAGGGGCAATACACCAGTGGCACCTGCGATGTGAGCCAGCGTGCAGCCCTCGCCGCATACGTAGGCGGTCAGCAGTGCGTGGATGACATGCGCGAGGCGTTCCGTCGCCGTCGTGACCTCATTGTCGCTTTGTCACGTGAGATTCCCGGATTGGGCGTTAACGTTCCCGACGGAGCTTTTTACCTCTTCCCAAATTGCAAGAGCTTCTTTGGAAAGAGCGACGGGAACGTAACGATAAACAATTCAACCGATTTTGCCATGTACCTGCTTCAGGAGGCCCATGTCGCCACGGTGGCTGGCGATGCTTTCGGTGAACCTGACGGTTTCCGCATGAGTTATGCCACAAGCGACGACAACATACGCGAGGCAATGAGGCGCATAAAAGAAGCTTGTGCAAGACTTAAATAATGTTTCACTATTTTGAACAAAAATATTGTTAAATAACAAGAAAGAAGCACGATTAATATAAAAAAGTTGCTATCTTTGCGTTTGGTTAATGGAGCGTGGGCTTGTGCCTTATAGCCCACGGCTTATTCACCGACATGAGAGGCTTAGCATAGAGAAAAACAGAAATATTTTTATTAATAACCAAAAATTTAACAAACAAAAACTATGGCAACTACACAAAAAACCGCAGCCCCCAAGGCTGCAAAGAAGTCTCAGGGCTTCACTGGTATTAGAGGTGCATTCTGGATCATCGTCCTCTGCTTCATCGCTGCACTTTGCATTTTCAACTTCTGGCTCGGCAATGGCGCCAACTTCCAGGGGGGTGACAACGCAAATGCTCCTCTGAACATCTTCGGTACTGTTTACAAGGGCGGTTACGTGGTGCCTATCATCCACACTCTGCTTCTTACTGTGCTCTGCCTCGCTGTTGAGCGCTACTTCGCTCTGAAGACTGCTTTCGGTAAGGGTTCTCTGACCAAGTTCGTGGCTAACGTAAAGGCTGCTCTTGCTGCCAACGACTTCAAGAAGGCTGAGGATCTTTGCAACAAGATGCAGGGTTCTGTGGCTAACGTGGTGCTCGCTTCTCTGCACGCTTATCAGGCAATGGATAATGGCGCAAACGCTTCTCTGAAGAAGAGCCAGAAGGTTGCCCGCATCGAGCAGGCTCACGAGGAGGCTACTCAGCTTGAGATGCCTACTCTGCAGATGAACCTTCCTATCCTTGCAACTCTCGTTACGCTTGGTACACTTACAGGACTTCTTGGTACTGTGACCGGTATGATCAAGTCGTTCCAGGCTCTGGCTGCTGGTGGCGGTGGTGACTCTCTCGCCCTTTCTGCAGGTATTTCTGAGGCTCTTGTCAACACGGCCTTCGGTATCTTTACATCTTGGTGCGCCGTTATCGCTTATAACTTCTATACGAACAAGATCGATAAGTTGACATACGCACTTGACGAGGTAGGTTACACAATCGCACAGACATACGAAGCTAACCACACTGACGAAGCTTAATTTTTGCTGGCCCTTACCCTTTAAAATCTTTAGTGTATGGCTAAGATAAAAATTAAGAAATCAGACGTCTGGATTGACATGACCCCTATGTCGGACGTGATGGTGCTTTTGCTGACTTTCTTCATGCTGACGTCAACGTTCGTCAAGCAGGAGCCAGTAAAGGTGAACACGCCGGGTAGTGTGTCTGAAATCAAGGTTCCAGAGGCAAACGTCATAAACGTGATCGTCGATAACGACGGCAAAATCTTCATGAACATGGACAAGACGACCGATGTTCAGAACGTCCTCGCTGACGTTACGGGACAGTATGGTATCGCCTTGACCGCTGCTCAGCAAACGAAGTTCTTGGACTCTCCTTATTGGGGTGTTCCTATGGACAAGTTGGAGGCTTATCTCAATCTTGACAAGACGGCTATGCCAGAAGCTTTGAAGCAGTATGGCATTCCTACCGACTCGGTGAAAGGCAAGACTGGAGAAGAGGCCATGAGTGAGTTCCAGATCTGGATTAAGGCTGCTCATCAGGTTAACCCCGATGCCAAGATTGCCATCAAGGCAGATGAGAAGACTCCTTACAGCACAGTGAAGAAACTCATGAGCGAGCTTCAGGACATGAATGAGAACCGTTACTATCTCATTACTCAATATAAGAAAGCGGAGGAATAAGATATGGCAGTAGGAAAAAGCAAACAGAAGAAAGTGAATGTCCGTGTGGACTTCACTCCTATGGTTGACATGATGATGCTTCTTATCACATTCTTCATGCTCTGTACGTCTTTGGCCAAGCCGCAGACTATGGAATTGAGTATGCCAAGTAACGATAAGAACCTTACGGATCAGGACAAGACTGTGACAAAGGAATCGTACACTATTACGATTTACTGCACCGCCGATGACCAGATCTACTATGTGGCTGGACTTGTAAAGCCAGAGGATCCCACTTGCTTGAAAAAGACCACGTGGGGTGCAAAGGGCATTCGTTCGGTTATTATCAATCATGAGACAGAGGATGGCACACAGCCTACTTTGGATGTACTGAAAGCAAAGCAGAAGCTTGACGCTGAGAAGGCTGACTTTAACAAGCACATGTCTGACGAGGCTTATGACAAGCAGCTGTCGCAAATCAAGTCGGGTGTCATTGATGGCAAGAAGATTAATACTCTGACTGTCATCATCAAGGCAAGTGACAATTCCACTTACAAGAACCTTGTTGACGCTCTCGATGAAATGCAGATTTGCTCAATTGGTAAGTATGTGATTGATAAGCTCAGTGATCAAGACTTGAAGCTTCTCAAGGAGAATAGCGTCAAGTTATAAGGTACATAGCTAAAAAGAAAGGTTAAAAAATGGCAAATATTGATTTAACAAGGGATGGCTGGTGTGACCTTATATTTGATGGACGTAATAAGTCATACGGTGCGTATAAGCTCCGTAGGGAAACCGGAAAGAGAAATATAAAGTCTATCATCTTTATCGCAGTTTTGGCAGCGGTTCTCATCGTGGGATTTTGGCTCAAGACACGATATGATGAGTATCAGAAAACCCATTCAAAGAATGTTGCTGTGACCGAGTTGTCTGCGCTGAATCAGCCGAAGAAGGAAAAGAAGGCTGAGGTAAAGCGTAAGATTGAGGTCGAGCAGAAGAAAGAGGTCGTCAAGGAAGTTAAGTCTTCAATCAAGTTTACCGCTCCTGTCATCAAGAAGGATGATGAGGTAAAGCCTGAGGAAGAGATGAAGACCCAGGACGAGCTTATGCAGACCAACACCGCAATTGGTGCTCTTGATGTAAAAGGTAACTCTGATCAGGGTGAGGTGCTGAAGGTGACACAGCGTGTTGCTGATGAGCCTGTAAAGGCTGAGCCTAAGCCTGAGGTGGAGAACAAGATTTTCGATGTTGTGGAGCAGATGCCTTCATTCCCTGGTGGTCCTTCCGCTCTCATGAAATATCTTGCTGAAAACATAAAGTATCCAGTTGTTGCTCAAGAGAACGGCGTTCAAGGTCGTGTTGTTGTGTCATTCGTCGTAGAGAAGGATGGCTCCATCACGGACGTTCAGGTTGTTCGTTCTGTTGACCCATCGCTTGACCGTGAGGCACAGCGAGTTGTGAAGAGTATGCCTAAGTGGATTCCTGGTAAGCAGAATGGTTCGGCTGTACGTGTGAAATATAACGTGCCTGTTTCGTTCAGACTTCAGTAACACCTACTAACATTTGAGGATATACACGTTTTGTATATGAAATTTACATCTTACTTTTTCGTAGGATTAGCGATAACCTCCGTCCTTATCTCTTCTTGTGGTAACAGCAAGAAGAGTAAGGACGGCAGGACTGATACCTATTCGTCTGGAGCAATAAGTTTTGTTTCCGACGAGAGTTTTAGCCCAATCATAGAAGAGGAGCGTGAGGTTTTCCAATATGATTATCCGCAAGCAAAGGTGACACCTGTTTATTGCAGTGAGTCGGAAGCTGTCAATAAGCTTCTTGATGGAAAGGCATGGCTTGCCTTTACTGCGCGCAATTTCAAGCCTGCGGAGTTGCAAAGCCTTCAGTCGAAGCAGTATCGCCCGGTTGCAATTGACATAGCTTACGATGCGCTCGCTTTTATTGTCAATAAAAATAATAATGACACGCTTATTTCTGTTCAGGATGTCAAGGACATAATGGACGGGAAGGTCACGCAGTGGAGCGATATTAGTAAAGGCGACAAGCGTGGCACGATTACTGTGGTATTTGACAACCCCAAGTCGAGTACCGTACATTACATTGAAGATTCCATTCTCGGTGGCAAGCCAATACTGAATAAGAATGTGGTTGCTGTAAACAAGACTGCCGAGGTGATAAAATATGTGGAGCAAAATGCCGATGCTATTGGCATAATAGGCAACAATTGGCTTAATGACAAACGCGATTCTACCAATCTTACGTTTAACCGCAATATTCGTGTGATGAGCTTGAGCCGACAGCATCCGGCTACGGAGGCCAATAGCCGGAAGCCTTATCAATATTACATTTATAATGGGCAGTATCCTCTTATCCGCACAATTTATGCTCTCCTGAATGATCCTCGGCAAGGATTGCCATGGGGGTTTGCTCATTTCATACAGGGACCTAAGGGGCAGCGAATTGTGATGAAAGCTGGCTTGTTGCCTGTTTTGGGTAATATAAATGTCAGGGATGTTAATGTTGCTCAATAATTATTTATGTAGTTCAATATCAGAAACTTTTAAGATTAATTTTCGTCTTCTCAATAAACGATAAATATTTACAACTATGAAATTTTGCAAATATCTTTTAGCTGGTGCTATAATGTTTGGTGCAGTGACTCCAATGATGGCTCAAACCGATACCAAGGCCATCGTTGACCAAGCCACACAGATAATCAACGCAAAGGGTGCAGATTATGAAAAGCAGGTAAAGCAACTTTACAAGGACAATAAGAAGAATGCTGAGGCACTTGTCGCAATAGGCAAGGCTTTTTACAATGCCAAGGATTATGACCGTGCCAATATGTTTGCCGATTATGCTTTGCAGGTAACCAAGAATAAGTTTGCTCCGGCTTTCTTGTTGAAGGGAGACGTTTGCGTATCCATGGACGATGCAGGTGGTGCAGCGGAAAATTATCAGCAGGCAAAGTATTTTGCGCCAAAAGATCCTGAAGGCTATTATAAATATGCTATGATTCTCCGTGGTCGTAGTCCGCAGGAGGCAATCGACAATCTTGAGGAACTGCGCAATCAACTTCCCGACTATCCTGTTGATGCTCTTGCCGGGCGCATTTATTACACGTCTAATGTTCAAAATCGTTTTGAGAAGGCTGAGCAGTATTTCAGCAAGATTACCGATATCTCCAAGATGGAGGACGACGATATTACGAAATATGCCATGACAGAGTTCCTTCTCGGCAAACGCGAGAAGAGCATCGAGGTTGCCAAGGCTGGATTGCAGAAAGACGCTCGTCGTGCAGGCTGGAATCGTCTTGTGTTCTGGAACTATACGGATTTGAAGGATACCCAAAATGCCCTTGAATATGCAGACCGTTTGTTTAACAAGAGCGACAGTGCCCATATCACGGCAGACGACTATGCTTATTATGGCACAGCCCTGCAGCAGGCACAGCGTTGGGATGATGCTGTTAACTCTTTTGGCAAGGCTCTTGCAGAGTTGAAAAATGACAGCGGTGCAATCGTGTCAGAAACAGTATTGTTGAAGAACCTTTCTGATGTTTACAATGAGAAAGGTGATTTTGACAAGTCAATTGAATATTTCGAGAAGTCGGTTCAAAGCAAGAAGGAGCAGACGCTTGATGATTATGACAACCTTGGTGCATTGTATGCAAATATCGCTTCAAAGAAGACGCAGGCAGGTGATGCAGCAGGTGCCGCTGACGCTTTCAAGAAGGCTGATGAGGTTTATGGCGAGATGATGCAGAAGTTCCCTAACTATGAGAACTATGGCAATTACATGCGTGCGCAGATCAACGCAAACCTTGACCCAGACAGCAAGGCGGGGTTGGCAAAGCCTTACTATGAGAAACTTGCAACTTCTTTGGAAGCAAAGGCTGAAAAGAGCAACAGTGAGCTTCAAATGCTCAAGCAGGCTTATTTCTATATGATGGTTTATGAGTACAACACCCTTCACAACACTGCCGCATCAAAGGAATGGGCTGCAAAGTTGCTTGTCATAGATCCTGAGAATGAGGTCGCCAAGCAGGTTGAGAGCTTGAAGTAAGAGTGTGTGCAAAGTATTTTTGCGTACATGGCTTATTGAAAAGATAGATTGTTAGGGCGTGGCGACTTTTTTCGTCACGCCTTCCCTTTTTTGTAACGTTATACTTTTTTGTTACGGTCAGTGCCCTATCCTTTAAACTATGATAACTATTGACCAATATACTGATTTTTTCAGTCGCTACAATCGCAACCTTGTGAATTTTGCACAAGCTTATCTCCGCAATCGTGAGCAAGCGGAAGATTGTGCCATGGATGCTTGCATGAAGATGTGGGAAAGGCGGGCGGAAATCGTGGTGAAAAGTGATGACGACTTGTTGAGATGGTCCTTAACTGTAGTGAGAAATCGTTGCATTAACATCTTGCGCAGGCAAAAGCTTATGGTGACAGATTCTTCCGACGAGGCATGGGCTGTTGGCGAACGGCTTCAAGGCTTGGAGAACTTTGAGCCACAAGACATTTGTTTTGCCGAGATACATGGCATCGTCACGGAAGCCTTGCGCCGTATGCCGAGCCGCACTCGCGAAGTTTTCCTTGATTGTTCCAGTGGTGATTATGCGCACGATGAGGTTGCAGCCAGGCACAATATTACAACGCGAGGCGTGGAATACCACCTTTATAAGGCTCGTCGCATATTACGCGATGCACTTGGCGATTATGTGCCAGCTGCTTTCCTTTTTGTTGGACTGCTGCATTAGTTGTGAAGGTAATCTGCTCGTACTTTATAGTATAATGCTTTCGTTATGGTTGCATTGGGGACAGCTCTTCAGCCGTGACAGAAGGTAATTTCCTTTGTCACATTTTTGGCTGTGGACGATTACGACAACTGCTGATTTTTTTGCCCTGGCATCACTTTCCGCAATGATGTCTGAAATGCACTTTCAGCGATTGGCAGAATATGATTGGTTGGGGCAATAGAGAAAAACGATGATAAGGTAACGTATTTTCATGTTTGTTGCAAAAAGGTTTGTTGCAAAAAAAATATTTTTGCATGAACTCTTTTTTCTCTTAATGTAAAACATTACATTATAGATTTTTATTTTGTTTGAAAATATAGTGTTGGTAAAAAACGTTTCATCTCGCTTAGATTACTATTTGGGGGAAAGGAATTGTAAAGTTTGCGTATTTACCTTTTTATTATTACTTTTGCAAATAATTGGGTATCGCCATTGAGTCTCAATAAGAACAAGGCAAGTGCATAACAACTTTAAAACGTAAAAACGATTTGTAATCATGTCAATTTGGAGTATGCTGATGGGAGGCAAGAAGTCTGTGGAAGCACGGGCGGAAGAAGACGACTGCGAAAGCGGGATCGTGCCTTTTGATTCGGTGCGTTATGCCTTTGTGGATGTTGAGGTTGGACTGAGAGACCACAAGATACACGACATCGGCTCCATCCGCCATGATGGAGCGTCGTTTCATTGTGCTTCGAAAAATGAGTTGCTGAAATTCTTGGAAGGAGTGGATTATGTTTGTGGTCACAACATTATCCACCATGATGCCAAATACCTGTTTGCTGACAATCCAAGCGGGCATGTCTTGGTTGACACGCTTTATGTCTCGCCTTTGTTGTTTCCCGAACGCCCTTACCACAAGCTTGTAAAAGATGACAAGCTCGTGATAGAACAGATGAACAATCCCGTGAACGACTGTGAGAAGGCGAAGGCATTGTTGCTTGACGAGATAGAGCGATGGAGGGCTTTGCCCACGGGGAAGCGCAAGATATTTGCAACACTGTTGCGAGACAGGAAGGAGTTTGCCGGCTTCTTCAGTGTTGTGGGAGAGAAACGGAATGCCGGCAAACGGCTGCCAGAGCTTATAAGAGACATTTACCAAGGGAAAATCTGCCAGCACGCAGACCTTGACATGCTGGTCGCGCGGCATCCTTGTGAGTTGGCATACGCATTGTCCTTGGTTGACACTACCGATTATCGTTCCATAACCCCGGGGTGGGTGCTCAGAACTTATCCCGACGTAGAATACGTCTTGAGGCTTTTGCGACATACCCCCTGCCACGCAGGGTGCTCCTATTGCAATAGCAGGTTGGACGTGCACTACAACCTAAAGGCTTTTTTCGGGTATGACAGCTTTCGCACTTACGAGGGTGAACCTTTGCAGGAAGAGGCCGCCCGTGCGGCTGTGAAAGGAAAGTCGTTGCTGGCCATATTTCCTACCGGGGGCGGCAAGTCACTTACGTTCCAGTTACCGGCTCTCATGGCAGGGCGTTCGGTGCATGGGCTTACGGTTGTCATCTCGCCGTTGCAATCGCTGATGAAAGACCAGGTTGACAACCTTGCCTACAAGGGCATAACAGATGCCGTGACCATCAACGGGCTGCTTGACCCCATCAGCAGGTCGCTTGCCATACAGAGGGTGGCAGATGGCGAGGCTTCGCTCTTGTATATTGCTCCGGAGATGCTCCGTTCCAATACCATTGGCAAGATACTGATGTCGCGCAATGTCGTGAGGTTCGTCATTGACGAGGCCCATTGCTTTTCGTCGTGGGGACAGGATTTCAGGGTCGATTATCTTTACATAGGCAAGTTCATACGTGAATACCAACAAAAGAAAGGAAGCAAAGAGCCAATACCGGTCTCCTGTTTCACCGCTACGGCAAAGCAAAAGGTTGTTCAGGACATTTGCGATTATTTCAAGCAAGAATTGGGGTTGGACTTGGATCTGTTCGCATCAACGGCTTCAAGGAAAAATTTACATTATTCGGTCATACACGCCGCTGCTGACGCTGACAAGTACCTGAAGTTGAGGGCGCTTGTCGCAGAGTCGGATTGCCCGACAATAGTTTATGTTTCGAGGACAAAACGCACGGAAGAGCTTGCCGCAAAATTGACTCGTGACGGCTATCAGGCATTGCCATTTCATGGAAAGATGGACTCTGACAAGAAAATCGCAAACCAAGAAGCCTTCATGAATGACCATGTTCGCATAATCGTTGCCACTTCGGCGTTCGGCATGGGAGTTGACAAAAAGGATGTTGGACTTGTGGTGCATTATGACATATCCGATTCGCTGGAAAACTATGTTCAGGAGGCGGGACGAGCCGGGCGTGACCCGAGCCTCAGCGCACGTTGCTACGTGCTTTACAGCGATGCCGACTTGGACAAGCATTTTATATTGTTGAACCAAACAAAGCTGAGCATAAGCGAGATACAGCAGGTGTGGAAAGCCGTGAAGGCTCTTACAAAGCAGCGCATGAACGTTAGTTGCTCTGCGCTGGAAATAGCGAGGAAGGCAGGTTGGGACGATTCTGTGTCAGACATGGAGACTCGCGTGAAGACGGCATTGGCGGCTTTGGAGCAAAGCGGTTACTTGGCAAGGGGCAATAACGTTCCGCATGTATATGCAACGGGCATTACTGTAAAGAACATGGACGAGGCGAGGAAACGCATCTCCGAGTCTTTTCTCTTTGGCAGTGATGAATTGGAGAAGGCTGTCAGGATAATAAAATCGTTGATATCCCAAA
>CAYLUI010000007.1:77150-91808 GCA_964386825.1 uncultured Prevotella sp. | reverse complement strand
GTCTTTTGCGAAAGCCCAATAACCTTTATCAGAGTTGCCTGTGCCATTATTTTTAAACGTGCCAGGATCAAGAAAACCGGAATGTATTTTAGTGTCACCTTCTGACGTAGGCAACTGGTTAGTGAAAGGTTGGTCAATAGTATAAACAAGTATTATAGATTTTATTGCGATCATGTATGCTGCACCATAACCTTTTGTCGTGAACCTAAAATACAGCATATTATTACCATCACTAATGGTATTCGAAAACAACTGATCAGATTGGTTTCCATCAACAGTAACGCCATCAACAACTGTCTCACTACCGCCATCATAACTAATTTGACTAAATTCAGAGTCACTTTGTGAGTTCTTGCCGTCAATGATGACATCGTATTTAACAAATCGGTAACCTTTTGGTGCAGAAATCACAAAAAAAGAAGAACGAGTACCAGCAGCATCTGTTCTGCTATAGTAACCGTTACCTATCGTAAGTTCCTTGTTCTTTGTAGAATCAAAGAGAAAATTATTGGCAGCATCATTGTACAATTTCGTGGAGTTATCCAAAATTCCATTATTCGAAGCAAAAATCTGCACATGCGCAATGTCATGTCTTATAAGGCTAAACACCTGCGTGTTAATATCAGAGCCACGAGCTCCACTTGCGAACAGCCCATGACTCGTAGTGGCATCGAACACGATAGTCGTGCCCGTTTTTCCTTGCGCCATCATTCCCGTAGCAGCGAGCAGCCCCATGAAGAGCATCGCCACACAAACGGCAGAGTGAGATAAAAATCCTTTCATATTATAACATTATTTAATTGTGTGTGTCCAATAAGGTTCTGGCAAGATAACATGAAAGAAGGTGTGGGCAAATTTTCACTTGTTCCATCCGAGGCTCTGGACTGCCCTATACCGAACAAGAAAATTCGCCCACACCAATGACTGTAGCATACCGCACCGCCCAAAGTATGGGCGAAAGCATACATAATCAGTGGGAGAACGTCTTCAGTTCACTTCGGTATATGGAATTGTCCAGATTCCGGCATGGAAGTGAAGCCTAACGCTTCCTAAAATGTCAACTTATCGAAGGGAAAGCCTTTCGGCGCTTGCCTGCCACCTCAGAGTCTGCCTTGTGGTGAAACTGGTGTCCGCCACGGCGGTCTTCGGCTCGGCATTTTCCCCGATGGCGCAAAGTTAGGAAGAATTTTTGAAATACGTTCGTTTGTGGGCGATTATTTTTTATTTTGAACTGATTTGAACCTTTTTTTTAACAGTTCGTTTCCTCATCTGTTGCAAAGCTATACAAAAGTTTTGACACCCACAAGAGTTTTAACAAATAAGTTTTTGCAAATAATACTTTTTAAACTTGGCGTAACACCGCAAAACTCATGAAAAAGGCGCGCACAACGCAATTGCCGCCAATGGTAGGCAAACATGCGTAAACCATTGGCGGCAATGACATAAAAAAGCTGTGTGCGCGAAGCCAAGAAGCATCAGCCGGCGAAGGCACGCAGCTCGCGCACGATGCCGTCGATCATGAGCGGCGAGAACACGCCATGCTCCTCATAAACGCCGCGGCACTCGGCGAGCCTGTCGGCCGACTCGGCGCACCCGGCAGGCAACTGCGCCAGCTCGGCAAGGCGTTGACGGTGAGCCGGGTCGTTGATGTCGCCGTCAACGAACGTGCGCTCTGCCACCTGCAGCGCGTCGGGCATCTCAAAGCCGTGGCGGCACGCCACACACAGTGCGGCCAGGAACTGGTAAACGTCCGCCGAGCCGTCGCCCGAGCGCAGTTCGAAGGTCTGCTTGGCGCTGCCCCTCTCCTCGTAGGGCACCTCAGCCTCCAGGGGGTTCGCCTTGCGGCTCATATCAACGCCCGATGTCCATCCCAGCGGCACCCTGACCAGCGACGAGCGGTTGCTGATGCCCCAGCAGATGTTGGTGGGCGCCTCCTGGTGCGGCACGAGTCGGAAGTAGGATGCCGGCACCTTGTTGCCGAACGCCGTGAGGCTGGCAGCGAGATCCATGCATCCGGCTATGGCACGGCGCGCGTTGTCGTTGAGCCTGCCGTCGGTGAGCAGCATGTTGCGCCCGTCCTTCACGAGGCGCATGTGGACGTGCAGCCCCGAGCCAGCCTTGCCCTCGGTGATCTTCGGCGCGAACGTCACGTCGAGGCCCTCGCGCCACGCCAGGTTGCGTATGATCCACTGGGCAATCACCAGTTCGTCGGCGGCGCGCATGGCATCGATGGGCAGGAACTCAATCTCGTTTTGCTCATACAGCATACCGTCCTGCTCGAAGTTGCCCACCTCAGAGTGTCCGTACTTTATGTGTCCGCCCGCCTTGGCGATATACGCCATGCACTTCTGCCTGAAGGCTCCCATCTTGGCGTAAGGCGCGCTCTCGTGGTATCCGCGCTGGTCGGTGGCCTTGAACGCCGGGTCGGCAGGCTTGATGACATAATACTCCAGCTCGCCCATGGCCTGGAAGTCCATGCCCGTGGTGTCGCGGAACGCCTTGACGGCCTTGCGCAGCGTGTGCTCGGGCGATGACTCAAGGGGCTGTCCGTCCCTGTTGAAGAACGAGCACAGCATGCAGAGCGTCGGCTCGTCGCTGAAGGGATCCATGAACGCCGTGGCGTAGCGCGGCAGCACATAGAGGTCGGAGCTTGCCGCCTCGATGAACGAGAACAGGCTTGAGCCATCGACGCGCTCGCCGTTGGTGAGTATGGCCCGCAGGTATGCGAGGTCGGAGAGCACGAAGTTGAGCGTCTTCAGCCTTCCGTCTCCCCCAGGGTACATGAAATTGACTTGGCGTATGTTGTTTTTCCTCACGAAGCGCATAATGTCCTCGCGCGTGAACTCCTCCGGGTGCTTTTGCAGTTGCTCCACCACGGCATTTGCGTTCATTATAAGTTCCTCGTTGTTCATGGCAGTAATGTTTTTCGGTTTTTGGTTTTCATTTGGCAAAAGTAATCCAAAATAAGTTAATGCGCAAACATTTCCGCCGTTTTAATACGATTTAACGGAATACTTTTATTTAGTTACACACAGCGAGCACCTTATCTCGCAAGCGCCCTGCGAATGCTCACGGAAACCTCATTGAACCTGTCTGACAACGCCAACCAACCAGGAACGTCCTTATTCATCCAGCCCAATAGTGTTATAAACTCATCATGCAGTTCCCCAACCTTGTCAATATTCCAACATATTGACTCGTTATGGAACACCCTGTTCCTGAACGCCCTGAAACGGTTTAGCGGAGCAGAAACATTCTTGCGCTGCTTACGCTCTTTTGGCATATACGGAAAAGCCCGGCGCAAGTCCTTCCACAGAACTTTCTCGTACTCGCTATTCAACAGGGAAACCCAAAAGCCGAGAGTAAGCTCCGCTATTATTTTGGAAGGAGTGACCTGTTCGTGTCTTCCAGAAATTCTTTTTGAAGCTTGGGTAATATATTTATTGAGGTTTGTCAATCCCGGAGTATTTGGAAACACGGCATACCAATCATCCCGTCCAGTCATCGTCCTAAGTTCACGGCACAGAGAATTTCTAAGTGTCACCTCAAGGACGGAAAGAGACGGGTACATTGCTTCTGACAACCTGAGATTACACTGGTAATGCGTTATTGCGCGGCTCTCTTCCTGCGGATATAGCCGGAAGTAACGTTCCATCCGCTTGTCCGAAAAAACTTTTTCGAAAAATTGCTTGTTATATGCCATGTTTTTAGTATCTTTGCACCGCAGTCCCGGTAATTCCTCTCCCTGATATCAGATGCAGGTGATGAATCCGGGTTTTTTTTTTGCGCAAAAGTACGTTTTTTATTTTACCCAGCCTAAAAAAATCGCTGTTTTTTCTCCTGCGAGCATAAACACAAGTTTCCCAGCCAGATCACCCTGCCGACACCCCGTAGCCGAACAGCGCATAGTCGCCACGCACAGGGTCGCCAGGGAACGCCTCGCCCAGTGCCTCGGTGAGTCGCTCCACGGTGCGCCAGCTTGCCGTCCTGCCGTAAATCAGCCCAAGCTTGGCAGCCTCTTGCATGACGTGGGTGTCAAGTGGGACGAATAGCGTGCCACGGTCAATGAAGTCAGCCCACAGCCCGAGATCGACGGGCGAGCACGGGCGCACCATCCAGCGCATGAACATGCACGGACGCTTTGCCACGCTGGTGCGCGGCGACGGCACCATGCCCTTTATGCCATGGGCACGGTAATGGTCGGCGAGAGCCGTGAGAGCCTCAATGGCAGTGTGGCGAGGCGCGGATGCCCTTGCGAACCCGCCCAACGAGCCGTGCGCCACGAGCAACTCGCGCGTGGCGGCGAGCATGTGGCGCACCATGCGGTTGCTGTAAAGGCGGTAAAAGCAGCGGTCATCGGCGGGGATGTCGTGCTCGTAAGCCCCGTCGAGCACCCAGCGGCATGGATAGCCGCCACTGCTGTCGAGCAAGAGCCGCACCTTGGGCATGAACTGGTCGCGGCGGCCATAGCTGAAGACTGATGCCACGAACGCCATGACCTCCCTGTTCTCGTCGCCACGCACCTGGTGCATGAACCACGACGGGTCGCCGTCAAGAAAATCGGGAGTCTCATATTTGTCGGCAAGGCTGCGCAGCAGCTGCCGTGTCTCTTCATTCATCATGCGAAAATGGTCAGTGCCTTAAACAGAAGGCTTCGATTTTTATAGATTGCTTGTAATCAAGCGCATACACTATATTTTACGGCACAAAATTAGTAATAAAAAACAAAATTCCGCAATTTGGCACGAAATTTTTCCCGAATTTGGCACGGTTTTGTTCCCGAATTTGGAAAAAGCATTCATGGGCATGTTGAAAAATCACCACAAAAAGTAAAAAGGCTTTACAACGAGGACATGCCATCACAGAGCGGGAAAAGCATGGCAGGGACGGTGAAGACGAGCCTCGCAACCAACGCCACGCAGCGGTTGCGCCGCAAAGGCATGGCCGCCACGACGGAAAGGAACCACGACAACAGCGGCAAGGCAGCACCATTGCGGCGCAACGACAACGCCGACACACCGCAACGGGCGAAAGAAAAAGGAACGAAAATCTCGCAACAAAGCAAACTCACTAATACACAACACATTGCAAAGCCACGCAAGATTGCCGCATTTACGAAAGAAGAGGCACGTGGCACACGACACGCCAGCCACAAGAGGCACGGACGTGACACAATGTTTACAAAACCAGACACGAAACAACCAATGCGGCAAGCCACAAGCAGAAAAGGAAAATGGCATAACAATAGTGAAACAAGACCATAATAATCATAAAAAGGGAAAGGCTTTCTTTGACTTGTCATTTTATTTTTTTATCTTTGCAACATCAACAAAACTTCTCATGATCATGAAGAAAACCTTTCTCGGCATAATATCGGCACTGCTGCCATTGATGGCTTTCGCCGACGGTTACACGGCGCTCTGGCAGAAAGTCGGGGACGCCAAGGGGAAAGACTTGCCCAAGACTGAGATTGCCGCCTTGAGGCAAATAGCCGCCAAGGCTGCCAAGGAGAAACAGTACGGGCACCTGCTGAAGGCGCAGTGCATGATGGCGGTGGCGGAGATTTCCATTTCGCCCGACTCCACCGAGAAGAACGTTGCCGCCGTGGCGAAGCACTACGAGAACGCCAAAGACCCTGCGCTGAAGGCCGTCTATGCCGCCGTGCTCGGCAAGATACATGAGGAAATGAGGGCTGACGACCCAACGAACGCCCCAGGCAAGAGCCGCGAATGGTACGGCAGGGCGATGGCATCCCCCACCCTGCTTGCCAAGCACAAGAGCCAGGAATATGAGCCTGCGGTGGTGAAAGGCGTTGACAGCAACATCTTCGGCAACGACCTGCTGCACGTCATCGGCTTCATGGCTGGCGACTACAAGACGCTTCACGATTATTATGAGAACGCAGCCAACCGTGCCGCAGCCTGCATCTGCGCTTGGAAGATGCTCTCGGGACAAGCTTCCGACGGCTACGCCATGACCGACAAGAAGCGCGCGGCATTTCTCCATACCGCCGACTCGCTCATCAACGCCTACAAGGACTTGCCCGAGGCAGGGCTGCTCGCAATAGAGCGTTACAAGGCATTGGCAAACGATGGCAACGCCAAGACGGAGGAATGCGTCAGCTACATAAACCACGCCCTCGGCAAATGGGGATCGCTGAAGCAGATGAACTACCTGCGTAACCGTCTGGACGACTTGCAGCAGCCGATGTTTGAGACTGTCATGGGCAAGGAAATGGCGTTGCCCGGCAAGCCCACAAAGCTAAGCATAAACGCAGTGCGCAACATAAAGTCCTTGAGCATAAAGGTTTACAAGGTGAACATTGACGGCGACACGCAACTCTCGCCAAGCCTTGGCAACGACTTTGCCAAGCTGAAACGCCTGATGGCGGCAACGCCGTCGTTCGCCGTAACGAGAAGCTATCCCGGGCTGCCGGCATGGAAAACCAGCACCGATTCGGTTGAGATAAAAGGGTTGCCCATAGGCGTTTACATTGTAGAGGCAACCACCGACAACCCGAAAATTAAACCCCAACGCGAGCTTTTGCGCATGAGCAACCTGCTCCTGATGAGGCAGGGACTGCCCGACAAGCGCACCCGATACGCCGTGGTCAATGCCACAACGGGCGCGCCGGTGAAAGGCGCGCACATACGCCTTGCCACCGACTATGGCAACAAGAAGGATGTGGTGACGCTCACCACCGACGGCAACGGCGAGGCAACATACAAGACTGCCAACGACAGGCGGGTCAGGGCGTGGGCTTACACCCAAGCCGACCGAGCCGGCAACGAGCAAAACGCACGAGCCTACTATAACTACTGGGAAAGCGAGAACAGGGTCAACAAGCGCATGAAAACCTATACCGACCGGGCAATATACCGCCCCGGGCAGACGGTTCACGCCACGGCCATAGCCTGGACGGCATACAGGGACAGCCTTAAGTCGAAGACTGCGGCAGGCGTGCAGGTGAAGTTCACGCTGAGCGATGCCAACAGGAAGACCGTCGCCGAGAAGACCGTCAGGACTGACGGCTACGGCACGGCATCGGCTGACTTCACGCTGCCAACGACAGGACTGACGGGCAACTTCAGGGTCATCGCCTCCGCCGAAGGCAGGTCATCAACAGCCGCCTTCAGCGTGGAGCAATACAAACGCCCCACGTTCCAAGTGGCGTTTGACAGCTACAAGCAAGCCTACAAGGCAGGCGACACCATCAGCGTGCGCGGCGTGGCAACGACCTACAGCGGCGTGCCCGTGCAGAACGCAAAGGTGGCTTACACCATAAACCGACGACAGGGACTGAGCTGGTGGAGACGTGGCGGCGCAAGGCAGGTGGCTGCCGACAGCGTGACAACCGCCGACGATGGTTCGTTCACGGTGCGCGTGCCGATGACCTATCCCGAAGACGAGACCCTGAGGGGAGCCGTCTATTACAGTTTTGACATAAGCGCAAAGGCAACCGACGCTGCCGGCGAGACCCACGAGGCCACGACCTCACTGCCGCTGAGCAACCGCACGGGAATGCTGAGCGCAAACTTGCCTGAAAAGATATTGAAAGACAGCCTGCGCTCCATCACCTTCTCGCACAAGAACCTGCTCGGCGAGGAACTGGGCGACAAGGTGACCTACCGCTTCGACAACGGCTCGTGGCATACCGCCGACAGCCAAAAGCCTACGGCGGTGGCAGGCTTGGCATCGGGCAAGCACACGCTTGAGGCAGTCTGCGGCACTGACTCGTTGAGGAAGGACTTCGTCGTCTTCTCATACGCCGACAAGCGTCCAGCCGCCCCTACCGACGACTGGTTTCACATCTCAGCCAACACTTTCCCTGCCGACGGCAAGCCCGTTTACCTGCAATACGGCTCATCGGCAACAGGCACGCAGGTTTATTGGGCTGTGTGCTCAGGCAACAAGGTGCTGGCGAGCGGCTCACGCGCCGTCAGCAACGAGGTCGTGACACGCAAGCTGCAATACAAGGAAGCCTACGGCGACGGCATCACCATCTCGATGGCGTGGGTCGCCGACGGCAAGCTTTACAGCCACACGGAGAGCATAAGGCGCGCAATGCCTGACACGCAGCTACGCCTGTCGTGGAAGACGTTCCGCGACAAGCTCACGCCAGGGCAGAAGGAGACGTGGACGCTCACCATACTATCGCCCGACGGCAAGCCTGCCAACGCCCAACTGCTATCCACGCTGTACGACAAGAGTCTTGACGCAATAAAGCCACACCGCTGGTTCCTCAACAACACAATGCAACCGAACGTGCCCAATCTCACGTGGGCAGGCGGCATAAACGGAAGGCTGAGCCTCAACGGCTACCAGTCGCAGAAAACACTTGCCGAGCCGTCGCCCGACTTCTCCCACTTCGACAGCGACATGTTCGGATGGCTTTACGCCAAACGGTTCATGGTTGGCTCCATAGCCCTTTCCGGCGGTGTCAGGATGGCAAAGCACAGCCAACTGCTTGCCGCGGCGGCACAGACGACAATGAGTTCCGCCGATGAAGCCAAGGGCAGCAATGCCAAGGCGGAGTCGGCAGTATTTGACACGGTTGAAAGCAGTGCCCCGTCAGAGGAGCCAAAAGGCGAGTCAACGCAGTTGCGCGAGAACCTCAACGAGACGGCTTTCTTCTATCCCGCCCTCACCACCGACAAGCAAGGCAACGTGAGAATTTCCTTCACACTGCCCGAGAGCGTCACCACATGGCACTTCATGGGGCTTGCCCACGACTCGCTGATGAACCACGGTTTCATCAACGCCGATGCCGTGGCTTCAAAAGCCATTATGGTCCAGCCTAACATGCCGCGCTTCCTGCGCGAAGGCGACAAGGCGACAATCACCACACGCATATTCAACACGACCAACAAGGACGTAAGCGGAAAGGTGCGCTTGGAAATCCTTGACCCAGAGACGGAGAAAGTGCTGGCAACCGAGGAAAACACGTTCAGCGTGGCAGGAAACGGCACGGCAACCGAGACGTTTGGCGTTGACCCACAGTCATTAGCCAAGGCAAACACCGACCAGACGCTGTTCATAGCCCGCATCGTTGCCGAGGGCGACGGTTTCAGCGACGGCGAGCAGCATTACCTGCCGCTGTTGCCCGACAAGGAACAGGTCGTGAACACCATTCCTTTCTACCAAAACAAACCCGGCGTAAAGAACATTGACCTCACTAAGCTGTTCCCTGCCGACAGCAAGGACAGGAAGCTGACAATAGAATATACCAACAACCCGGCGTGGCTTGTGCTACAGGCTTTGCCAACCATCGCAAACCCTAATGACGACAACGCCATGTCGCTTGCCGCCGCCCTTTACGCCAACGTCATAGGCAGCACGGTGCTGTCATCGTCGCCAAAGATAGCGCAGACCATAAAGCTGTGGCAGCAGGAAACGGGGGGCAAGGCTTCGTTGGCAAGCAACCTCGAAAAGAACGAGGAACTGAAGACGATGGTTCTTGACGAAACGCCGTGGGTGGCAGACGCAAACCACGAGAGCGACCAGAAGAAACAACTGGCAGGCTTCCTCGACGAATCGGCCATCGGCTACCGCATAAGCACCTTCGCCAACAAACTGAAGAAGCTGCAAAACGCCGACGGCTCATTCTCATGGTGGCAGGGCATGGGCGGCAGCACACACATGACGGCGGCTGTGGTGGAGACGCTGGCAAGGCTCAACGATATGGTTGGGCAGCAGCCTGCCTACGCCGCTATGCTTGACAACGCATTCGGCTTCCTCGACAAGAAGATGGCTGAGGAAGTGAGCAAGCTGAAGGAGCGGCAAAGAAAGGGCGAAAAGAACCTACAGCCAAGCGAGACGGCTTGCCACTGGCTCTACGCCTCGGCACTCGCCAAGCGCGCCTCGTCCGCCGACAAGCTTTACTTCGTAAACCTGCTCGACAAGGCTCCCACGAAGCTCACCATCTACGGCAAGGCAGGAGCTGCCGTCATCCTTGCGCAATACGGACGCATGGCACACGCCAAGGAATACTTGCAGAGCATACGCGAATACACGGTTTACAAGGATGAAATGGGGCGTTATTTTGACACGCCGAAGGCACAATACAGCTGGTTCGACTACCGCATACCAACGCAGACGTTCGCCATTGAGGCTTTGCAAAGGCTTGCGCCAAACGACACCGCCACCATCACGGAGATGCAACGCTGGCTGCTCCACGAGAAACGCACAACGGGCTGGAGCACTGCCATAAACGCCGTGAACGCCGTATATGCGTTCATGGCAAACGGCAAGTCCTCGTTCGACAGCTCCAAGCTGGAGGGCGGCAAGATGCCAACGCTCAGGCTGGATGGCAAGGTTCTCGAACTGCCCAAGGCTACAGCCGGCATCGGCTATATAAAGATAGCCAAGGACGCAGACGGCAGCGCAAGGCAGCTGACCATTGAGAAGACAAGCAACGGCACGTCGTGGGGAGCCGTCTATGGCAGGTTCACGCAAAAGGCAAGCAACATTGGCAATGCCGCATCGGGCTTGAAGGTCAGCCGTGAAATAACAATCGCCGACCCAACCGACAACAACCAGCAACCAACGCCCAAGCAACAACCGGCAAACGGCAACGCAAAGCCCACAACGCCAAGCCCGCAACGCCACATAAGCGTTGGCGACAAGATAACCGTGCGCATAACGATAACCGCCGACCGCGACTACGACTTCGTGCAAGTGCAGGACAAACGGGCTGCTTGCCTTGAGCCGGCAAACCAGCAGAGCGGCTACCAGTGGGGCGGAGGATACTATTGCGCACCTCACGACAACGCAACCAACTATTACTTCGACCGCCTGGCGAAAGGCAAGCACGTGGTGGAGACGACTTACTACGTTGACCGCGCAGGCGACTACACATCAGGCACATGCACCGTGCAATGCGCCTATGCGCCGGAGTTCAACGGGCGTGACGCAGCAAAAACGATAAAAGCAAAATAACAATACTTTACAATAAATGAACCACAGAGAAAAACTGACCATAGCCCTGTCGCTGCTCGCATCGTGCGCCACGGCACAGCAAATAGAGACGCGAAACACCACTATAAACTGCGGACAAGTGGTTTACCGCCAGCCCGTAAAGGCGGAGTTCAAGATGAAGAACAACGGGCAAGAGCCACTCACGATAACCAACGTCAGAACGTCGTGCGGCTGCACCACCGTGGAATATCCCACAAACCCCATCGCCGCCGGCGAGTCGTTTACCATAAGCGCCACATACGACGCGAAGACAATGGGGCACTTCCAGAAACTCGTCGGCGTTTACAGCAACGCCGGCAACGATCCCATGACGCTGACGATAAAGGGTGTCGTGGTGGAGAAGAAAACAGACCTCGACTATGACGGCGAATACGAGTACACGATAGGCGACATAAAAGCCGACATCGCAGCCATCGACTTCGACGACGTGAACCGAGGCGACATGCCAATACAGAAAATACACCTCTTCAACGCAGGCACCGAGGTGGTGGAGCCACAACTGATGCACCTGCCAAACTACATGCGCGGCGAGATTAAGCCATTGCGCATCGCACCCGGACACAGCGGAACGGCAACAATACAGCTTGACTCGCGCAAGCTGCGCAACCTCGGACTCACACAGACTTCCATTTACCTCGGGATGTTCCCCGGCGACAAAGTGGCTCCGGAAAAGGAAATACCGCTGAACATAATACTCACGCCCGACTTTGAGCAACTGACCGATGCCCAACGCGCCAACGCACCCAAGCTGCGCCTGTCGAAAAATAGCATTGACATCGGCTCGTTTGGCAACAAGGAAAGGAAAAAAGACGAAATCACCATCACAAACGAGGGCAAGAGCACCCTCACCATACGCTCGCTGCAAATGCTGACGGCAGGCCTTGAGGTGTCACTAAGCAAGCAGAACATTGAGCCTGGGGGCAAGGCAAAGCTGAAAGTCACCGCCATAGCGTCAATGCTGAAGAAGGCACGCTCAAAGCCACGCATACTGATGATAACCAACGACCCTGAGCAGCCAAAGAACGTAATAAACGTAAACCTGGCAAGCACGAGGAACAGGCAATGACATTGAGCAACCACTTGACCACCAATGGGCAAGCCAAGGCACACGAGGCTTGCCACAATGTTTCACAAACCCTTTTATGAACGTTTCCATTGAGATTGACAGTGGCAGCGGTTTCTGCTTCGGCGTGACCACTGCCATACGCAAGGCCGAGGAGGAACTGGCGAAAGGCAACCAGCTATACTGCCTCGGCGACATCGTGCACAACGGCATGGAGGTTGACAGGCTGCACCACCAGGGGCTGACAACCATCGACCACGAACAGCTTGGTCGGTTGCGCGACGCAAAGGTGCTGCTGAGGGCACACGGCGAGCCGCCAGAGACCTACGAGACGGCACGGCGCAACAACATTGAGATAATAGACGCGACATGCCCCGTGGTGCTCGCCCTGCAACGCCGCATAAAACGGCAATACGACTCCGACCCAATGGCACAGACCGTGATATTCGGCAAGAAAGGACACGCCGAGGTGCTTGGGCTCGTGGGGCAGACACGCCAGCACGCCATCGTGGTGGAGAACCTCGACGACGTGAAACAGAAGCTCGACTTCAAGCGTGACATCTGCCTTTACTCGCAAACCACGAAAAACCTTGACGAATACCGCCGCATAACCGACTACATCAAGGAGCACATGGCAGGAGCCGCCACGTTCCGCAGTTTTGACACCATTTGCCGACAGGTGGCGAACCGAATGCCAAACATCGCCGACTTCGCCGCGCGCCACGACCTCATACTCTTCGTGTCGGGGCGCAAGAGCAGCAACGGGCACGCACTCTTCACACGCTGCAACGCCGTGAACCCCAACAGCCACCTCATAGAAAGCGCGAAGGAAATTGACCGTGGATGGTTTGAGGGCGTGAGGACGGTGGGCATATGCGGAGCCACAAGCACGCCGAAATGGTTGATGGAAGAATGCCGCGACGCAATATTAAAAACAGAACCAAAATAACAGACATGCGAAAGACAATCTTATCATTACTCACACTAATCACGTCGCTGTCGGCAAGTGCCGGGCACTTCATCAGCGATCCAACGTACCGCAAGAGCGTTGACTCGGCATTCCAAGAGAAAATGCGCCTCGTGGGAAGCAAGTTCCACAGCCTCGACGGCCTCAACGCCACCACCGAGGAGCAGGAGGCGTTGCGCTTCCTGTACGCTTACATGCCAATAGCCGACGTGACCGACTACCCCACCGCCTACCACCTCGGCAACGTGCGCACGGCGCTCAGGGCACGCGCTGAGATGCCGTGGGGCAAGGACGTTCCCGAACTGCTGTTCCGCCACTTCGTGTTGCCGATGCGCGTCAACAATGAGCCGCTCGACTCCTCGCGCGCCATATTCTACCGCCAGCTGAAAGAGCGTGTGGGCGGCATGACGATGAAAGACGCCATACTTGAGGTAAACCACTGGTGCCACGAGCACGTGACCTACGAGCCGTCGGACGCTCGCACGTCGTCGCCCCTGCAAAGCATACGCACGGCAAAGGGACGCTGCGGCGAGGAAAGCACGTTCGCCGTGGCAGCACTCCGCTCCGTGGGCATACCGGCACGACAGGTTTACACGCCGCGCTGGGCACACACCGACGACAACCACGCATGGGTCGAGGCTTGGGCCGACGGCAAGTGGTGGTTCCTCGGCGCATGCGAGCCTGAGCCGGTGCTCAACCTGGCATGGTTCAACGCACCGGCGTCGCGAGCCATGCTAACGCACACAAGGGCTTTCGGCGACTACCGCGGCCCGGAGGAGGTGGTGCTGAGGACAAGCAACTTCACCGAGATAAACCTCATCGAGAACTACGCCACCACGGCACGCATCGACTTTCTGGTACTCGACGCACAGGGCAAGCCTGCCGACGATGCCTGCGTGGAGTTCAGGATTTACAATTACGCCGAATACTACCCGGCGGTAACAAAATACACCGGCAAGGACGGACGCACCTTCCTATCGGCAGGAAAAGGCGACATGGTGGTGTGGGCATCAAAAGACGGACGTTACGGCTACGCCAAGGCTTCGTTTGGCAAGGACAAGCTCGTGACAATACGCCTGACCAACGACGCAAGCACCACGCTCACTGGACAGGAACTGGACATAACGCCTCCAGCAGAGCACGCCAACACGCCTTACGTATCGCCCGGGCAGAGGGCTGAGAACGACCGCCGCTTCGCCTACGAAGACTCCGTGCGCAACGCATACACGGCCACATTCCAGACCAAGGAGAGCCTGAAGGACTACAAGTTCCAGGATGCCGTACCTTATATAATAAAGAGCCGCGGCAACTGGCGCACCATCATGGCTTTCCTCGACAGGTATGAGCACGGTCGCGCCACCAGCCTGCTTGCCACGCTGAGCGACAAGGACTTGCGTGACATGCCAATGGAAATACTCGCCGACAACATGGAAGCCAAAAGCAGCCAGCTGTGCCCACGCGTCGAGGACGAGATGATAACGAGGCCCTTCAAGGCTTTCTTCGAGAGAAACGCCGACGGAAACATTCCCGACGGATGCAAGGAGAACCCGGAAAAGCTCGTGGGCTGGGTAAAGCGGAACATACGCCTCAACCCCGACAAGCGAGCCATGCGCATTGCCCAGACACCCGTGGGCGTGTGGGAGAGCCGATT
>CAYLUI010000007.1:0-77140 GCA_964386825.1 uncultured Prevotella sp. | reverse complement strand
GGAGCATCGGAATCGAGGCAAGGAAAGACGAGGTGACGGGCAAGGTGCAATACAAGAAAGACGGCGAATGGGTGGACGTGGACTTCGAGACCGCCGAGCAAACCACTGCCAAGACGGGAACGCTGGTGATGAGATACGTCCCGACGACGACCATCGACAACCCAAAATACTACAGCCACTTCACGATAAGCAAGATTGCAGATGGCCGCGCACAGCTGCTCAACTTCGACGAGGGACAGCTTGACATGGGCGACGGCACGTCGTGGGCAAACACCTTCAAGGACGGCGCGCCACTCGACGAGGGCACTTACATGCTGACAAGCGGACAGCGCATGGCAGACGGCAGCGTGCTCGCACGCAACACCATATTCAAGATTGAGGCCGGCAAGCAGACCAACGTGGAGCTGATAATCCGCGACTCCAACGAGGGAGTGAAGGTAATAGGCAAGTTCTCAAGCGAATCACGCTTCGACAAGGACGGCAAGGAGGTGAGCATACTGTCGCAGACCGGCCGCGGCTATTACGTGATAGGCATCATTGCCCCCGGGCAGGAACCCACCAACCACGCCCTGCGCGACATTGCCAAAGTGCGCGAGAGCCTCGACAAGTGGGGACGGCCGTTCGTGCTGCTGTTCGCCAACGAGGCATTGGCAGCCAAGTTTCACGCCGCCGACTATGGCACGCTGCCAAGCAAGACGACATTCGGCATCGACAAGGACGGCAAGATTCAAAAAGCCATGCAAAGCTCCAAGCTGGCAAGGCAGGACGCAAGCCTCCCCGTGTTCCTCATAGCCGACACGTTCGACCGCGTGGTGTTCGCTTCGCAGGGTTACACCATTGGTCTCGGCGAGCAGATACTGAAGGTCGCCGACAAGCTGGACCAATGACCATGGCACAAGGGCGGAACATGCCCCTGCACAAGGGGCTGCCGCCATTGCGGCGCAACCGACAAACGATTACGCCGTAACGGCAACGCGATTACGGCGTAATGACAACGCTATGGCGGCGTAAAGGCAATGCCTTTACGCCGCCATAGCGTTTAAGGTTTTTCGGGCAGACACACTCACCCCTGCCCCACCGGCGGCAACTGCCGACGGACAACCGTGCTCACACGCACTTCTCAACCTTATTCTCGTCGGCACTAACGAAACCTTGTTCGCGCGCCTTGCCAAAGAGATAATACGTCTCCTTGCGCGAGCTGTTGTAATAATGCTGCAATGCCTTAAGGAAATCCACACGGCGCATGCTCTCGCCACCATGCCGGGCGAATATTTTGTCAACAGCATCCTTAAGCCCTTCCAAATGATAATGATGCTTTTTCCTCAGACGATTCTCTGCCACTACGATTGCCACGCATACCACTATCGCGACTAAAATTACAATGGTTACTGTCTTCATACCCGTGTCCTTGTTTTTAGTTTTATGCCCCAAAAATAAGCAAAAAAAATCATTTATGCAAATTCTGACAGACTTTTCTTTCAAAAAAAATATTAACGCTGACAAAATGACACATTAACACCATCAGGTACGCACTTTGATAATAGAGTGGCGAACACATAAACCAAAGAAAGGAAAGGAAACAAGAAATGACATTCGACAAATTCACAATCAAGGCGCAAGAAGCCATACAGGAGGCAGCAAGCACAGCGCAGGGCGGACACCAGCAAGCCATAGAGCCGGTGCACATTCTGCTGGGCATAATGAGGAAAGGGCGCGACGTGAGCAACTTCGTGTTCCAGAAGCTCGGCGTGAACGCCACGCAGGTCGAGACCCTCGCACTGCAGGAGCAGAAACACCTGCCGCGCGTGGAGGGCGGACAGCCTTACTTCTCAGCCGACTCTAACAAGGTGCTGGAGCGCGCAATGGAAAACTCGCGCAAGGAGGGCGACGAGTTCGTGTCAGTGGAACCCATGCTGCTCGCCCTGCTGCAAGTGAACACCACCGTGAGCCGCATCCTGAAGGATGCCGGCTGCACCGAGAGCGAGATGGCGAAAGCCATACAGGAACTGCGCCAGGGGCAAAAGGTGCAGAGCCAAAGCGCCGACGACAACTACCAAGCCCTGTCAAAATACGCCCGCAACCTGGTGGACGAGGCTCGCAAGGGCAAGCTTGACCCCGTGATAGGGCGCGACGAGGAGATACGCCGCGTGCTGCAAATACTGTCGCGACGCAGCAAGAACAACCCAATACTGATAGGCGAGCCGGGCACGGGAAAGACGGCCATAGCCGAGGGACTGGCGGAGCGCATAGTGCGAGGCGACGTGCCCGAGAACCTGAAAAACAAGCAGTTGTACTCGCTCGACATGGGTGCGCTTATCGCAGGCGCCAAATACAAGGGCGAGTTTGAGGAGCGCCTGAAGGCTGTCATCAAAGAGGTGACAAACGCCGACGGCAACACCATCCTCTTCATCGACGAGATACACACCCTCGTGGGGGCTGGCGGAGGTGAGGGGGCAATGGATGCCGCCAACATCCTGAAACCGGCTCTCGCCCGTGGCGAACTCCGTGCCATAGGCGCCACGACGCTGAACGAATACCAGAAATACTTTGAGAAGGACAAGGCCCTGGAGCGCAGGTTCCAGACGGTGATGGTGGACGAGCCGAGTGAGACTGACGCCATATCAATACTGCGCGGCTTGAAGGAGAAATACGAGAACCACCACAAGGTGCGAATAACCGACGATGCGTGCATCGCCGCCGTGAAACTGTCGGAGCGTTACATTTCAGACCGTTTCCTGCCCGACAAGGCCATCGACCTGATGGACGAGGCTGCCGCAAAGCTACGCATGGAACGCGACTCGGAGCCTGAGGAGCTTGACGAGATTACGCGCCACCTGAAGCAGATAGAGATTGAGCGTGAGGCCATTAAGCGAGAGGGCGACGAGGACAAGATCAGGCAGCTCGACAAGGAGATTGCCGAATACAAGGAAAGGGAACACTCGTTCCGGGCTAAATGGGAAAGCGAGAAAGGGCTGGTGAACAAAATACAGCAGGACAAGCTCGCCATGGAGAACCTGAAGTTTGAGGCGGAAAAAGCCGAGCGAGAGGGCGACTACGCCAAGGTGGCTGAGATACGCTATGGCAAGCTGAAACAGCTCCAGGACGACATTGACAACATTCAGGTGCAGCTCCACGCCACACAGGGCGGCGACGCAATGGTGCGCGAGGAGGTCACGGCAGACGATATTGCCGAGGTGGTGAGCCGCTGGACGGGAATACCCGTGGCGCGCATGATGCAGAGCGAGCGCGAGAAACTGCTGCACCTTGAAGACGAGCTGCACAAGCGCGTGGTGGGACAAGACGAGGCAATATGCGCCGTGGCAGATGCCGTGCGACGCTCGCGCGCCGGGCTGCAAGACCCGAAACGGCCAATAGCATCGTTCATCTTCCTCGGCACCACTGGAACGGGCAAGACTGAGCTTGCAAAGGCTCTCGCCGAGTACCTCTTCAACGACGAGAACATGATGACGCGCATTGACATGAGCGAGTACCAGGAGAAGTTCTCCGTGACAAGGCTCATAGGCGCGCCTCCGGGATACGTGGGATACGATGAGGGCGGACAGCTGACCGAGGCGGTAAGGCGCAAGCCGTACAGCGTGGTGCTGTTCGACGAGATAGAGAAGGCGCACCCTGACGTGTTCAACACCCTTCTGCAGGTTCTCGACGACGGCCGTCTGACCGACAACAAGGGGCGCGTGGTCAACTTCAAGAACACCATAATAATAATGACCTCGAACCTCGGCAGCCATTACATACAGGAGCGTTTCGCCGACATCAACGACTGCAACCGCGACGAGTTGATAAAGGACACGCGCGACAACGTGATGGACTTGCTGAAAAAGACTATCCGCCCAGAGTTTCTCAACCGCATTGACGACATAATAATGTTCCTGCCGTTGACGAGAGAGCAGATAGCGAAAGTGGTGACGCTGCAAATGAACCACGTGAAGAGAATGCTTGAGCCACAAGGCTTTGAGCTGAAATGGACACCCAACGCCATAGACTGTCTCGCCGACACTGGCTACGATCCCGAGTTTGGCGCACGCCCCGTGAAACGCGCCATACAGGAGCACGTGCTGAACGAACTGTCGAAAAAGATACTCGCCGAGCAGGTGCTCAGGGACAAGCCTATCGTAATAGACGCTAACGGCAATGGGCTGACGTTCAACAACTAAGGAAATCAACGTACCGTCCATTCAGCCCTGTCCTCGCCGTGGGCAGACTTCAGGACAACGGTGTTTATGCCCTCGCGCAACATCACGTCCTTCCATGTCACCGTGCTCACGGCATCTGCCTTTTGCGTCCCAACCTTCTTGCCGTTGAGGTAAAGCGTGGCAGAGCCATCAGACACAAAGCCCACGATGTCCGTGAGGCGTTCCTTTCGGTCGGCATACCCCTTCGAGCAAAGGTACGTAGTGTGGCTGCGCTTGTTCCAATTGGCACGATACAGGTAGTAGGCATCCTTCTTCACCGTGCGGTCGTGGCTGACCAACCCCTTGTCGTTCAAGTTGTTGACCTCACCCTCACGCCGCATTGAAGATCCAAAATCGAACATGTTCCACACGAAAGAACCCCAAACGAAATCGCGCGACTGTATGTCAAGCAGATTGTTGTGGTGCACCGACGTGAGGTTTTCCATCGGGTGGAAACGGCTTACCGTCTTGGTCTTGCCATTTGGGGTGGTGGCTTTCGCTATGTGCTGGCGCAGCCCCGAACCGGCGCCATATTCTGACACCGCCAACTTGCTATGCGGGTAATCCTTGTGCCACTTGTCGAGGAAGCCGCCGAGACCGGTGTCCTTGCCCTCGTACCAACCGAAATACTTGTTCCAGCCCAACACGTCGGAAATGAAATTGAAACCGCCCCTGAAACACGTCGCCGAGGCACTGAGGCGCGAAGGATCAATGTCGTGTATGATGTCGTTCAGCTCGGAGGCAATCTCCTCCTGCCCACCGCCAACCTCGTTGAATATGCCCCAAAAGCACACCGACGGATGATTGTAGTGCTGGTAAACCATCTCGCGAAGCATCTGGCGAAGGTTGTCGTCGAAAGCCGCCGACGGGATGTAATTGTTCACGAATGGGATTTCCTCCCACACCACGAAGCCACGCCTGTCAGCCTCATGAAGCATGTATGAAGCCTGTGGGTAATGCGCAAGGCGAATGGCATTGGCTCCCATGTCTGCAATCATGTCAAGATCCTTGTCGTGATGCTCTCGCGTGAGGGCTGTCGCCACGCCTGCCCACTCCTGGTGCCTTGACACGCCACGCAACTTAAGGTGCTTGCCATTGAGGAAGAAACCCTTGTCGGCATCGATGAAGAAGCTGCGGAAACCGGTCTTGTCCTCAACACGGTCAATCTCCTTGCCGTCGCGCCTGAGCACGGCTACTACCCTGTAAAGGTAAGGGTCGTCAACCCCTTGCCACAAACGAGGGCTTGGCACGGCCAACGTCACCACACCCTTGTCGTTGAAAATGTTGGGAGACGACTGGCGCGCCACAACCTTGCCATCGGCATCCTCAATGGTGACCTCAACGGTGCATCCCTTATAACTGCTGTTGGTCGTGAGATGGAGTTCTGCCTGCAGCTCGGCGCGTGCCCCTGAGACCGACCTTTGGCGCAGTATCAAGCCATTGCTGCCATAGAAAAGCGGCGAGACGCAAGTGCCCTCGTCCGACTTTTCCAGCCACACGTCGCGGTAAATTCCGCCATATACGTTGAAATCGCCTGACACGGGCGCAATGTCCAAGCGGTGGCTGTTGTCGCATATCACCGTAATCTTGTTTTCCTTGCCATATTCCACCTGATCTGTAATCTCCACTGTGAAAGCCGTGTATGCGTTGTGGTGCTCGCCCACTTTCTTGTAGTTGCAAAACACCACGGCAGTCTGCCCAACGCCCTCGAAACGAATGAACAAACGCCTGCCCTTGTCGCTTTCCGGCACAAACAGCACTTTCTCATAAGAACCCTCGCCCTTGCGGAAACCACTGTCGCTCATGAAGTCGGACTTGTTCCAGGTGTCAGGAAGGTTTACCGTCGTGTCACACTTTGCAACGCTTATGTTAGGGTACACGCCCCAGGGCAGCAACGCTCCCGCCTTGAAGCCCCACTTTTCATTAAGGCTTGACACTTCCTTTGCGCCGGCATCAACACTCGATGACTGCGCAAGGGAAGCAGCCAATAATGAGAAAACTATTCTCCTCATATCAAAAAAAAACTTTACAAGAATTTACCAACCAGGGTTCTGAACCAGTCGGCCAGCACTTATCTGGATGACATTCTGGTGTATCGGGTAAAGATACATGCGGTCGTCCCACTGGCGGTTCTCAAGTGTCACGCGACGATAAAATGAGCCTTGCGTACCAATCGTGGCAGAAGGAGAGCCGTATTCGTTCATGCCGCTGAAACGCGTCTGGTCGGCAAGCTGCCCCTTTCCGCACACCATCCAGCGACGGATGTCAAAATACCATTGCCCCTCACAATAAAGCTCCACGAAACGCTCGCGCTGTATGGCGAGTTTCTGCTTCTCATAGTCGCCACTTATCGACTTCACGCCATTATCCTCCAAGCTTGCGTATGTTGGCACACCGGCTCGCTCACGCACAAGGTCAATGTACTGTATGATGCGAGGATCGGCAGGATTGATTTCATTGAGAGCCTCAGCGTAGAAAAGGTAAAACTCTGCCAAACGATAGATTATCGAGACGCGCGTGTAAAGCTGAAGGTCGCCGGAAACGTGGTTGACGCTGCGGTTCTTGAACTTTCCGAGCAAGTAACCCGACAGGGGCGTGTCAGTTGACGAAGGGCCAGCGCCACCATTGACCGAGAAATCAATCTGGTACTTGCTGTTGCCACTCTTCGACTGGAACACCTTATACCAGCTCTTGCCCTGATAATTAACCGCCTGATAGAAACGCGGCTCACGGTTGGAATACATATTGAAGACACCGGCATCATTATGAACCTCCTTGCCGGTATCGTCGTAAGCGGTGTTCGTGACCTGCACGAGAGCATCCTCGTGATAGTTGGGATCCTCGTGAATGTCAAGCCCGTCTTTCGTAAAGAACATGTCAACAGCCTCCTGCGTAGGCCCAACTGTGCCGTAGCAAGCGTTAACGTCACGTGGCGTAGTGCGTTTTTCCATCTTGTACTGGTTGCTGTAACTGTTCTCCGTCGAGCACCAAAGTATCTCACGGTTGTAGTCCTGGAACAGCCTGTAAATTGACATCTCAGGGTTATTGGTTCCGTTTACCTGGTAGCCATACAGTGTGTGACCGGCTTCCTCACACGCCAGCAACAGTTCCTCAAGCCGCTGTTTGGCCACTGTCCACTTGGCTGGATCCTTGGCAGGGAAAAGCTGCTTGCCGTCAGAATTTTTCAACTCCATAGCCTTGTCCCACCCACCATTGAACAATGGCGATGCGGCGTAAACCCACAACTTTGCGCGCAAGGCACGGGCGGTGATTTTTGTCGGACGCACCACCTCACGCAGGTTAAAGGCATCAGCCGACGGAGTTTCGCCCTTTGACGTTATGACCGTCTCGGGCAGGTTGTCGCGGCTCAGGACATCAGCCAGAAGGCTGTCAACATAATTGACGCACTCGTCAACCGAGGCACGCTCATAGTCGTTTACCTTAGGATACGCGGCATCGTCAATATCCCTAACTATGCAGAAAGGACCATACTGCTCGAACAGCGAAAAATAGCAGTAAGCCTCAAGGAAACGCGCCTCGTCCTTCATGCGCGCCATCTCATCGGGAGTGATGACATTCTGGTCAGAGCCTACGCCCTCGTCCTTGGCATCACGCACAAAGATCATTGCCTGACGGATATACTGGTAAAGCGTTGCCCAGCGATGGAAAGGCGCACTGCTGGCTGTGTAACCGGAAACCATCACATCCTTTGATGGCATCTTTTGCGAGGTAATCTCGCCACTCATGTTCGACCACGGGTTCTTGAACGCCGTGGCCTCAGAGCCCGTCTCCGAGAACTCTGACATGCAAAGGTAAATGTTTCCATACCAATTGCGTGTGTAAGAAGGGTTTTCCCACACCTTGCTTTCCGTAAGGTTTTCGCTCATCTCCTTTGACACGTCAAGATAATCGCTGCACGACGCGAAAGTGACAAGCAGACAGCTGAAAGCCGCTGTCGTAGCCATATTTTTGAGTTTCATATTGCTTTTCGGTTTTTATACTTCCTTCACTCTAAAATTCAACTCCATATTCCCAAGTCATGACTTTCTTGGCTCAATAATAAAGTTCCGACTCTCAATTCCCATTTTCAGAAAATGACCTCAAGGCCGAATTTCCATGCGCGCGATATCGGATAGCGTGCTCCAGAGTTGGCGTTGCCAAGTTCCGGGTCCCAATACTTCACGTCGTCCCAAGTAACAAGGTTCGTTCCCTGCACATACAGGCGTATGTTCTGCAGACCAAGGCTCTTCAGCTGGTCGCGACGGAACTGGTAGCCAAACTCCAGGTTCTTGAAGCGCAGGAAGCTTGCGCTGCGATACCACCAAGTGCTGTTCTTGAGGTTATAAGAGAAGTTTGACGAATGCATACGCGGATACAACACGTTCTGGTTGTAAGGATCGGAAGCCACCCAGCGGCTCAAAGCCTCCGTGCGTGCCGACGAAGCGTCACGTCCTTGGTTGAACGGCATGAAGTTGCTTGCCTTTGACATCAGGTTGACCGAGCAACCGCCAACTCCCTGGAAGAACACGCCGCAGAACCATCCCTTGTAATCCACGTCGAGCGCAACACCATAAACAATCTTCGGGTTTTGCGAATTTACCCCACTGTGGTAAGTCTGGTCGTAATCGTTAATCTGACCATCGCCATTGATGTCGCGATACTTTATGTCGCCCGGCTTAACGTCAGCTCCGGGGTTAGGCAATCCGCTCTTCAACGTGTATGACTGCGCCCCCGTGGCAGGATCGGTTGTAATGTCAAAGTCATCGGGAGTGTAAAGACCGTCGGCTATGTAAATATACGGCGTGCCTATTGTCATTCCCGTATAATCCTGATAAGCGTAAACATGGCGAACCTCATCGCACTCCACAACCTTGTTGTTTGTATAAGTGAAGTTTCCACGCATCGTCATGTTGACCTTTCCGATGTGCTCCTTGAAGGTAATGTTACCGTCAAGACCCTTGTTTGACACGATGCCAAAGTTCTGGGTAGGTCCCTTTCGCAATCCGGTCATCGATGGAATGGTGGCACGCGTTAGGAGGATGTCCTTGCGGCGGTTGTCAAAGTAATCAATTGACATGTCAATCCTTCCGTCCAGGAAACCGAGGTCAAAGCCCACGTCGGCCTTGCGCTCAATTTCCCATTTCAGGGCAATGGCGGCAGCCTGACTCTCTGCCAAGCCCCCCATCCAGTTTTGGTTAGAGCCGTTTGACACGGCTGATATGCCAAGGTTCATCCCACCTGCGCCCTGGTTCATTGACTCAAGGTATGGGAAACGCCCCGAGCCAATGTCATCGTTACCGGTCAATCCATATGACGCACGCAACTTGAACTTGTTGACAACGCGTTGCAACGGCTTCCAAAATTCCTCATGGCTCACGAACCAAGCTCCACCCACTGCCGGGAATATGCCCCAACGGTGTCCCTTCGCGAAATTCTCAGAGCCTGTCATGCCAAAGCTGCCCTCTACGGTGTAACGATTGTCATAGCTGTATGTGCCACGTGCCACGACGCTCTGCTTGCGGAATGGCAAGAGGTCAAGCCCCGAGGCGTTTTGCCTTTGCTCCTCCTTCTGGTTGTAAAGCAACAGTCCCGTAACGTCGTGCTTGTCGGCGAATGTCCGTTTATAGTTGAGGGCCGCCTCAAGGTAAATCTTCTTGTTTCCGCCATCAGACGCAGCCGAAGGGTTGCTCAAAGCCGAACCGGCGTTGCGCTGCACCATTATGAGATTGCCGTCGGCGTCGCGTCCTGAGGCATAAAAAGAATTTGGCGACATTGTGCGGTTAATATACTGCCCCACCGTTCCATCGAAGCTCACCGTTCCCTTTACGCTCAAGCCCTTGGTTATGAAGTCGAGGTCTTGGGTAAGCGTGACCTTGGTCTGGTACTGCACGTTCCACGACTTGCTGTAACCGCTGAAATACAAGAAGTTGTATGGATTTTGCCGAAGTCCCTGATTGTCCGAAGCCGGATGTTCAGATGGCGTTCCGTCAGAATATATCATCGGGATGAGATGCACAGGCGTAAGCGTCATGCCATTGAATATTTCCGTAGAGGTCTTCGACGGAGCCACCCGGTTTATGTACTGCCCACTCATGTCCACGGTCATGCGCGTGGTGCGGCTAAGGTCAAAGTCAATGTTGGAGCGAAGGTTGTAACGGTCAAATTTCACATTCGAGTCGAACACAGCCCCATTATTCTTCTTGTAAATGCCATCCTCTGTATAATAGGCCCCCGACACGAAGAAGCGCACCTTGTCCCTACCGCCACGGAAGTTGATGGTGTAACGCTGGTTGTGCGTGTTGTCGCGGAGCATTGACATCCAGTCGGTGTCCGGATAAAGGTCTGGGTCAACGCCCATACGGTACATTTCCAGTTCCTCGTCCGACTCAGGCATGACAAATCCCAACGTGGGATTTCCCTTGTCGTTCCAGCTTGCCTCGTTGAAAAGGCTCAGATACTCGTAAGAGTTGAGCAACTTGGGCACGCGCATTGGCGTAGAAACGCCATACTCAGCCGACATGTTGATGACCGTCTTCTGGTTCTTGCCTCGCTTCGACGTGATTACCACCACGCCGTTAGCGCCCTCGGCACCATACACAGCCGTGGCTGCGGCATCCTTCAACACCGAGAAACTCTCTATTTCCTCAACATCAATGTCGCTCATCTTACGCGGCACTCCGTCAACGATGATGAGCGGGTCCGTGCCGCCGGCGTATGAGCTTACGCCACGTATCCAGAACTGGGCATCGTCCCAACCCGGCTCGCCACTGCGCTGCACGGCAAGAAGACCCGACACCTTGCCAGCCAACGAGTTGTTCAGGCTCCTGCTGCTCACGTGCAGGTCCGAGCCGTTGATTGTGCTAACCGAGCTTACCACGCTCTCCTTTTTCTGCTGCCCATAACCCACGATGACCACATCCTCAAGGTTTGCCGATGCCGTTTGCATCTGCACGTTGATGCTTTCCTGCCCCTTCTTAACCTTGCGGCTCACGGTCTCGAAGCCTATGTAAGAGAACACAAGCTCATCGTTGTCGGCAACCACAATCTTATAGCGGCCGTCAATGTCGGTAATGGTTCCTCCTTGCTTGCCTGTTATCTTGATTGTTGCGCCTATGATAGGGTCGCCGTTAGAATCGGTCAGCAAGCCGGTAACGGTGCGACTGGCAGACTGTTGCGTGACGTTATTCCCATTGACTGCGCTTGCCACCACTGACGGACACGACAACGTCATGGCTGACACGGCAAGCAGCACTTTTTGTTTTATTCTCATGGTTTTTCTGTGTTTTTAGTTTCTATGATTTGTTTCACGCCAGTCTCCTCACGGCTCCACCTCGGCAATGGCATCAAGCTCCTTGCACGAAGCCACCACCTTCTTGGGACCATCCGTAAGATCCATGGTTATGACGTAGAATTTCCCTGCCGTTATGCCAGCCGAGCCTTGGCGAATGTTGCCATCAGAGGCGTTCACCCTGAAATAAGGCTGCATATCGTCGCTGTTGGCATAGTTGCCTGCCACGAACTCCGTGCCCCACGTCCAGTTGTAATAGAACTTGAAGTTTATGCTCGACGGGTTGACAACACGCCCGGCTTCCATTATCACCTCGTAAACGTTCTCGCGCACCTGGCAGAACGCCATGGCATTGCTTTCCTTAGGCGACCAGTTTGACTTGTTTGAGGCATAAGACGGCATGCCAATCCCATTGCTTCCTATGACGTAAATGCCCGGCTCGTCGTTTGCCAACGAAGCCAACGCGCCACTTGCCGAGAGAGGCAGCACACGGAAGTAGAGCAGCCCCTTGTCGCACACGATGCGGTATTTGCCGTCCATGCCACGGAACTTCAGCTTCTTGCCGCCGGTGCCCTTAACAACATCGAAGAACGTTGGGTTGATCCAGTATTTCGCATAGTCGGCCTTCAGACCCGTAATCTCAATGATTTCGCCCTGCCTCAGATCCATGTCAACCTTGTAATTGCTGTTGTCAACTTTCGAGAACTCAACGCCATTGACCGCAAACTTAACAAAAGGCGTGCCCTCGTAGGTCTTGGTGTTGAAAGTGACCGTGTAACGGCCGTCAACATCGGCGGAGAAATTTATCTGTCCCTTGGCACCATTGGTTATCGTGCCGTCAGAATATCCGAACACGACCTCGTTGCCACGGTCTCCATAAGCCGGCGCGACGATGGTAGCGTAAAGCTCCGACGGGAAATAGTCGGTCACAGAGTAAAGGTACGGATTGCCGGCCGATGGCAACATGACATGGCGCTTGCCTTCGCTATCGATGAGATAAAGCTCGGCATACTTCGGGCGTTGCATCTCAACGTCAAGCTCAGCCGTCGCAGCCGCGAACCTCTCGTTTTGCGTGCGAACACGTATTGTAACCCGCTTGTCATCGGTGTTCTTGGTGAACGGCACGGCTATCTTGCCCGAGTAACTGCCGTCGGTCGGGGTCTGCATTATTCGCTCCGACACCATCTGGCTGTCAACGTAAAGCTGGATTTTTGACTGGTTGGCCTTTATGCCATTCGTCTTTACCGAATAGCTCACCTCAACACTGTCGCCCATATAAACAAGCGAAGGGGCATCGAGCGTGACCACTTGGCTGCTGCCCTTGTCATCAAACTGGTCATTCTTGTCGTTGCAAGAAGCCAAACAAAACACGCAGGCCGATAGCGCCAACGGAATTGTCTTCCACAATAAGTTTTTAGGTTTTCTCATGTTAAATAATTAAGTGATTTTATGTTTTTCGTCACCGCAAAAGTAAGAATAAAAACATTTCGCAAACGACCGACAGCCACAACACGATTACTTCAAGCCACCCTGTTCACCACATCATTGATTTCTCACTCAAAACTCAATATTTTGTATATCAAATACTTACATCCAAACAAAGCTACATCAAAAAACTATGCGATAAATTTTGCATTTCTACATTTTATGAATAACTTTGCAAAAGAACAAACCTCCTTGATTTGTTAAATACATTTTAAGGCAAAACACAAACCTGAAAACGCAAAAGATGAGAAACCTGTTATTATTGCTGTCAATCCTCATAACCAATGCCATGCAGGCGCAGATGCACTGGCAAAGACCCATTGTGAACTTCAACCGCAACGAATACCACGCCAGCGGACAAAACCACATGATAGCGCAGCATCCCAACGGCTGGCTTTATTTTGCCAACGGCAATGGGTTGCTTGAGTTCGACGGCGTTTACTGGAACCTGTACCCCATGGCGCACGGCGTGAAAATGACATCGCTGCTCATGGGCGACGACAACCTGATATACGCCGGCGGACTGAGAGAGTTTGGCTTCTTCACGCCCAACAGCCAAGGCGGGCTGTCGTACACAAGCCTTTCGGAGAAACTCAACGAGCGCGGCAAGTCAAACATCTGGAACATACTGCACGTTGGCGGCAGCGTTTTCTACCAAGGCGACGTGGGATTGTTCAAGTACACGGACGGCAAGGTAAACTTTATCGACTGCAGCGGCATTGCCTTGTCGGCAGTGGTAAACGACAGGATTTACTTCACCAACTACTACGGCCTTTCATACATCAAGGACGACAAGCCCGTGAAAACACTCAGCAAGCAGCAGCTGGGCGGCACCATTGCCGCCATGCTCCCACTGAGAGGCAACGTGCTAATGGTAATGACAAACGGCAGGATGATCGAATATGACGGGCACGAGATGAGACCCGCGTTCACCGAGGCAAGCTCAAGGATGGCGAGCCGCAAGATATCATGCGCCGCCATCGACGGCACGACGCTTGCCATAGGCACCATCGACGACGGGCTGTACCTGGTGAACACACACAACAGCAATGTGGAGAAAATAAACATTGCCAACGGCCTGCACGACAAGTCGCTGCACGCGCTGCGCTTCGACGTGAACCACAACCTGTGGACCGCACTCGACAACGGCATAAGCTACATTCCGCTGGGCAGCAGGCTGCTTTTCCTCAAGAGCAAGCTTGAGAGCATAGGAGCCGGCTATTGTGCCTGCATATACGGCGGGCAGCTGTTTCTCGGCTCAAGCCAAGGCGTGTTCAGGACCTCCATGCCGTCAACCCACAGCGAAAGAGCCGACGTGGTTCCACAGGAAGGCATGGAGGGGCAAAGCCACTGCCTGTACGCCCACGACGGCGCACTGTTCTGCGGCGGGCGCGACTTCTTCGGCATAATAGGCGGCGGACAGGTGAAAAACGAGGAATTGACACGTGGCGTGTGGAACGCACAAGCCATAAGCTGCAGTGGCGACGACGCGGTGCTGCTCGGCACCTACTGGGGACTGAACATAGCGCGCAAGACGGCATGGGGATGGACGGTAGGCAAGAAGATTGACGGCTTCAGGATGTCAGCCAAGACGGTGTTCGTGGAACCCGAGTCGAACGACGTGTGGGTTGCCAACAAGACCGACGGACTGTGGCGCGTGACGCTCGACATGAGGCTAACCAAGGCCCTGCGCAAGAAATGCTACAACTCGCGGCTGCTGCCCAAGGGCGACAACGTGTGCGTGGCGAAGATTGGCAACGACATCGTGGTGGCATCGCGAAAGGGGCTGCTGCGCTACGACCACACGCAGGACAGGCTCGTTCCCTTCGGCGCACTTGAGCGCAAACTGAACGGGCACAAGCCTTACAGCTACATACGGCAAGCGCCCGACGGCAGCGTGTGGTACGTGTCGGAAGGAATGCTGCGCCACCAGGACTACTCGGGCAAGGGCAACCGCACGTTCATGTCGGGCAACCTGATAGAAGACTTCGAGAGCGTGCTGCCCGTAGGCAACCACACGGCGATAGTTGGCTCGGAGGACGGCTTCGTGCTCGTTGACAAGAAGAAGGCAAAACGCATACCGCCACCGTTCCTGCAAATAAGGAAACTGTACGTCACCAACGGGAAAGACTCGCTGGCATACGGCAGGAGCTTCGCCTATGACAACGAGCCGCTGACCATAAGCTACCGGGACAACTCAATACGCATAGAATATGCCGCCGACAGCTACGCGCCGTCGAGGATAGTGACCTACAAGTACAGGCTCATGGGGCTGGAAGACCACTGGAGCGACTACACCACGGCGACAAGCAAGGAATACACCAGGCTGCAGGAGGGCAAATACACGTTCGAGGTAAAGGCACGAACCGAGACGGGCAAGGAAACCGAAACCGTGAGGCTGACGTTCCGGGTGAGGCCGCCATGGCACAGGTCGTGGTGGGCATACTGCCTGTACGCCATGGCCACCATCATGGTGGGCCACAGGACTTGGAGAAAATACAAGAAGAGCAGGGACAGGCTGATAAGGCAGCAAAAGCTGGAGATGAAGAAGCAAAAGGAAATATTCAAGAAGGACATAGGCGAGAAGGCAAAGCAAATAGACGAGCAGGAGAAGCAGATTGACAAGCTGGAAAAGGAAAAGCTGAGAACCGAGCTGCAATACAAGTCGGACGAGCTGATGAAATCGACGCTCAACGTGGTGAGGAAAAACGAGATGCTGCAAAAGATAAGGAAAGAGGCTGAGAACCTGTCGCAAATAGCCGGATCGGGCGACAAGGTGGCCCTGCGCAGAAGCATACTGAGGCTGATAGGCCAGATTGACGTGAACATGGAGCACGACAGCGACCTGAAAAACTTCGAAAGCTCATTCGATGCCGTACACCAAGACTTCTTCAGGAAGCTGGAAAGCCGGGCACCCGACATCACCCACAAGGACAAGATACTGTGCGCCTACATACGCATGAACCTGATGTCAAAGGAGATAGCCCCACTGCTAAACATATCGGTGCGCGGCGTGGAGATTGGGCGTTACCGCCTGCGCAAGAAGCTCGGGCTGGAGGAAAAGGACAACCTCGCCGATTTCCTGCAAAAAATCTGACCACGCCCCCACAGCCCCACGCCTGCCGACGCGGCACAGCACAGTAGCGTCGGCGGCGCAAACGCCACATGATTACGCCGCAAACGCATTGCCATCGCGGCGTAAACGCAACGCCATCGCGCCGCAATGGCAACACCGCCACGGCGCAACGGCAAGGCTGCCTTGCCGCCCCACCCCACGGCAGCACAACAGTGCCACCAACGACATGCCGCAAAACCGCCAACAATATGTTTTTTTTAACTCTATGGCAAGCTGTTTGTTGATGTATTTTGCTTATCTTTGCACGTGAGAACAAAAACCTAAGGACAAACAAAACTACAAGCAAGACAAGACATGCGAAAGACAATCATCACTACGGCCATAGCCCTGCTCGCACTGACCGCACAGGCAGGCAAACCACAGAAAAACACTGTTGCCACACGACCAACGATTGAGACCGTGGCACCCGACGCCGTGGGGATGGACGCGGCAAGCCTTGGCTACGCCGATGCCGCAATAGACAGGGCGATAGCCGAGAACAACATTCCCGGAGCCGTGCTGTGCGTGGTGCGGCATGGCAAGATTGCCTACCTGAAGGCATACGGCAACAAGCGCGTGTACCCTACGGTGGAAAAGATGACCACCGACGCGGTGTTTGACCTCGCGTCGTGCTCGAAGGCCATGGCGACGGCAACCTGTGCCATGATGCTGGTGGAGCGCGGGCAGCTGCGGTTGCTCGATCCCGTGAGCGCATACGTGCCGGGCTTCGGCAACTGGCGCGACTCCACGGGCAACAGGAAGACCATACGGGTGGTGAACCTTATGACGCACACGTCGGGATTGCCGCCTTACGCCCCAGTGGCAGAACTGAGCAAGAAACACGGCGCGCCGTGCGCCGACGGGGTCATGGAATACATAAGCAACTGCCGACGCGACTTCGCACCGGGAGAGGGATGGCAATACTCTTGCCTGAACTACATAACGCTGGGAAGGATAATTGAGAAGATATCGGGCAAGAGCCTGAGGCAGTTTGCCCACGACAACCTTTTCGCCCCGCTCGGGATGAACCATACCGACTACACGCCAACGGAGGCACTTGCCACGGAATGCGTCCCAACGGAGAAACAACCCGACGGCAAGTGCCTGCAAGGCGTGGTGCACGACCCCCTCGCACGCATAATGATGGGCGGCGTGTCGGGCAACGCGGGCGTGTTCTCGTCGGCAACCGACATCGCCACCTACTGCGCAGCCATACTGAACGGAGGCGAATGGCACGGGCGGCGCATACTGTCGCCACTCGCCGTGAAGTGCATGGAAACCGTGCCACGCGGGCTTGAGCGTTGGGGACACACGCCGGGATGGGACGTGCTGACCCCTTACTCGTCGAACACTGGCGACCTGCTGTCGCCCAACACCATAGGGCACACGGGATACACAGGCACAAGCATCGTGATTGATCCCGACAACGACATGGCCATAATACTGCTCACCAACGCCGTACACCCCGAAGACAAGGGCAACACGGTGCGCCTGCGTGGGCAAGTGGCAAACGCCGTGGCAGGAGCCGTGAGGTGACTATTTGTAAATGAGATACTTCTTGCGAAGCTTCTTGAACCTATCCACGTCGCCTGCCCACATAGCCTTTATCTCATCGGCACTCTTGCCCTGCTCAATCATCTGCCTGACATACCCAACGCCGATGAGTTTTTCAAAGAAAGAGTTGAAAAACTTGTCGCCAGTGCCCACGGCGCGGTAAGCCTCGATAAGATACGACAGGTCAAGCCCCCTTGACCATATAAGGCTGTCGGGCAGGTCGCTCAGGTCACGCCCATAGCACAGGTTGCCCAGCTGGGGCGGGTTCTTGGCACCGGGCACGGAGCGTGGGGTGAACTCGTGGGAAAAGCCCTTACCCTTCATGCCGGGATGGCCAAACTGCTTGAAAGGCTTGTCGGTGCCACGCCCAAGGCTTACCTGCGTGGCCTCAAAATAACACATGGATGGATAAAGGTAAACGCTCTTCATGTCGGGCAGGTTGGGCGACGGCGCCACGGGCAGGCGGTAGCGTGTCTGGCGGGCATAACCCTCACAGGCAATGACTTTCAGGTCGCAACGTTTGCCACTGTCAAGCCACCTCATGCCATTTGCCATCAAGCCAAGCTCGCCAAGCGTCATGCCGTGGACCACGGGAATGGGCAACGCACCAACGCCCGACTTGTATTTCATGTCGAGTATGGGACCGTCAACATAAAAACCGTTTGGGTTGGGACGGTCGAGAATGACCATGCGCTTGCCATGCAAGGCACATTGATCCATGAGTTTCACCATCGTGACATAGTAAGTGTAGAAACGCAACCCAACATCCTGTATGTCAGTGACAATGACATCTATTTTCCGCATGGTGGCAGAGTCTGGCACTCCGCCTTTCACCCCATACAGCGAGTAAATGGGCACGCCCGTCTTCTCGTCAACGCCGCTCGCCACCTTCTCGCCGGCATCAGCGTTGCCACGGAACCCATGCTCGGGCGAGAAAATGGTCACCACGTCGATGCCATGACGCAACAGCAGGTCGAGCGTCATCTCATGGCCACCGCCTTGTTTCGGCACAATTCCCGTCTGGTTGGAGAACAACGCCACACGCTTGCCCTCAAGCAGCGGCATGTATTTTTTTACACGCTGCGCGCCAACCGCCAAGGCTGGCGTATCCTGCCTCGACCAAGATGGAAGGCAGGATACCAGACAAAACAAAAAGATAGATAGGAAAGTCTTATTCATTTGGTGCTTTTAGTATAAAAATCAATATTGGCTCACTGTCTTCTCCTGAGCAACATCAGTCCAACGAAGGTGAACGCGGCGTTCAGGATAAGCAACTCGTAGCTGAACTTGTAACCGCCAAACCATTGCTCAGAATGGCTTGAGATGAAATAGCAAAGCACAGGAGCGAGCATTGCGGCAACGGGCACGTAACGGTCGCGAACCTTCCACCCCTTCAGCAATATGCCAAAAGCGAAAAGCCCGAGGATGGGACCGTAGGTGTAAGAGGCAAGGACGTAAACAGCGTCGATGACCGACGAGTTGTTGAGAAGCCCGAAAACATAAATGACCACCGCCATGCAAACAGCCATGCCGACATGCACGTGGCGCCGCACCGAGGCAAGGCGGTCGGGCGAGCCGTCGCACCGGTCAGCGTTAGCCTTGTCGGCCTGCAGGATGTCTATTGTAAACGATGTGGTTAGGGCGGTCAATGCGGAACCGGCGGCAGAATATGCCGAAGCGAAAAGCCCAACAATGAACAATATACCCACGGCGACGGGAAGGCTACCGCTTGTTGCCACGGCTGGGAAAAGCTTGTCGCCAGTGGCGTTTATGCCCGTGGAGGCGGCAAACCTGTAAAGCAACACGCCAAGCATGAGGAAAAGCAGGTTTATGAAGAACTGCACGGCTATGCTTGTCATCATGTTCTTTTGCGACTCGCGGAAGTTCTGGCAACTCAGGTTGCGCTGCATCATGTCCTGGTCAAGCCCCGTCGTGGCAATCATCGTGAACACGCCGGCAAGAAACTGCTTGAAGAAGTAACGCTTGTCGTTTACATCGTCAAAGAAAAACACACGGCTCATGTCTGAGTCGCCGATGCTCTTCACCATGTCAACGAAGCCCAGACCCATGCCACGAGAAATGAAGACAATGGACAGCACCACCGACAGTATCAGGCACACGCTTTTCAACACGTCTGTCCAGATGACGCTTTTCACGCCGCCACGGAACGTGCAAAGCCAAACCATGAACACCGTAAGAATGACATTGAGCAGGAACGGCAAGCGCAGTGGGCCGAAGACGAGAAGCTGGAGCGTGAGGCACACGAGGAAAAGGCGAACCGACGCACCAAGCATCTTTGAAAGGAAAAAGAACCATGCGCCGGTCTTGTACGACTTAATGCCAAACCTCTCCTCAAGGTATTGGTAAACTGACACGAGGTTCATGCGATAAAACAATGGCACAAGGACGAAGGCTATGACAAACTGCCCCACAACAAACCCCATCACCATCTGCATGTAAGAGAAGCCCTTCTCTTGCACCATGCCCGGCACGGAAACGAAAGTGACACCAGAAATAAAGGAACCCATGGTGGCAACAGCCACAACATACCACTTTGACTTGCGGTTGCCAACGAAGAAGCCGGCATTGTCGGCCTTGCGTCCCGAAACGTAGGACACCGTGAACAGGAGCATGAAGTAAGCCACGATGGTGGCAATGATGATGACAGGAGACATAAATAGTGCTAATGATTTTAAATATGGCAAGCCCCAAGCGCTCCCATCAAGGGATTGCCGGGGACTTGCAGCGTTATATTACCGATTTACCATCCAGGGTTCTGTGGCAATGTTTTTCCATGCTGCTTATACAGCGTTATCTCGTTGGTCGGCAACGGATAAAGGTAATCCTTGTCCGACAGCGTGCGCATGAGAGCCTGGTCGCTGATGGGCTGAATGTAGCCAGCGTTGCCGTCACGGTCAAGGTGCACGCTCGCAAGCGTCTCAACCGTTATTGGCTTGCCCGGGTTGTTGGCGTTGTACCACTCCACGAAACGTTCCTTGTCAACCCACGCACCACGGTTAATGGCAGGGTTCCGCACCATGTCGGCGTAATGCAGCTTGCTCCAGCGGCGAAGGTCGTTGAAACGAATGCCCTCGTAAACAAGCTCAACACGGCGTTCGCGGCGTATCTCCCAAATAATCGAAGGCACATCCTTGTCACGTTCGGGATCGTCGATTACAATGCCGTTAACCGCAAGGTTCGAACCAGAGAGCGTAACATGCGGCATGTGCGTGCTCTTGCGGTCACGCAACACGTTGATGGTGCGGTCAAAGTCAGCCTGCGTCAACGAATGCTTGCCAAGGTCGGCAAGCTCTGCGCAAGCCTCAATGTCATTCATCAGCACCTCGTTGAGCTTCATTATCGGTGCGTCGGTTATGTTGGTGCTGCTCAATCCGCCAGGCAGGTTCCTCAGGCTCTCGTTGACAAAACGGTTGCCAAAATAACCGCTTATGGCATAAACGTTCGCCACGCCATTGAGCCACAGCCCCGTGGTGTCAATGTTCGCGTAAAGGCGTGGGTCACGGTTGGCAATCTCGTCAAAGAACCACTTGTCGCCTTTCCACTCGCTGCCGTCCTGCTTGATGGGCAAGCCGTTTGCGGAAAGATAACTGTCAACCAACGACCTTGACGGGCTGCTTATCTCGTGCTCCGTATTCTGGAAACTCATCAGCGAGTGTGTCACCACGCCCTCAACATACGAGCGGTACATTATCATCTCAGGATTGCCTTCCAGGTCGATTGACGTGGTGAGAGCCTTATAGTCGTCGCAAAGCGAGTACCGCCCACTGCTTATCACCGTCTCCGCAAAATCCTTCGCAGCCTTCAGGTACTCCGCAGCCTTGGCATTGTCCTTCTCGCGATACTTCTGCCACGTCCCCTCAAACAGCATAATGCGCGAGGCAAACGAGTTGACGACATCCCGGTTTATGTACAGCCCTTGGTTGCCGTCATCGACGCGAACGTTCTGCGATGCGAAGCTAAGATCCTCAAGCACCTTGTCCATGACTGTCGTGCGTGGGTCGCGAGCCTTGTAAAGCTGGTCGTAATCGTTTGACGCAATGGCCTTGTCAAACCATGGCACATCGCCAAAACGGTCAACGAAACGTGCGTATTCCATCGCACGCAGGAAACGCGTCACGCCAAGCCAGTGGTTCTTGGCCTCATCGTCGAGAGTTGATGCCTCAACATTGGCTATGAGCTTGTTGATGGTGGTAACGTTGTCAAAGTCCCATGGCGACACCGGGTCGTTGTTGGTAATGTCATTAGCCGATGCCGGCGCAACCTTCGTGAACATCGTGGCGTTCTGCTGGGCATTGTCGTCAACCCAGTCGGCCACGTTGGTGTCAAAATAATAGTCAGAACGTGTCCATCCCGAACTGTATCCCTTGAAATAGTCGGTGTAAAGGTAAATGACCGACGTGCGTATGTTGCTCTCGTTATTCCAGAAGCTTGGCACGTCCGTGACGGTATCTTCCGGCTCCCTCGTGAGGAAATCGCCGCAGGAAGACAGCGAGACGACCGCCAAGACGAGGTACATTATATTTTTCAATTTCATTGTTGCCTTGTTTAAATTGTAATCTTACTCTTGTAAAGAATGCCTACTCCAAAAGCGCACACTTCCTCAGAACGTAGCCTGCAAGCCAAAGCTTAGGGTGCGGTTGAAAGGATAGGAACGCCCAAACGCCCATGTGCTGTCACCGTAACCGGCCTTGTACTCTGTTTGTTCCGGATCAATAGGCACGCCATTAAGGTTGTCAATCTCGAACAGGTTCTCAGCCGAGAAGTAAACGCGCACTTTCTGCATGTAAATCTTCTTCAGCCATTTGTCGGGCAGAGTGTAGCCGACGGTCAGGTTCTTGCAGCGCAAGTAAGCCATGTTGAGCAGGTAACGCGTCTGGCGCAGGAAGTTGGTTCCGTTATACGTCCAAGCCATGTTGCTCGGGCGCGGGTAGAAAGCGTCAGTGTTTTCCTCTGTCCAATAGTCAGTTTGGTGAGCGAAGAAAGAGTCAGAGTAAGACGAGCCGCCGCCAGGTATTACGACAGCACCGCCAGCCCAGAAATCATGCTTGCCAACGCCCTGGAAGAACATAGAGAAGTCGATTCCTTTCCAGTCTGCCCCGATGGTGAAACTGTATTCGTACTTCGGCAGTGAGTTGCCAATGACCTTCAGGTCACCATGATCCTCTACAGTGTTGTTTCCATAGGTAATCTTGCCATCGCCGTCAAGGTCCTTGTATTTCACGTCACCGGGTCCAAACTTGAATGCTCCGGTCTCATACAGGCTCTGCGACGGTATGCCCTCTTTCAAGGTTCCGTCGGCATTGAAATCATCCTTCTGGAAAAGGCGGTCAGTCTCGTATCCCCAAATCTCGCCGAGGGTCTTGCCCTCATAATAACCGTATATGTTCCTGTCTTCCTTATTGTACTTGGTTATTTTCTCGGTCACGTTAGACAATGTGGCGGCAATGTTTATGCCAATGCCGTTCGCAAAACGGTGCTGGTAGCTTGCCCCAAGCTCAAATCCCGTTCCCGTCATCTCGCCATAGTTAATCTTTGGCACTGATGCGCCGAATGTCTGCGGCAGCTGCTCACCTGCGGTGTGCATGTCAGAAGTAATGCGACGATACCAGTCGAACGTTAGGTTTAGCTCATTGTTGAAGAAGCCTGCGTCAACACCAATGTCAAACGTTGACACGCGCTCCCAAGTCAGCGTAGCCGACACAACCGATGGAGTCGCAAGGCCAAGAACGTTGAGGTCGTTGACCACCCATCCAGAGTTGCCCGACGACATTGTAGAGATAAACGAGTTTGACGCTACGTCCTGGTTGCCAATCGTTCCCCAAGAGCCTCTTACCTTGAGGTTTGAGAGGGCAGGCTTTGCCCAGTCGAAGAATTTCTCCTCGGAAGCTCGCCAACCTGCCGACACCGATGGGAACGTAGCCCACTTGTGGCCGTCAGGGAAACGTGACGAACCGTCACGGCGCACGTTCACCTCAAGGAGATAACGGTTCAGGAAGTCGTAATTGATTCGCCCGAAGAAACCCGCGGCTGCAAAGTCGTTGTTGTAGCTGTAAGAGCTGTTGTAACTGTACTGGTTGCCCGTGGCAAGATTTATCTCCGGCAAGTCCGTGCTTATAAGCCCGCGACGCTCAGAATAATGCGACTGACGGCGACGCGTCTCCGCATCCATACCAGCCATCACCTTGAAGTGGTGGCTGTCGGCAATGTCAAAGGAGTATGTCGCATAAGCCTTGAAAATGTTCTGCATGTTGTACGACGACCTTGACACGGCACGGTTATGCGAAGCTCCGTAAATGTCCGTGTAATTGTCAAACGGCGCACTGGCAAACATGTTGTAAGCCATCACGGTGCCACCGTTGCGTTTCTGCGCATAGTTAACGTACCCATACGTGTAGTCGAAGTTCACCGACAGCCCTTTCAGCGGATTTACCTGGGTACCCACGTTGGCTCGGACGTATGTCGTGCGCAACGACTCTCTGTTTCCGTTCTCTATGTCAGTGACCGCCGAGCGAAACTTCTTGCCCTGGTATGTGGCGTAAGGATACCAGCGCGGCCATCTCAGCAAGTAGAACCAAGCGTCATACTCACCTGACGTGAACTTGTACGGCTGGTCATTATTCTCCTGCGAGAACATCACGTTTGCATGCACGCTCCACCAGTCGCGTATCTTCGTGTTTATGTTGCTCGTGAGCGTATATCGCGAATACTCGTCGGTGTTGTGCTTCATCACGCCCTTCTGCGTCAGGTACGAGCCTGATATGTTGTACGTCGTATTGCTGTTTCCGCCAACGATTGACACGTTGTGGTTTTGCTGCGGAGTCCACTTTCGCGTGAACATCTTTATTGGGTCAAACGACCTGTAGAAATAAGTGTGGCCGTCCTTTATCTCGAAGTCGCGTCCCTCCTGCATCTCTCCAAGTTCGCTTTCCGACATGCCGCCATACTTGTCCATCCAGTCCTGCATCTTGCCGAGCGCATACTCGTCAACATAATATCCAATGGAAGATGCGTGGTCGGTTCCCAGACGGTTTGCCACGCTCAGTATGAACTTGGCGTTGTCAACCATAGAGGCCAGTTCGGGCATTGCCGTCGGCGTGTTCCACGCAAAGTTGTTGCTGTAGCTCACGCGCACCTTGTCAGCGACATTTCCTTTTTTTGTCGTTATGAGGATTACGCCCCATGCGGCGCGCGTTCCGTAGATTGACGCCGACGCGGCATCCTTCAGCACGGAGATGCTCTCGATGTCGTCGGGGTTCACGAGGTTAAGGTCGGGCACCTCAACGTTGTCAACGAGGATAAGCGGCTCTGTGCCCGAGCTTGCGGAAAGCGAGCCGACGCTGCCGCGCAGGCGCACCTGCGACTGCGTGCCAAGCCCGCCAGAGCGGTTTATGATTGTAAGACCGGGCGACGCTCCCTGCAATGCCTTTGCCACATCGGTTATCGGACGCGACGCAATGGCCTTGTCAACGTCGATATTCGCCACGGCACCCGTAATGTCAACTTTCTTCTGCATACCATAACCCACAACAACCACCTCGTTCAGCTGGTTGTTATCCTCGCTCATCTTGACGCGCATGTCCTGCGCTGCCTTCACCAAGAGCGGCTGGTATCCAAGGTATGAGATACGTATTTGGGCATTTCGCCCTGTCTTAAGCGTAAAGCGACCGTCAATGTCGGTCACGGTGCCATTGGTCGTGCCATCCTCAAGGATGGTTGCCCCCACAACGGGTTCGCCCTTTGCATCCAGCACAACACCCGAGGCGGTAACGCCACTCTGCACTATGCCCTGTGGTGCTCCATAAGCCGTGGAAGTTATACCCCCCCCATCAGCAACGCCATCAACAGACAACAAGGTGTCTTCATAGGTTTTTTAATAGGTTTCTTCATAGTTTTCCTTATTTATATTAGGTTGACAAAACTTTCTTGCCATTAAGTTCCTATGACATTATGTCTTGGCAGCCAAGCTTGGCTGTCGGATGCAAAGTAAGGTAAAAAAATCGATACGTGCAAATAAATAAGCATAAAAAAAACGAGCAAAACATGAAATTGCCTGAAAGCGAGAAGACAAGGGCTTTCAAACCTCAAGGCTCATTTTTCCAGCACCATTCCATCACTGCCCACAATGCGATGGTTGTCCCTGTCAAGGGCATAGGTTGAAGTGCTCCCGTCGCTAAAACGGCAAACCAAAGTGTTGCCACTCAACGTGACACGCCCCGTGCCGGTATGGTAAAAGTCGCTCACCTTTATCTTGCCGCCGCCAATGCGCACCGTGACGTAATTGTTGTCGCTCATTGCGTGCCACACCCCACACACCCATGTGGGAATGCCGCCATCGGCAGTCTCCGCATCCTTTCCCTTGCGTTTCTTGCCGCCATTGCCTTTCGTCGCCACGGCAATGCTCGCCGTCCTGGCATCCTTGCCACCGACAGCCTCCACACTGTCAGCCATGGTGGAATCGGGCACCACGGCAAGTTGCTCCATCAGTGCCTCATCGTGTTCAGTAAAATGCCCCATCAGCCTGTCAGCACCCACCGCTATGAGCACCGCCACCACCAATGTTGCCGCAACCCCAGCGGCCAACGTCGCAAAACGCCCCGTGCCGCCTCGCCCATGCGGGGCAAAACCGTCGTTGCCATGCCTGTGCTCGTAAAGGCTGTTGCCTTGGACAGCAGACTGGCCGGGCATTGCGCCACGCCCGTCGCGCACGGCATTGCCGGCAACTGGCTGCGAGCCTTCCACCTTGCCCTCCACTGTGGCAGCGGCAACAGGCGTGTCCGTCGAAGCGTCATGTCCCATGACCTGCGCCCCGGGCACCTGTCCTTTGGTGTCAACGCCATCGGCATCACAAGCGGCATTGTGGGCAAAAGGCGTGCCACAGCGTGGGCAGTTGCACTGCACCTCCGTCATTCCGGCATCAGCAAGAACATCAAAAACGAGCCTGCATTTCGGGCATTTCACTCTCATCGCCTATACGTCTTTATTTACTTGAACTCCACAACAGCCTTGCTTGTCACCACCCACACGCCGTCCTTCAGCCGAGCCTCGCCACGGCTGAGGGTCACAATGTCGTCGGGCATGCGATGGGTGTTGCCCTGTATGCGGCACACGGGCTTCACGAAACTGCTCACGCTTATCATGGCCGTAGCCATGGCATCGGGCGAAGACAGCAACGCAAAAGTGCCGCGTCCGCCACCCTCGGGGCGCAACTCGTAAATGCTCTTGCCAATTTGCTCCTCCGAGGTCGCCTCAACAAAAAAGCCTTCGGGAGACGGAGCCGGAAGGAACAATACGGCATCGGCATCACTGTCGCCAACGGCATCGTCGCCCACTGGCAAGCCACACGTTGAGCCAACGTCCGCGCCACCAAGTTCATTGGCTTCGACCGCCACGTCGCCGTCACCGGCACCTGCCGCAACATCAGCCTCGGCAGCCCGCAACGCCTCAAGCGAAGCCTCAAGTGCCTCAACACGCCCAGCCAAAACCTTGTTGGCCTTCTCAACGTCGCGCAGTCGCTTGAGCAATGGCTCAAGCGTCTCAGCCAGCTGGCTGTCGGTTATATAATCCTTGCTTCCAAACATTTACAGTTTCTCTATCAGGTTTTCCCTTATGCTGCCAATGATGGGGTAAAAGAAAACGGCATCCTCCACCTCGTCGTCGGCATTGCGGTCGCTTGCGTTCCTGTTGACGTAGTTCCAGCCCGTTATGAGGTGATGCTCAAGATCCTTGCCCACGAGCGAGCGGAACAGGTTGAGCGAACGGTTGTCAACCAGGAAACGATCCACCACGCGCAAGTCGTCGCACAGGCCAAGGAAGAAGTCGTTAAACTCTCGCACGGCATCAACAATCTCACGCCTCACCTCCTCCGTCTCCATGTCGGCGTATGAAAGGCGTTCCCTGCCCTTGGCCTGGAAATGGTAAATGGGCGACCTCCCTATGCTGTCCATCAATCGGTTAAGCTCAGCCACGTCGGCACAGCCACTTGCGTCACGCACCTGCATCAGCGCGCCGCGGCAGGTTATCTGCTTGGGTTCCTTGCGCTCCATCACCACCGAGAACCCGTCGGAGCCATACTCCTCGCCATACACACGCTCGAACACAGCCTGCGTCAGCAGGTCAAGGTCACGCTGCGACCCCACGATGTCAAGCACCTTGGAGCCCGTGCCGGAGAACATTACCGAGCGAGGCTTGTCTATTCCGCGATGGCGCATCATGCACGCCACATGGTAAATGAGCGCCGAATAGAAATAAAGGAACACTATTTTCAGCCGCCCGTCCTCTGACAGCCGCTGGTTGTATGAGAAGACATCGTTGCCCCCCACCACCTTGTTGTTTATCACCGAGAAGAGGAAGGCATTTATCTCCTCGCTGCCTCGCTTTGCCGTTATGTCGTCGAGAATGCCGTTCAGCTCGCCGTAACGGTCGTCGTCGGCATCGAACAGGCGACGGAAATATTCAACATACCTAACGGTCATGGGGTTGGTGTCGCCATGCGGTATCTCTGAGAAGCCGTCGCCGAAGAGCACGTTGGCGGCGAAGCGGAACGAGGTGAGCAACGTTGGCTGCGCCTCGCCGGCACGGAACACCACCACGTCGGACGTGCCGCCGCCAATGTCAATGGAAGCCACCGTGGAGGCAGCCCCACGAAACTGGCTCGAAACCTTATAATAGTAATACGGCGCAACCGACTCGGGCATTTCCATCAGGTTGTGCCCGTCGGGTTCCACTCCAAACACCTCGCGGAACGTCTTGGCCCACATGTCGCCCAGGCGACGCACGCTGCCCACCTTCATCGACAGCGGGTAAAACCACACCAGGCGTGTCTTGGCAATGTCGCCATTCTCCAGCAGCACCTTGGTGCGCATCAGCAACGCCAGCTCGGTGAGGAACGCACGCACGCGCTTGGCGGTGGAAATCTCCGTTGACCACTTCAGGTTTGGCACAATGCGGTTGCCGTATCCCACCGATTCCTTCTCGTAGATGAATGGGATGTCAGCGTCGCCAAGCGACACCATCTCGTCGATGCTCTCCACGTCGAGCCGCTCGCTCTCCGACAGCACCGTGCGCTGCGGGAAGCCATAGTCGCCGCCTATCTCCTTGGGCAGGAACTCCTGCTTCATTATTACGTCAAACAACGGGTGCTCGCCGTTGTAGAGCGTGGCCTGCAGCCGCTCACGCGCCGCCGAGCTTATGCTGAGCGGCTGCGGTTGTTGCCCCTGCCTAACGCTCTCGACGTGCGTGTTGGTGGTGCCAAAGTCAACGGCAAAGGTGAACGCCTCGTGCCCCTCGGCACTGGCTGGCCATCGTGGGCAAACCAATCCACCAGCCACCATTATGCCACGCTCGTCCATCAGGCGCACTTCCACATAGTCGAACGCATGGCGCAGGCGGTAGTAATCGCTGCCGACACGCTTCTCGCGCTTTGCCGAACGCGTGCGGCACACGGCCTCCAGTCCGGCATAAGCCTCGCCATCGGCCTGCCTACCGTGAAACTCAAGGCCTATGGAGTAATTCTCAAGCAGCCCCAGCGCACGGTCAACGAGCTGCACGTTGTATTGCCTCAGCGCCGGGTTCTTGACAAACGGGAAGATGCCCATGGCGAAGGGCACGGTTATGAAATGACCGCAATCGTTGCGGTGGTCATAGCGCAAGTCGGTGCCAACGGCAGGCACATACGTCCGCTCCAGAGCCACGTAACAGCCGTCCTTCCTCACGGGCACGCGCAACGTGACCTTCACCGTGTGCCGCTGCCCCGAGCGCGTGTGCATCATCTCGAAGCGCGGCCGCCCGCCGATGGTGCCCATGAGGTCCTGCACGGTGAAATACTTGAAGAACGTCTTCGACAGCGGCAGCAGGAAGTCGGCATTGTCGGTCTCGCGCGACCCCTGCATGAGGTTGCCGTTGAAGAAGCTGTCGCGATCCATTGTGTAGTCGAGCTTGATGAGCGTCGGCTCGAAGAAGTCGTTTGCCGTGAGCCACGGATAGCGGTGCGAGGTTGCCGGCAGCACCCTCTTCTCGGGAGCCACGCCATAGTCCTCGGGGCGTATCACCGTGGCATCGTCCCACGGACGCGTAATGTACCTGAACGGCTCGCCATGCGAAGCCCCGAGGTTGTTTCTCAATATGAGCGGCAGCCGCTCGCCCTCGGGCACTATCGTCGGCACGATCAGGAAGTCGCTGCGCTGTATCGCCTCCTCGGTGTCAGCCTTGCGCGCGCACCAGAACGGCACGCCAAGAGCCAGCACGCCGTCGTCGGCACGCTCGAAATTGTTTTGCAGGTACAGCAAAGCCCTCTCGCGGCTCTCGTCGTCAACCGCCGACGGGTTGCCGATGTCTGCCAGAATGTCATGCCGCAACGTTGGGGCAAGCATCTGGAAGCACGTTATCAGATAAGAGTTCACCTCGCCGCACCATCGCTTAAGCTCGGGGTAGGCCGTGAAAAGGGCGTAAACATAGCTCACGAAACGTGGCTCGCGCATGTACAACGGGCGCGTAAGCTCGAAAAGCCTCACGTTTTGCTCAACCGGTATGTCATGCATGCGCGGCGCGGCGTTTGGCGTGGCCATGAAAAGCGTAACGGGAGACGTTCCACCAATGACCTCGCCGCCACAGACCAAGAAATAAAGCCTGTCCATTCGGTCAAAGTTGAACGCCTCCTTGTCTTGTTCGATAAACATCCGCAGCGTGTCGCCCAGAAGCTTGTGCTTCGGGTCAGCCTCCAGCCTGTCAATGGCCATGTCACGGTTCCACTCGACCACGCGCAACCTGTCGCGCAGTTCGGGCATGTTGAAGAACAGCTGTGCCACGTCGAGCGCGCCCGCCACGAGCCGCTCGTCCATGAGTTCCCCGTTGAGCCTGCTGTCCATGGCAAGACGGCGAAAGGCGTTTTTCACAAGATCCATCTGCGCGAACGGCGACGGTATCGCCGTCCGCGGCTTCAGCGACAGCCCCCCGTTCGGGTCGCTGATGCGGTTTATCTCGTCGGCACTGTATTGTCCGCCAAGCGTAATCCAGCTCTCGCCGGTCGTCTTGTTGTTGTATGAAAGTATTTTCGACATCGCATATACGGTTTTCGCCTACAAAGTTAGGAAAAAAAGGCGTAAAAAGCCCTTCCCCACACAACTTTTATCATGCCATTAACGCATTTGCCGACAAAGGCTGCCCAGACGGCTCGCCCCGGCGGCGCAAATGCCTTGCCATTGCGCCGCAATCGTGTCGCGTCCGCGGCGTAAACGGGTTGTCCTTGCGCCGCAAACGCACCGTGGTCGCGCCGCAAACGCATTATGGGAGTGCCGCAAACGCACTATGGGCAGCGACACAACCGCATTATGGGCGGTGCCATAAACGAAAGAAGCCCGTGCAAGCACTTGGCTTGCACGGGCTTCCCGTTATGTTCTCACCACGGGCGCTGCCGTCGCACATGCGGGCAGGGCGATGGCGTTACTGTCATTACAGGCTCCTGTCGAGGCGTGTGTAACCGTACTGTGCCTCAGCACCCAGCTGCTCCTCGATGCGGATGAGCTGGTTGTACTTGGCCATGCGGTCGGTGCGGCTCATTGAACCGGTCTTGATCTGGCCGCTGTTGGTAGCTACGGCGATGTCGGAGATAGTAGTGTCCTCGGTCTCACCAGAACGGTGAGAGGTAACGGTGTTGTAGCCGTGACGGTGAGCCATCTCGATAGCCTCAAGAGTCTCTGTCAGAGAACCGATCTGGTTAACCTTGATGAGGATTGCGTTGGCAACGTTCATCTTGATGCCCTTCTCCAAGAACTTGGTGTTGGTAACGAAGAGGTCGTCGCCGACGAGCTGCACGTTCTTGCCGATGGCAGCCGTGAGCTTCTGCCAGCCCTCCCAGTCGTTCTCGTCGAGACCGTCCTCGATGGAAGCGATAGGATACTTGTTGCAAAGCTCCTCAAGGTACTTGATCTGACCCTCGCTGTCAAACTCCTGACCGTTAGGATCCTTAGGCATACCGTTCTTCAGCTGCTTGTAGTTGTAGAACCACTTGCCGTCCTTCTGGTAAGCGAACTCAGAAGCAGCGCAGTCCATGGCGATGGTCACGTCCTTGCCCGGCTCGTAACCAGCCTCCTTGACAGCCTGGCAGATGCTCTCAAGAGCGTCGTCGATGCCGTCGAGAGCGGGAGCGTAGCCACCCTCGTCACCCACAGCCGTAGAGAGGCCGCGGTTCTTGAGCAACTTGCCAAGAGCGTGGAACACCTCAGCGCCGCAGCGGATGGCATCCTTCTCAGAAGTGATCTTCTCGTTCTTGCGAGGCTGGATCATGAACTCCTGGAACGCGATGGGAGCTGAAGAGTGAGCGCCACCGTTGATGATGTTCATCATAGGCACGGGCAACGTGTAAGTGTTTGTGCCACCGATATAGCGATAAAGAGGCATGCCGAGGGCAGCAGCTGCAGTGTGGGCAGCAGCCAACGAAACGCCGAGGATGGCGTTTGCGCCGAGGTTGCTCTTTGTGGGAGTGCCGTCAAGGGCAATCATCTTATAGTCGAGACCGCGCTGGTCGAAGATGTTGTCACCCTCAAGAGCCGGAGCGATGATCTTGTTAACATTGTCAACAGCCTTCAATACGCCCTTGCCACCGAAACGGCTCTTGTCGCCGTCGCGAAGCTCCAAGGCCTCGTTCTCGCCGGTAGAAGCACCTGACGGAACGCTTGCACGACCCATAACGCCGTTCTCAAGTGTAATCTCAACCTCAACTGTCGGGTTGCCGCGTGAGTCAATGATCTCACGGGCATGAATCTTTTGAATCTTCATTGCTTAATGAAATTTTATAGTGTTATAAAACGAATGTCCCCATGATGGGTGGCACGCACAACCGCTCAGCCCCCAGGCCTCGCAAGCCGCACCGCACCTTTCGTCATGCAAAAATAATGCCTTTAAGCCGATTGGCAAAACATTTGTGCCGAAATGTCACTCTGTTTTAGGTTTTTTAAAATAATGCGTCATATACTTGCACGTAACCGTCAACCATATTGCCTATGTCATACGAGAGGGCACGGCGGTGGCAGCGGTCGGCTACAAAGTCATAAAGCGGCTGATTGTCGCAAAGCCGCCCTATTATTTCCGCCAGCTGCGCGTCGTCACCTTCCCCGAACATGATGCCATAGCCCTCGGTGACCTCGCGAAGACCGTTGACGCGCGATGCCACGAAGGGCTTGCCTGCCGACATGCCCTCGACGTTGCTCAGCGACAGTCCCTCCCAATGGCTTGACATGACGACGACATCGGCGGCACGCAACACGCAAGGCACGTCCATGCGCAGCCCCGTGAAGCGCACGCGGTCGGCTACGCCGAGGCTCCTTGCCAGTTCTTCCACCACGGGCTGCCTCGTGCCAATGCCCGTCAGCCAAACCTCGTACTTGTCCTTGTCGAGCCGGGCCATGGCACGCACGATGGTGTCCTGGTCCTTTGCCTCGCGGAAGCCAGCCACCATGACTATCGCACGGCGACCCTCCTTAAGCGAAACAAGGTCGGCGGCAGGCTCCGCCGTGCGGAAAGCATCAACGTCAACGCCATTGTTGACCGTCGTTATCCGCCCGTAGCATTCGGAAGCCCCGTCGAGCCATTTTCCGCCCATGTACTCGCGCAATTTCCGTTCCGCAATGTATGATATGCAGATGACGTGATCGTAGCGTGAATACATCCAGCTTTCAATGGGCGCATACCACTTCCAACTGCGCTTGCGGTTGGAAGTGTTATGTTCCGTGGTGCACAGCAGCGTGCCGCTGCCGCGCACCACGGAACATAACACTTTCGCCACAGCCGCAAACAGCTGTGGCGAGGAGTTGTGAGTGTGCACTACGTCATAATGGCGCATGAGACGTGCAAGCCTGATGATATGCAACGGGTTGTAAACACCATTGCCAAGCTTGTGTATGCGTATTGGTTCCTCGCCCTTTTCAACAAGGCGAGCGTTGCATTGCTCAATCTCGCGCATGAAGGGAGTCTCAACGCCATCGAAAACGCAAATGTCGCAATGGAATCCTTCCCTCGACGAGAGCCTCTCGGCAAGCTGCACGACGATGTGCTCGGCTCCACCGGTGAGCAATGACGTTATGACCTGAAGAACCCTCATGCCTCAGATATTTTCCAGTCGTCGATGCAACGCTTCTCCCTTGAGAAGTTTACGCCAATCTTCACGAGCCTGCGATGGTCGGAGGCGTATGGCTTGGCATAGCCACGCTCGTCAATCTGCGTGATGGCAGCCTCTGCCGACTGGTCGCACTTGAACTCGAATATGTAAATGAAGTCCTTGGTCTTGGCAACCATGTCAATGCGCCCGTCAGAGACCGTGCGCTCCACGTCAACATAAAAGCCAAGCATCTTCGCCACAAGGTAGAAAGCGTTCTGGAAGTAAAGTTCGGCATTGCCTACGACACGGTAGTCGGTATCGGCGAAAAGGCTCTCCATGCGCCGCATGAAGTCGGCGGCATGGCCAAGCTCCAACTCACGCACGAAATTTCCGATAAAGTTAGGACTGCGGTTCTCGTCAACATGGGCATAAAAAGGCAACAGGAAATTAACAAATCCCTCCTCCACCTCATCATTTGGAAAACCAAGCGTGTAAGTATCAAATCGCTCGTCGTAAGTCTGTATGGTGAGGTAACCGCTTTGGTATATAATGGGCACGGGGCTGCGTTCCACGGAGTCGATGGAATTGAGGAATTCGCCAGAAACCTCCTGAGCGGTGAGATTGGGCAGGCAGAAGTTGTCTCTCTTGAGCAAATCGACAAGGAACGTTGGCGTGCCCGTCTCGAACCAATAGCTGCCGAAACGCAGCTTGGCAAGCGTGGAAAGCAGCGAGAAAGGGTTGTAAACACCCTCGCCATTCTCCACGAAATGGTATCCGTCGTAACGTTTCTTCAATCGTGAGCAAGCCTCGTCGAACGAGATGCCATAGCGGTCGCCAAGAGCCTTTATGTCTTCGCTGAAATTGTCGGTCATCTCCTGCCTCGTGATGCCGCAGATGGTATCGTAGCGGTAATCCATTGACAGGTCGGTGAGGTAGTTGAGGTCGGAGAAGACGCTTATCTTGCCAAACTTTGTAACACCCGTGAAGAAGCCGAACCTGACATAGCGGTCTTGGGTCTTCAGCACCGAGTAGAAAGCCTTGAGCATGGAGCGGAGCTTTTCCTGCAACTCGGCGTTGTCGAAGTTTTGCAACAGCGGCTTGTCATACTCATCGACAAGCACCACAACCCTACGGCCGTGTTTCTTTGCCATGCGCTCAATGATGCCCTTGAAACGCAACTCGGGCGTGACCTCTGAGCGGTAAGTGCCATATTGGTCCTCAAGGGGGCTGAGAAAGTCGTCGAGCACCTGCCGCAACGCCTCCTCGGAATCGTACTTGCCCGTATTGAGGTCAAGATGGACGATGGGGTAAGCCGCCCAGTCGTTCTCCAGACGTTCCATCGCCAGACCTTCGAAAAGCTCACGCTTGCCGGCAAAATAGGCTTCCATGGTGGAAAGCAGCAGCGACTTGCCAAAACGGCGAGGGCGGCTGAGGAAATAATAATTGCCTTCGTTGGCAAGCTTGTATATCAAGGCGGTCTTGTCAACGTAAGCATATCCTCCGGTGCGTATCTTCTCAAAGTCTTGTATTCCTATGGGATATTTCATCTTTACCAAAAACGATAATTGTTTGCGATGGCAAATTTAAGAAAAATATGGCACACTGCCAACTACTGTGCCAAGATTTTGCCACATGCGCCGACATACGAATGTGGACAAGAATGCGGAAGCGTCAGGAACGACGCAATGCCCGGCGATCCCTTTGGTGCATCAGCCAGCCTGCAGGTGCCGCTAAAGCATAGGCAAGCGGCACTTTCGGAATGGCAATTCCTTTATTACCTTCAGTCCGTTTATAGCAACAACGGAAACGCCAATAGTTTATCGCCGCCTTTAGCTTCACCCTAAACGGAATGTCATATCCCAGCATCTCAGCATAAGTCATCATCGAAGCCACGGGGCTTTGCATGCGAGCCTTGGTTATCCCAGCCGTCAGTCCATCCGACTCGTATTCAACAAGATAAATTGGCTTATTGATATAATGCAAGTAATATTTCTGCGCAATGCGAAACCAATTGAGCTGCTCAGGGCAAAAACGTTCACCCTGGATTTCGGGAAAGGTGAACTCACGCAACACCGATGTGCGGAAAACTTCTTTCAGGTCGCCGGAAACACGATAGGCGTAACGAATGTCTATTGCATTGCAATCAACGCACTCCTCTGGCAAGCCCGAGCCAATAAGCGTCCCATCCCTCATATTTACGTCGAGCCCGGTAATGCCACCTATTTTCTCATTTCCTTTAACCGACAGCCATTCCCCAGCAACAGTGGCAATGCTATCTGGCGGCAACTTGTCGTCGCTATCTGCTATAAACAGCAATTCGCCCTGCGCCTTAGCCACCCCAAGGTTCACGGCAGTGTGCTTTCCGCCATTTTCCTTTCTATAATATTTTATCGAGAAAGACTGGCAAGGAGAGGCGAAGCCTTTTACTATATCCTCCGTATTATCAGCAGAACCGTCATCCACAATCACCCACTCAAAGTCTTTTGATGTCTGGCAACAAAGACTTTCGTAGAGACGGGGCAAGAGGCTCGCACGGTTATACGTTGGAGTAAGAACTGTAACCAATGGCATGACAGAAATCACTTTATCTCCCAATCCTTGATGTTCCTCGTTTCACTATCAAAATTTACCGCAACTTTGGTCACAGGCAGGGCACATTGGGAAAAAGCCGAAGCATAGTCGCGCAAATCGATTTGCCGCATTGCTGCTTTTGATGAAGAATCCAACTTAAGCTCCATGACATACAGTCTGCCAAACGCTATCATAACAATGTCAACCCGTCCACGAGGAGTGTGTACCTCAACGTCAGCCCAGCCGCCAAGGAGCTTGAATATAATGCATAACACCTGCTGATAATGGCCCTCATACTGGGTGTTATTCGTATATGGTATCGTAGCTAAGAAATCTTGTAAAAGATGTAACATCTTGGCCATGTTACCATCATACAATGCACTTGCCATATTTGCGACATTTACATTTACAACCCTTGTATCAGACATTATATAATAAGATATAAACGACTTCATCATACCGATTTCCACCTCTCGGTTTGGTATATCAAGAGTATAAAGACGCGTAAACTTATTATAATTCTTTATTGTCAGATAACCACTCTGATAGAGTAACGGCGTTAGATTTGCCATCTGCTCAGTTGGCGCATCAAAGTCATAAGCCTCAGCATCCATGCGTCCATATTCTGTAGGAACAACATTGAACTTCTTCATCATCTCCAACAGATACGTCGGCGTACCTATTGAAAACCAGAATGGTTCTATCCTTTCTGAAGAAAAAGCATTGAGCAGGCTGAACGGGTTGAAGATGTCCGGACAAGGCCATGCAAAATGGTAACCGTCATAATAACGGGTCAGTTCATTAATCGTGTCCTCCCTACTCTCTCCTATTGCCGACGCAAGACTGTCAATATCACCGGACATCTGCGTCAACACCTCATCCTTGGTAATACCACATATTGCCGCATATTTTGGCTGCATGCTGATATTGACCATATTGTTCAGCTCTGAAAAGATGCTAAGCTGCGAAAACTTAGTAATACCAGTCAAGAATACGAAGCGTAGATTTGGCTCGTTAAGTTTCAGAGGACTATAGAAATTGCGCATTATCTGCCGCAAAGCCTTTAAATTGTCATCCTCATGCACGACATCGAGCAGTGGAGCGTCATACTCATCAATAAGCACCACGACGGGTTTCCCCGTCTGTTGTCTTGCTGTAACTATGAGATTGGACAAGCGGTTGTTGGCATCAACAGGATGATTGGTTATATTAAATGTCTGTTCCTGAATGCCAAGTATATAATCCAAATACCTTTCCAACTGGCCTTTATCCATGTACTTTGCCCCACTCAAGTCGAAGTGCAACACAGGATATTCCGTCCACTCATTCTCTAACTTTTCTATCGCCAAGCCCCTAAAAAGTTCCTTCTGCCCTGCAAAATAACTATGCAGGGTGGATGTCAGCAAAGACTTGCCAAAGCGTCTGGGCCGACTGAGAAAGAAAAACTTGCCATTCTCATGCGCCAAATTATAAACATACTCCGACTTGTCAACATATACATATCCGTTATTGACTATCTCAGAGAAAGTCTGTATTCCTATAGGATATCGTGCCATAACCGTTCCTTTCCAAAGTTCACATGGCAAATTTAAGAAATATTCCCAACAATGCCAACACAAGCCTTAGTGTTTTTGCGAATCGCCCCTTCAACTTGCTCATCCACAAGCCTTTATTCACAACCTCTGTACTTCGCAATTTATATAACCGAAAACTATTCCCAAATATTCTGGAAGTTTTCTTTCAAACGAAATGGTTCACGATAAAACTTGTTATAATCATAATTATGGTCATACTCATAACTGTCCCTAATAGGATCGTCAACTCTGTAACCATTTGTTAGAAACGTCTTATACGGATATAACATTTTATATGAATTCCAACTCGAATACAACCTCACATACAACACAAGGCTAACCACAATAAGCAACTGGGCAATTCCCTTGACAGCTGCTCGGCTCACGGCAATGTCTGTAAGCGTGCAAATAACGCCAATCATATAATACCATGACAGGCGACCACCATTCTCGGAACGGATAAAGAACAGCAACGTGGCACAAAACAAGCAAGCGATATTGAACAAGACACGCCTCGTGATATCGGAGTCGTCCTTCGCCCCATCCCTCATCATGAGCCACAAGAAGAATGCCGCCTCAAGGAAATAAGCCACGCGCAATCCTCCCGAAGCACTATAGTCGTTCTGCAACTCAACCTCAGACATGTCACCATAAGCATTGAACAATGCGTTGGGCAATGGTGACACACCGGCAACAAGAGCCAAAGCCATGAAAACGAGTATCTGGCGGCGTGTAAAAGAACGGTGAGCAATGAAATAAACTGGCAAAAAGATTATTGCAGACTTATGAATCGTCCATGCCAACAACACGATGGCACAAAACTTCCAAGGATTTCGCTTGACGATATAGGGAATTGCCAGCCAAACCAACGTAGCACCAAGCACCTGGCGCAAGTATGTAAACGAGAAATAAAACCAAAGGCCGAGAAACAGGACAAGGGCGAATGGATAATTGGAAGCATACCTCCTCAGGGATATGAACAGCAAGGTATAAGTCAACAAGGTGATGGCAAGTATGAAAATATACCTGTTGTCTGTAAAGAATGACAAGAGGATATTCAGCACAGTCCAGCCTCCCTCTGACGGGAAATATTCAAAACAGTCATTGACCCAATAGCTTTGACCGACATTGGTGACATTGGCAATGGAGTCGAACACGTCACCGTAAATATAACGGTCATAGCCACCAAGCATGTCGCCCAGGCCAACAAACATGGCAAGCCCCGAAAGAAAAACCGCAAGCTGCAAGACACTACGCCCATTTCCACTTTTAAGCGTCCCAAAATACAGCAATACGGGTATAAAGAATATCAGCAAGTATAACCACATAACAACCTAAAATAATCACAAAGTTATCATATTTTCGCATCACCACCAAACAATTCCGCAGCAATCTTCTTTCTCGAATGCTCCTTAAGCACCTGCCGCCTGCCAGCCTCTGCCATCAGCTCATATTTAGCGGCATTGGCTGGAATGTCCCGCAACACACAAACAGCCTCTTCGACAGAATGGTACTCAACGCATCCCACACCATTCTCCACGGCAATATTCTCCAAGGCATACGGTGTGCCGAAAGCCAGCAGACCGTTGCTTATGGCATCGAGCACCTTTCCTTTGGTTCCGGTACCAAGGTCAATGGCATTCATCTGTATGTCATGCCTTTGCAACTCCTCAATATAATCCGGCGCAAAAGCAACCACATGAGCCGTCCAGCCAGCTTCCACCAGCCGAGAGCACCAGCTGTCCCAACCTTTCCCAAGAAACGTAACCTCATAATGTTTGTTTAAGTCTTTAGCAGACAATATTGCCGACAACAAGGCATCGCTGCCATGCTGACAATAAAAATCATACCGCCCTGCAAAAAGCAGCCTAATCTTTGGTGTATGGAACCTTATCTGCCTGTCACGCCAAGCATAATGAGGATGACGCAGGAATATCGCATCAGCCGACGGATTAATGTCCCGATAAAACGCAGCGTCAGCCTCACCAACAAAATGACACGTCACCTCCGAAGCATCATCTTTAGAGCAAGCCGCAAGCGCATGGTTTCGCCTGTCCATACTGCGGTATTGCCAATAGGCAAAGCTATACCGCAGAACCTGCCCGAGCTTCTCTGTCAGGAAGTTCATCGTCAATGCCCGATGATAATACATCGTCTCGCAGTCTGGCATCGTAACAATCCGTCTTTTGCCTGGAAACAACGCAGCCAAACCGGCAAGTTCCTCCCCGTATATCCAAACAATATTCGGCTTGAACGCTCCCACCTGCTTTATTGTGTCGTCGTCCAACTTGAAATACGACAACAACGGATAACGCAGAAGCACACGCAAGAACACAAGATGCAACCTAAACAGCCACCGATACCAGGAAGGTTTAGGCAAGACATGAATGTTCACGCCAAGTTGCCTCTCACTTTCCCGTATGTCCTCAGCATCAATACCATTAAGGTTGAATGTCCACACCTCAACTTCGTAATCACCACTCCCTTTCGCCCCCAATACGAGGTGATAAGGCAATGCTGACGCCGCCCTAACATTGTTGAATGTTGGCGTAGAAAGAGAAATTAACGCAATACGTGCCATCTTTAAACCTGTTGTTTTCTGAAAATCACATTATTCCCACGTTGACATTTTACGAACCCACATGGCTACAAGCCATGAAGACTCCCTACTTAGCTGATACAAAAAACTTGCCTCACTATTAAAAACATTGCAATAATATCATACGCCAAACAGCCTCATCCATTCTTTGGAAATCCTATCCAATGAAAATCGTTCAGCCATTACCATTGCGTTACTTCCCATTTCCTTTCTGCGCTCCTCGTCACCTAATTGTTTGCGTATAGCATCCGCCAATCCCTTGACATTCCCAACAGGCGATACAAGGTAGCCATTCTTCCCATTTTCTATTATCTCAGACGGACCTTGCTCACAATCGAATGACACCAAAGGTAGCCCACACGCAGCCGCCTCTACAAGCACCAGGCCAAAGCCCTCGTATCTGGAACTGAGGATCATTAAGGAATGTTCCGAATAAACATTTGCAATATCATCAGTGCGCCCTTTAAGGTTCACAATGCCTTGAAGGCTTGCTGTGTTGATAAGTGCTTGGAGATTATTAACATCGTCAGTAGTTCCACTCCCATATATGTCAAGCTGCCAATCTGGAAAATCTTCACGAACTAATGTCCATGCCTGCACAAGGAAATCAAATCCCTTTTGATATTCTATTCTTCCTACAGCCATTGCACGTTTGACACCATAATCGGCAACAGGCTTAGGGCTTATTGTTATTGGATTATATATAAAAGAAACATTGACCAAATGTTTACGCCAAGACCGCAAGTCACTCCTTGAAAGAACCACAACGTTATCATACCTCTTCGCAATCCTTATCCTTCTCCATCTTTTCAAATGCCCTATGCAAGAGTTTAACCATTGGAAACGAGTATAGCGGCTTGTCATCAAGTCATAATTGAAAGCAAAATGAAACCAAAACACCTTCTTCGACCCATCCTTAATGTCTGGCAAAAAGAAAAACTCCAAGCTTCCAAGAGAAACAGTTACGTCTTGATGGTTACACATCAACCAATCGCCAAGCCGCTTTTTATATTCTCTTTTCAGGTCATTGGTCTTCGGGTATTTTCCCCTTTCTATTCCAAGGTCAACCCGCCTAACGTTTTCTTTAAAGGGGAAAAAATCTTTCCGTTCCTCATTGAAAGCCGTCAGCACTGTAACATTGTATGTGCCAGCCAAAGCATTAGCAATCGTAGCCAGCATCCGCTCCATGCCTCCAGAGTCGAAAGAGGATTCAAGGGCAAAGGTGATGTTCATAATTCTATAAAATCAAAGCTTATGCAATACAGCAAGCATCTTAAAGATGCAATGTGTAATACGAGGATGATGAGCCAGAAGTAGCCTGCTTACTCTATTTATATCCAAAGGGATGCAGGGGCTATCGCCAAGGATTTTGCACACTTTTAAAAGATGCTCAAATGCCCGATCAGCATTGTGCATATAAGTCCATACCAAGCCCTCTAACACACGATCTATAATATGAGAATAGAATCTTTCTGACATCTCATTGGCACCCCCAAAACGAGTCATGCAATGATATATTTCAAGCATACAACCAAACGTATCGCAATTGTCATATTTCTTATGCCATACAGAAATGTCATCAGAAGTAATGTAATTATAAGTAGGTACTTTACAAATAGCAATATTATGAACGTGAGTCATATATTGAGCAACAAAAAGCTCGTCTTCACAAAATCCATACGATTCGTTAAAACACAACTTTTGCCTTTTAATAATATCAGTTTTAAAACATTTACTCGTTACATAACCTGCACCAGTGGTTATGTCCATCAACAGCCATGCCATTGCAACAGAAGAAGTTTCAAAGGGGTAATAAAAAGTTTTCTTTATATTACCATCCTGATGAAGTTCTCTATAAGGGGAAACGACAATGTCCGTATTGTCATTCATTAAGGACATAAAATTGGCAAGCCAGTCAGAGCACACGCTATCGTCTGAGTCGCAAAAGGTTACTACCCCCCCGTAACATTTTTAAGCGCAAAGTTACGAGCAGAAGATACGCCGCCATTTTCTTTATGAAAGACCTTGAAGCGAGAATCCTTATTAGAAAATGCCTGACAAATAGATAGCGACGAATCACAACTACCATCATCAACGATTAAAACCTCAAAATCTTGATAAGTCTGCGCTGCAATACTTTCCAAACATCTTTGCAATGTTTTCTCTGCATTATATACAGGAACTATAACAGAGATTCTCCCTTTCATTTTCCTTTTATTATATTTTTGATTAGAGGATATACTCCAAGAAGACATAACACCGATGTCAACTTTTCGCTATTGGAAATATATCTGTTGCCGAACAGCTTTAGATTAATGTCCGAATGTATCAATCTCCACATTTTACAATCCTTGGCTGTATGTAAAGCAGGAAGCATCCATCTTTTATTGAAGAATTTGCGGAAAACAAATTCTTCACAGAACTTATCAAGGCTATCTTTCTTAGAAAAGCAACGCTCCAATAAGCAAACATTCTCCTCCATGTCTCTCGCTTGCTTTACAAGGCATTTGTCAGCTTCTGTTTCCGAGACATGCGATAAACTTACGGGAGAGAAATCATAGTGATATAAGGGCTTAGGGACATATACAATGCCCTTTGCAGACAAATACAATTGCAAAAGCAGAGCTAAATCCTCAGCCATGTTTCTTATAGGATATTCCGTTACTTCCTCATATAACTCTCGTTTCACTAAATGATTCCAAAGTGCCCCCTGTCTATGATTAAGCAGAAGATTCCTTATCTCATCATCAGCAGAAATACTATTACCGTTAGCAGGATGTTGCTTAACCAAATTCCATCCAGAGCCTTCATTCTTATAGAAATCACACCAAGCAATATCTGCCCCCCCCACTTTATTATAAAGGGTCTCACAAAAATCAGGTTCTACCCAATCGTCCGCATCGCAAGCTATAACATAGTCACCAGTCGCAGCTTTCAACCCGACTCTTCGAGAAGATGGACATCCCATGTTTTCCTTATTATGAAGCACTGTGCAACGATTGTCTTCTTTAGTCAGTTGCGTCATCTTCGCCATACTATCATCTGTTGAACTGTCGTCAACAAATATAATTTCTATATCTTTCAAGGTCTGCCCTAAGAGCGACTTCGCACATCTTCCTATCGTGTTTTCGGCATTATATACCGGAACAATTATTGAAACCTTTGGCATAATACAAATCTACTAATATTTATATTTACATCTTATCCGCCCCATACTTATGCAGCCACCTCTGAATGCGGTATCTCTTGAACTTTGCAGGACAGAACATAAGGAGAAGACCCTTTAAAATGTTGTAAACATCCAATAACAGCAACTCAAGAATATCGGGGATGAAAGGATGCACATACAGATTTATGTAATACCTTATCTTTGCTTTGCGTATTGGCCAACGATAACGGTCCATTGTACGTGTTTTCACAGGATTTGGAAACTGTGAAAGACGTACATACTCCCAATAATATTCACCATCAGGAATAGATATGTCCAGCCACGGCTTCACATGGGCTGCATAATGAATAATGACTGGATTAAAAACATATTCTTCTATATCTGCCCACCGTTGTTGCCTGTCCAGAGGCGCAATAGCCATTGGTGTCCTCATATATTTATATGGAAGTTTTAACCAATGACCACGGAATTCATGGTTTAATACGTCTTGATCTTCATATTGAAGTTTACCTGCCATTTTATGGGCAAAGGATAACAAATGTTGTTCACAATTATGTTCACGCCAATATTTCAAATTAATCATCAAAACTCCTGCACAGAAAGCCTTCTGATTAAGGGTCATACCCATGACACGACGATGGTAATCAAAGCCTGGTGTTGTGTCTTCAACACCAGCAACGCCATAGTCTTCCATATCTATTGTGAACAAAGGAGATATATCATCTAAGACTATAATATCACAATCCAAATAGAATATCCGTTCAATAGTTTTGTCAAGAAGCGATGGCAATAATAATCTATAATATGTAGCTATTGAAAGGTTTGGGTGCCAATGTCTATTAATAGAGACATCACCCAATTTATTCATATCAACATCATAATAAATAATCTTGCCATTATACCTCTCTGCAAGTTTTGATAAGAAAGACTGCCCTTTTTCAGACAGTCCATGATGCAACAAGTGAACCGTTATGTCATGCTCCCTATTATTCTCAAAAACAGAACACAACATAGCAGCACAATGCTGCAAATATTTATCGTCGGTAGAACAAGTAATATCTAAATGCATGATCAAAGATGTTTTACTAAAAACTTATATAGATGAACTGACTCGCATCAAAAACTCCGAAAAGCAATATCATTGATGTAAGAAATATATAATAGCCCCATCTTACTACGGCATATCTACTGTGAAACAAACTGAATTTTGAAGCATACTCATCTATTATATCTTTTATCATTAACAAGTAAAGAGGGATAAGTAAAGTTTTATTACCCATTAAAAGATCAAAGTTAAGCGTTGGATTTGTAATCATTCTACTAAAGTATTTATACGCATCAGATATAGATGGCATCCTAAATACTATCCAAAAAGAACTTACTAAAATAAAAGTAATAAGAATGCGTATTGCAACTACCCAACCAACACTTTCCCTCTTATTTAAGCCAAAGTTTTTTTCCACAACTTGCATTAAGCCATGAAACAATCCCCAAACAATATATGTCCAGTTAGCACCATGCCATATTCCACTTACTAAAAAAGTCACAAGTATATTAAAATAATTCCTAAATTTAAAGCAACGATTTCCACCTAAAGGAATATATATGTAATCTTTAAGCCATGTTGACAAAGATATATGCCAGCGTCGCCAAAACTCACTAATGCTAATGGAAAAATAAGGACGATTAAAGTTATTTACAAGATTAAATCCCAAAATTTTCCCAACACCCATAGCCATAAAAGAATAGCCTGCAAAATCTGAATATATTTGAAACGAATAGAGTACCGCAGCAATAGCCAATGTCCCCCCATCATAATAAATGTAGTTATCATATATAGGATTAATAATCGTACCTATACGATCTGCTACACACACTTTCAAAAACATTCCCCATAGTAGCCAACGACAACCATCAACAAATTGAGGATAACAAAAACTTCTCTTTTCATTATTGATTTGGTGTAGCAAGTCTTTAGCCTTACTTATAGGGCCTGAAGCTATTTGTGGAAAAAAAGACACGAAAAGCATATAGTTCCACCAATTCGACTCTGCTTTTATGCGCTTTAAATACACATCTGCAAGATAGCCTACTGCTTGAAGAGTATAAAAAGATAATCCTAATGGTAATACCCAATTTAAGCCAGGCAACCCTATGGTTATCCCTGCATAACCTAAAACAAAGTTTAATTGGGATGAAACGAAATTATAATATTTGAAAATCAAAAGGGGAATTACTGCCAACAAAATTCCTGCAAAAAACAGATGACGCTTCTTACCATAAGTCTTACCCATTTCTATCTTTCTCGCAGACATGTATGTAACCACCGTTACCCACAATAGTATTAAAGCATAAACAGGTTCCGCTTTTATATATAATGTATAAGAAATAATCAAGAGTATTGCATTTCCTATCTGTGGGTATCTTTCTCGCAATTTCCTTTTGGAAGTAAAAATCCAATACACACAAAATATAAGAGGAAAGAGCCAAAGGAAAGTAAATGAGTTAAATATCATTTTGGTTGATTTTTTATTTCTTTAACTACCAAATTTGTATATGCTTCAGAGCCAGCTTTATTAAGATGCACGGAGTCATGGAAATAGTTTCGATTATTACTAATTCCAAAAACAAAATTATTGTTATAAAAAGGAGCTCCTTCTTTTTTACACAATCTTTCGATTGGTTTAGATGCAGAATAAAAGTCTTTCTTATAGGCAGGCGAAACAAAAAAGAACAATTGAATTTTCTTCCGTTTACATTCTTTGATAATTTCTTCAAACATATTAATCCTAAAACTATCAACAGACAAACAATCTATTTTACTATATTTTGGCTCATAACCCATCGTATCCGTATAGGCTGTATAACCCTTATTTCTGTTTTTCGAGGGGGGGGGGGGGCATTTTCAAGTATCAATGAGAAAAGCAAGGAATTATTACAATACATCTGAGACACCGATTTAAACTTGTCGTTTGAATCTAACATACTAATCATAGTAGTAGAAATTCCATCATTTCCATTATCACGCAATTGTTGAATATATTTTGACTCATCCTCTTTCAAGACATCCAGTGTTGGCATAACATCATAAATGATAATCTTAGGATTATACCTATTCAAAAGTTGCTTAAATCGCACATACATTACTGTTATACCAGTACTATTCATACCACAAACCTCACACTTGAGTTTCATAGAATCTTCTAGTATATAAGGATTATAATGCCTTAATGATCTAGAACTTCCAAAAACTATTATATCAGCGTTTACACTATCTCTAACATATCTACTTTCAACATAAGTTCCAGTTTTTGCATTAGCTTTTAAAAAAGCAAAAATCTTTCCAAAAACGAAGTCTACGAAGACCATACAGAGAAAGAAAGTGATCAATTTCCTTATAGCTTTCCTCATATAGAAAACACCTAAATTATATTACACTATCAATAAATAACGAGAAATTAAAATTTACCCAAGACAAACTTCAAGTACTTTGTATTGAGTATCAAGTTAATAACCGTACAGAACAACAGAGTAGCAAAAACCAATAGCACTCCAACTACTATATCAATTGCCAAATAACTAAAACATGACATGCTGAATATACATCTCATCGCAGGAAATACTTTCAGCAAAAAGTACATATGGAAAAGATAAACAACGATAGTTTCCCTGCCGATATATTGCAATACACTGTTAGAAGACAATAAACTTGCAATAGTAAAACAGAATAATGAACCAGAGAAAGACAACAATATAAACAACGGCAGTGATCTTAAAGATATATATAGTTCTGCGGACATTGATGACACATCAAATCCAAAGCAAATCGATGCAAGAATTATTATCACGTACACAATCGTTCCTATATAAAACAGCTTCATATTCTTACCCCCCCCAATAGGAATGAGCCTATCTTCAATTGGAGCTAACATACACAAGAAATGCCCAATACCCAAGAAGAATACAGATATCAACGTGTTTTGGAAATACCAAATATTGGTAACGCCCATATCATGAAGCAATACACCCGCAACAAGAAATATCAAACATAAAAATACTCTAATATAATTATTTCCTGCGGCATGGCATATACACCAAAATATCAACTTTGAGAAGAAAAGAGAGGACAAGAACCAAAAACCACCTGTAAGAAAGAACCCTTTTATCGCTTGTAAATAACAAATTGAATCTGATTGTCTTGAAACAAAATAAGAAAGAATTGGGATGCCTATTGTTACCAAAAAGTTAGGCAACATGAGAAGCTTTAGATTCTTAACAAAAAGATTGCCAAAACTTCCACGCATGGCATCACAATATCCTGTTATAATAAAGAATGCACACATGAAATAAGAACCGAACCATGGTCTTAAGCACTCCATCCAATTAAAACAAGTAATGCCATTCTGCTGAGCAAATGCAGGCAGATGAGTTACTATAACGCATGTTATCAACAATGCCTTGGCAACGTCAATCCATGCTATACGTTCTTTCTTCATACTATTCATTTTGCAGCAAAACGAGCAAACCATCTATTGAAGACGGATTCTCCAAAATATTTCAAGAAGCTACCCTTAGAGAAATATGGTTGCGCTTTCATGCTATTATATATCTTTCTCCATTGGCAAATCGGCACTGCCCAACTGTAATCACCAGCCTGACCGTATGCACGATGCTTAAATGCGCTTATTATAGCTTGTTGCATCGTCTTTCCATAAAGATTCTGAGGCTCGGTCCAATTGGAGACCACTTTGCTCATATACTTATCGTAGCCTATTGTAGCCATTAATTTTCCTCTATCAACAGCCCTGTTCTTTGAAGTATCAGAAATGTTTATCCCTGAAAGACGGAAATTGAAAAGGATGTCATAACTGTTAGCTTGCCCATTTCCTAATACCGACACCACAGTAAGCAAATCGCTAAACCATGCGTATGGAAGATTGACAAAGCCCCCTTTATCTTTTAATGCTTTTGTACGGAAAACATAATTGCCGATACAACCCAAATAGCGTCCACAAAAGATACTAAAAGTCGCCTCAAGTCCAGTTTGATACTCCTCAAAAATATCTTCCTTGGCACTTACCTCTCCCACACCTTTTATTCGTTGAATCCTTGTACGAACAACATCAACATCAGGATATTTATTTACCAAGTCATCAACAACTTCCAAGAATCTCGGACTGTAAAGGTCATCATCAGAAGCCATGATAAGGTATTCCGAGTTGCATTGGTCAACAAGCAAGTTCCAATGTTCTACCAATCTTTCCCCACCTATGTTCTTTTCATTTTTACGATAGCTTATCTTCTCCTCACCATATTGTTCCATAAAAGGAGCCACAATCTTATACAAATCGTATGGAGAACAATCATCAGACACAACAACCGTAAAGTCTTTATATGTCTGCGCAAATATGCTCTTTAAGGCATCAGCAAGATAATCAGGCTTGTAAGCAGGAATCAAGAATGTGTATTTACTCATTTTTTCTTTCTATTAGAAACGCCCAAACAATATTCTGAACCAGGTATAAAGCTTAAGAAATAAGATAAGGACAAAGAAACAGGCGTTATGATAAAGAATAAACAAACCGGACTTAAAACTATATGATTACCTAAAAAATCTCGTGTGATTGGTGCGTATAATAACAATGCAAAAATCAGTATATGGTGAATAATGTAAACAGGCATACTGTATCTGTCAAAAAACAAAAGTGCTTTTCTACATTTTGTATTATTTGAATCCATGCAACGACCATATTGCCCCCCCCGATAGAACATTAGGAAAAGCAAATAAGGAGGAATCCATTGTATAAACATTACTCCATGAACAGGTGTATATATTAAGCATGCACCTCCTGCGAAAGCAGCAATTGCTATAATAAGTCTTATAATACGGTGAAAAGCTATTTTATTATAGACCTTATACTTTTCAGTAATCATACCCAAATAAAACATCGGAAGGTATGAAGAAGTAAACTGAATGGCTAATATAAATTTGCCATTTATGCTATAACCTGGATATATGTACTTAACAAATATAGCATTTAACAATAACAGAATTACGCAAACAAATATGCATCCTAAAGTCTTCAGTCTCATCCATAAACATTTTGTAATAGCAGCAAAAATGAAAATTTCAAACAACATCAGCAAAAACCATAGATGAGAGATGCCATACAACAGGTCTGTAAATCCATACTTTTGGCTGAAAGCACAACAAATGACAGTTCCCATAATTAAGTATGGCATAAGCAATCGTTTGAACTTTCGCCTTAAGAAAGAGCTTGTATCACCATATCTTCCAGCCTCATTAAATCTAAAATAAAGAAGACCGGAAATCAACACAAACGCATTAAGTCCTACCGTTGAAATATTCTTTATGATTGCTGTTATTTCTTGAGAGTATAAATCTACTTGATTCATACCCCAAACACCAGCATTATAGCACAAGCAATGATACATTACTATCATCATCATTGCTAATACCCTTATTACCGAAACAGAATAGTCGTGCCCTACAACTTTCATTGCTTGTTATCCTCTATTATCGCTTTGTATGCATCGAGAATACTCTTCAATATATTATCATCACTATGCCTTACAAGAGCAAGATTGCGATTCATCTGTCCGAGCTTTTTCATCCATCCTTCATCCTTTGACAACTCTATAATCTTTGAAGCCAAATAATAAGGATCGTGAGTCGGAACTATCAGATCTCTGTCATAATCATCAGGGAGAAGTGATACTATACCACCAGCATTTGTTGTAATGACTGGTAAGCCTAAGCACTGAGCCTCGCACATTGAGTTTGGGCTATTGTCAGCAAACGAAGGATGGACATAAATATCGGCATCAAGCATTGCTTCTGACAACTTTTTTGCAGAAGCATTACCCATAAACTTTACACAAACATTCTTAGAAGCAATCCCGGTAAGAGCGTTATAATATTGTTCGTCTGGCTTTGGACCATAAACTTCCCAAGAGAAAGGTCTGTCATAATTCTCTGATAGCAGCTTAGCAGCCCTGAGAATTACATCTATTCCTTTCAAACTTGAAGTTCCGACCGATATAAGTTTTAAATTATCCCTTTTCTTATATGCCCAGGCGTTAGCAGATGCAATAAACTCTTTGCGTAAAGCCTCATTTACTTTAAAATAACACACATTAGGATTATAGAGTTTTATTATAGACCAATCCCATTCCGTTCTCCCCATGAAATATTTATTCATGCGGATAATCTTCTCTTCACGCTCTGCACGCTTAACCTGAAGAGAACTTTCGAAATGTTTATAAAGAGCCCTTTTAGGATGTAGAATCTTATTTAATTGTTTTGACTGAAAGTTTGCTCTTCCAGTAAAAGGACCTGATATATAATATTGAAGCCAAATACCTTGAATATGAATTACAATAGGAACTTTAGTAAATTCTTTAAGAAGGCCAAAACACCATTCTGTGCCAAAAATCTGTATAATATCAGGTCTAAAATTATCAATAACTTTTAAAGCACCTTTTATAATTAAACTATCCCTTTCCTGATATGTTGTCACATCGCGCCATAGTTGAACTCTTGTGCGATGAATATTAATCGGATATATAGTAACATTATCTTGCGTTTCAACATTCTTTGGTTGTCCATCGTTAACATATGCGACACCAAGTTCCACATCACTTGATTTCTCCACAACACGCATCAAAGACGAGATCCATCCAAATGCAACTATACCATTATTACCATCAAAGCTTATAGGCGATACAGAAAACCAAAGAACTCTCATTTTTAAACGCATTTTATTTATTAATGAAAACAATAAAAGAAAAAGCTATCTCTTGAATTTTGCAATAACCTTGCCCACTATTCCTTTTACTATGTTTTGTTCCGAAGCATTTAAAGCAAGGAAATAAACACTTGGAATGTATATTACGAAGAAGGAAATAGATGTTGCAAATAGATTCAAAAGATGATTATCAGAAAAACACATTATTGCCAATGGAACAGGAATAGAGATAGCAACTATCTTTACCATCTGCCAAATGACCTTATGAAAGAAACTTGGTATATCCAGATGTATCAAAGTACGTAAATAAACAATTCTCACAACCGAGCACACGGCATTAAGCGTTACATAAACCACTAATACTGTATAAATTGGTAAGCCTATCTTTAGTAATATATAAGAAATTGGTATGTTAAGTATCTTTATTGAGCCCATAAGTATCTGATGAACTTTCAAACAACCTGTAGCGTGGACTGCAGACCAAAGAGGAGTAGAGAAGGAATCAAAGAAATAATAACAAATTATCAAGCAAAGGAAAGTATCTGACATGACTGGTGGATTTACCAACCATATTTTCAAGACATACTTGATATTTATCATCATAGGAAATGCTGCAAAGAAATAGAAAAAGAAAGTCAACTTGCTGGTTGAGAAGATGAGCTTCATAAAATAATCATATTGCTTGGCAGCATACGACTTAATAATCTGTGGATAATAACTTGAACTAAAATTATTGATAAAGTTTACAAGTTGCGAATTAACCTGATTTGCAACACCGTATGCTGCATTGGCTACGACACCAGAAAAGAGATTGACAAAAATTGATATACTTTGACTTACCGCAACATCAATCATATTCACTATTAAACTCCACCCAGAATAGTTTAATATAGCCTTCAACAATCGGTTATCCCAATAACGAACATACTTGCATTCTGCAAAATTACATTTGCAATACATAACAATCCAAACAGTTATGCCAATTGTACTTGCCGTCTGCAAAAGAGCTAATATGATCAGTTTATCTCCTGGAATTACAAGTAAAAGATAAATTATCAAGAGCTTGACTACTACATCTATTATACTCGTCAAAGCATAATAGTTCATGTGCTCATGGGCAATTATCAGAGCATTAAAAGGAGAAAAAATAATTCCAAAAGCCAAATTGAACAGAGATATTTGGAAAACAATTAAAGCTGTGTCTAATCTGCCTGCAGGAATATTAAGCTTGTGCCCTATCAACCATAACCCTACGACTTCAGAGAGTACAAATATTATAATAGCAAGAATAAACTCAGTATTCATGCTCATGGAAAAGGTCTTGCGCAGATTGCTGATATCGCCTTTTCCGAGATCAAACATCAGAAATCTCGAAGTCGCATTATTAAGAGCGGTTCTTAAGAATGTAAACATCACAACCAAGCCACCAACAAGATTGTTGAGGCCATAGTCTTCCACACCCAAAATCCGAAGGACAACACGAGCGGTGAACAGTCCAACAATAACAACAACAAGCATCCTAAAGAAAAGGAAGCCTGTGTTTTTAGCCACTCTTACAGATTTCTGGTCTGACATTATTTGTTTTATCCAGAATTATTAGATTTTAATTATATTGCTTGAGCATTCTCTTTGGCTACTTTCTAATTTTCTGAAGCACCTCTTTAAGAGTTTCTCGCTCATTCATGTTCAAGTAAGCAACATAATGATGCGATGCCCTATCCTCCTCAGGAGGAAGCTCCATATAGTCGCCATACATACACTTGAGATAAGCGTCGTAGTTTGTTGGGATATTTAAATCAACATCTTCAAATTTCACTTTAATACCATCTCCCAACCAAGACCTTTCATGCCATTCCCTATTAAAGGAATTTTGACCACACCATGTAATAACAAACTGCGAGTCATCATAAGCATACATTCTTTCTATAGACCGAAGTTTTTTCAACACATGTTTTTTGACTTGCCTTTTAAACAGATGACACAAGGCATGCCGTAACAAATATCTCCATTGAAGCGTCCTAAAATTATAAACATATTCTTGCCCCCCCCAATATTGTACTGAAAGATTCCAACGGTCTATATACATTCGGTATTTATTAAATATCGATTCCGCAATCTTTGGGTCACCAGGACAACCATCTATAGGAAAGACATCTACGAAAGGTCCTATTATGTATCGGAGATCTTTTCTCTCCAGCAAAGTACTTCTTTTATAGAAGACCTTAGTAAACATTAAGTAATAATCACTATCCACGTCTGGTGTAACAATGCCATAAGGACAGTCTTTTATCGCAGAAAACTTTCTTATAAACGTTTCATAATCCTTACGAGGCATCATCAAATCAATATCATCATCCCATGGAATAATCCCTTTATGGCGCACAGCCCCTATCACCGTACCCGCACACCCATAATAACGAATATTGTTTTCATCACAGAAATTCAATACGTACTTTAAAACCTCGAATATTTTCTTAAGCCAAAGTTCTTTAAGTTCACTTTTTATTCCGACAGGATGTCCCTCATCAAATTTATACTGTAACATAAAAAAATAAAATAATTAGAATAACACGAGAATGCTTTCTTCCGCAAATGAAAACCCATAGATGTTTTACTTACTTTTTTACCACAAAACTTTAAGGAGTAAGACTATATATTATGCATCTTCTGCAACAGATTTGATGTCATCAAGGATTGACACATATACTTCAATAGAAGACAAGCATGTAAAGAATTTAATCCTCGTGCTTTTAAATAGTCAGGGAAAACTCAGATTGAAATTATCAACCACAACTAAATCTTTTCCATGGCAAAAATCCACGACAAAAGCTCATCATGGTGGAAATCAAGTACTTAAAACAAAATACATTATTAAATGTGTGACAAAGATAATATTTTTATGGCTTTTACACGAATGTTTTGCAAGAAAAAACACAGATTGAACCAAAAAGAACTTACAATGAGACTAAAAAGCAAATGACAGGCCCCAAATACAGTCGGGTGGCAGGACTGGAAATAGCAAATAATGGGAACAAAAACGAACTGGCGGCAGGACCGGAAATAGAAAACGACAGGAAAAACGGACTGAGACAATGAGCGTTTTGCGATTGCACCGCAACGGCTACGTGATTGTGGCGCAATGGCTTTGCGGTTACGGCACAATGGTGTCGTGATTACGCCACAATGGCAATGCGGTTACGTCGCAATGGCAACACGGTTGTGGCGCAAACACAACATGGTTACGCAACAAACATAACACGGTTACGCCGCAAACACAAAAAGATTTTGGCGTAAAGGGCAAGCCTTTACGCCAAAACATCAGAAACGTTTAATACTCAATGTGTTACAACCGAGAGAGTTTTCATAGCTGTATCACGAAGTCGCCATAGTGCAGATAGTCGTTCTCGATGACGGAGAATATGCACCATGCCTTCTTGCCATCGTTCTTGATGACTTCCACCTCCACGTTCTCGTTGTAGTCGTATCCGCCCCACCTTGAGTCGTAGAATATGCGTCCGTTGGTCTTCTTGCCCACCGACAGGTCTCCGGCGAACCACACTTGCGCATACTTGTACGAGTACCAGGTGCTTTGGTATCCATAGTAAGCCACGGTGCGTCCGTCAGCTGCCGTCTCGTGCGAGAAGTTGTAGTAAGTGGAGTAGTTGCCGTCAACCCTGCTGCCGTTCCACGTCCAGTGCAGCACGTCGTCGTCAAGCAGAGCCTGCTTCTCCTCCTCGGTGAAGGCTATCGACGTGGTCGTAACGTTCACGCTCACGGTCTGCGTCAGCCCCATCATGTCGGTCACGGTAACGGTCGTCGAGCCGTTTGCCACGCCCTGTATCACGATGGCCGAGTCGCCCACGACGCGGGCCACCTTCGCCACCGACTCGTCGGCGCTCGCCGCCGTGTAGTTGCCGTTGCCCTCAAGCACCTTCACCGTGGCAGTCCCGTCGGTGTGGCCGAGCTTCATGCCGACGCTCACCGTGGCCTTGTCGAGAGCCATCGAGAAGTACATGCTCTTCACCGTCATGCGCCTGTAGGCGCCCTTTGCGTCGGACACCACAAGCCCCGTTATGCCTTTCTTGCGGCTGCTCACGGTCACCGTGTTGCCGCTCACCGTGGCAGTTGCCACCGCCGAGTCCTCGGCTATGACCCTGTAGTCGCCCGCGCCTTCGGTTATGTTGAACGTCGCCGTCTCGCGCACGCCCACCTTCACGGTGTCAGCGTCGAAGGCTATCACGCTTTTCTCCACCACGTTTGGCGTGGGGTAAACGGGGTCGTCGTCATCGTCGTCGCAAGCCGTCAGCGCGAACGATGCCACCGCCGCCATCATTGCCAGATAAATATGTTTTGCTTTCATTGTCTTGTCGTTTTTAATAACAATATTCCTTTGTTCGGGACATTGCGCTGCCCCATCACCAGTCCTTGGCGTAAGTGCCCGTGCGCACCACCTCCTCGCCGAAGAAGCCGCGCGAAATGTTGTTGAGCACATCCATTGGCGTGCGGCTCGGCGCGAGGGCGAACACCATGGTGCCGCCGTAGCCGCCCTGGCGTATGCTCTCGTAGGTCGATTGTGGGCTGCCGTAGCCGCGCGCGCACTCCACGCTGCCGAGCATCATGCCCGTCTTGGGCATCCCGGGGAAGTTGTCGCTCAGGTCGGACATGCCGCCGTAGTCGTGTATGCCGCAATCGACAAACTCTCCCGGCTGGTGGCCGTCAACCTCGGTAGCCCACGACGTGCCGCCGTAGATGTAAGCCTCGATGAGCTTGTCGGGCATGGCGCGCTTGCACTCGTATGCCAGCCTCGACCAGTTGTTGTACTGCACGAAGCCCGGGTAGTTGCCTCCTGCCGAATACTCGTCGTCGAAGAACAGGCCGTCGAGGTTGTACGCGTCAAGCACGGCCTTCATCTCCTGCGCGAAGGCACGGCAAGCCTCGTCGTTCAGCATCGTCATGTCGGCGCGGTCGTGGTTGCCCAGCAGCCCGAGCACCACCTTCATGCCCTTCTGCTGCAGCGGCTCAAGGTATTTTTCCTTGTATTGCAGGCACTGGGTGACGTTCTCGTTGTTGTAATTGTAAACTTCCTTAGTCTCAGGGTTGTAGTTGATGTTTCCGGCGAACAGGATCACCTGGTCGAAAAAGTACTTCTTCGAGTCCTTCAGCGTGAAGCAGAGGTTGTAGAGAGGGTTGGCGTCGTTTATCTCCATGCAGGAAATGACCTCCATGCCGTTGTCCTTGTGGCAGTTTGGCATCTTCGTGATGTCGCGCGCCAGCAACACAAACTCGCCCTTCTGCGCCGACGTTCCAGCCGCCGCGCCGCTCACCCTCAACGGGATGGCATACACGGCGTTGGCCTCAAGGTTGTCTGCCGAGACGTAGCTCACGCTCACCTTCGACGACTTGGTGTCGCCCACGCCCACCACGGCCTGTCCGTCAAAGCTGACGAGGCTCTCGGGCAGCGCCTGGTATGCCGTGCCGTGGGTTTTGTTGTAGTTTTCCAGCGCCGTCAGGTCGTAGGCGATGGTGTAAGTTTGCTCAGCCCGGGCAGCGTCAACGGTGTTGACGTAAAAGTCGGTTGTGCCCTTCTCGTTGAATATTATCGAATCGACGTTGCTGCATCCATACTTGTCGGTTATGAACGCGAGGTTCTCCGCCGGCTTCTCGTATGTGCCCTCGCCTACGCCGTTCACGTCAATCTCGTTGGAGCAGGCGGCAAACATGGCCGCCAGCATGGCAAACGAAAATATCTTTGTCTTGTTCATGGTCTATTATTTATAACTTGCATGTTTTCTTTTGAATGGGTCCGCGTCAGTCGTTGGCCGGCAGCGAAACGTTCTTCCACGCCAACGGGCCGTTCTGCGCCTTCAGCGTGTTGCCATTGCCCGTAGCGTCGGCAACGTTGGCGCCACCGCCCTCGTCAAACTTCCAGTAAGCCACCAGCCCTGGGCTTGTGGGATCCACGGCGTAAATGCTTGCGGCAATCTCCTCCTGCGTGCGCACCACGTCCCACACACGGCACTCGGATATAAATCCGTCGAAGTCGCGGCTGTCGTCATACGACTTGCCAACGAGGAAGTTGCGGTCAGAGCCGTTGCCCACGATGCTTATGGCCGAGCGGCTCGTGTCCTCATAAACGAGCTTGCCGTTGAGGTAGAATTTCATCTCGCCGGTAGCCGTGTCGTAGGTCATGGCGACGTGCGTCCACGTGTTGGTCTGCAGCTGCAGCTTGGCGCTGGTCACGTTGCCTGCCGATGTCGCCATCTGTATCTGGTTGCCAGGGATGCCCGCGTCGCCAATGCGCATCAGGAAGCTGCCCTCGATGCCCATCACCGATGAGATAAGCTTGTCGAGCGTGCGTGGGTAAAGCAGGGCTTCCATGGTGATGCTCTTCATGCCCGACACGCGGTCAACGTTTGCCCATGGGTAAACCTCAAGGTAATTGTCAACGATGTCGGCAACGACGTTTATGAGCGCGCCTGCCTTGAAGACGTAGTAGTAGTTTCGCTCAGAGGCTATCATCTCGATGTCAGCCGTCTGCACGGTAACGGGCAGCACGAAGACCTTCGAGCGGTCGAGCGCGCCGAGGTTCATGAACCTGAACGTTGCCTCGGAGCTCTTCACCGAGCCGGGGTTTATGGTCATGCGGTTCTCGCCGACCTCATAGTTTTCCTCGGGCAGCATTTCGGCTTCGGCATAGTAAGCCTTGTTGTAAGTGTCCACGAGGCTCTTGTCAACCACGGCCAATGCCGTGATGGTTTTCTCGGCCGGGCGTGCCGTTGCGATGGAGAGCGTCTTCGTAAGGTCGCCCTCGCTGCCCTTTATGACGGTCTCCGCCTGCATTGACGTGGCATCGATGCGAGCCTTGTCGGCGAAGTTCTCCTCGTCGTTGTCCTGGCAAGCCACCATGGTCAGCGCCAATGCCAGAACAGGAAGAAATCTTTTTATCTTGTCCATGTGTTTATTGTTTTTTGTTGTTGGTAGGCCTCAGGCACCGAGGCTTCCGCCCCATGCCCTCGTCCCGTTTTCTACTCTTTGACAGTTGGGTTGATGATGGAAATGGCCTGGCGCACGGTTGGGTAAACGAAGCTGGCGTGATAATAGTCGTTGGCAATGTCCCTCAGCGCAAGCCCGGCGGCAGGGGCAAGCCCCACGTGGTCGCTTGCCACCCACTTGGCGGCTCCTATCGCGGCATACTGCGTGCCCCAGAAGCCCGTCTTCACGTCGGTCTCGTCGAGCGAATACAGGCGCACCATGGGCAGCAACTTCTCCGTGGGCACTCCCCCGACCGAGGCCTTGACCATGTTGTAGGTCACGGCTCCCTCGTTGGTGGATGCCTCGCAGGGCACTATTATGTACCTTGCAAGCGCGAAGACACTCTGGTCGCTGACGTTCTGCGGCAACCCCGACAGTATGAGCGTGCGGTCGGCGTTGCGCCCCGCCCAGTCCTTGGCTATGCCGAGGAAGTCGTTCTCATAGCCGAGCCACTCGGTCTTCTCGTCTTCCGTCATGTATATTTTCGTCAATGCCGTGAAGGAGAACACGATGCCGTCGAAGTCGTATTTTTGGCAGTATGCCAGCTGGTCCTGCATCTTGCCCACGAGATACGAGTTGAAGCCCTGGAACGTGCCCTTGTTCTCCGTGGTGTCCTCGTCGAACGCCTGCTTCTCGGCATCATAGGCCTCGCGAATGGTCGCGAAGCTTATCTCGTAGAGCGTGCTTATGGCTTTCTGCTCCTTGAGGTTTCGCACCTGGTACATTTCCTGCCCCGTGAGCGAGTCGGGGGTGGTCACCACGAGATAATCGAGCGAGTCGGGCACGGCGGCTATGGTCTGCCCCTGCGATGCCGGACGCTTGGCGCTGTTGTCAAACCAGCCGAACACCACCTTGTGGTTTGATGCCTTGTAAGCCTTGAGGTTTGCAAGATAGCTGGCATACAAGTCGGGATTTTGGCCTGCTATGCCCGGCTCGTTTATGTCAACCGGCTCAACGTCGGTGTCGCAGGCAGCCAGCGAGAAAGCCGCGGCGACAAGCATCGGAGCCATTGTGTATTTGAAGATTTCTTTCATTGTCTTTATGTTTTTGTGTGCCGCAGGGCGTTTGCCGGTATGGAGAGGCAACGCCCGTCGGCCGTTGGTTTTATTTTGCGAACCAGAGGTCGGTTGCCATGTTGTCCGGGCCGCCGAGCAGCGACACGCCCTCCGTGTAGTTGGCAAGGTTGTTTATGCGCTCCTCCTGCGGATAGTACAGGCGGCGCGCGCCACGCGCCGAGCTTACGACTCCGCCCGAGTTGTTAACCACCACGGGCATGAACTTAGGATATCCCGTGCGGCGATACTCGGTCCACGCCTCCAGCCCGAGGGGGAAGTTGGCGAGCCACTTCTGGGTTATTATGCGCTCAAGGTTGGTCTCCGTGTCAGCAGCGTCGTCCCAGGCGATGGTAATCATTGATGTGGTTCCCGAGAAAGAGTTAAGGCCTGCCGGGTCAACGTATGTTGCCGGTGTGCTTGAGTTGTCGGCAATGTAAGCGTCGGCGCCGCTGACACCCCACTGCTCAAACGACAGGCGTATGCCCTGCTCGTAAAACTGCCGCGGCGTTCCGCCCATGCTCCAGCCCTTCAACGCTCCCTCGGCGCGCAGGAAAGCCACCTCGGCCGAGTTCATCCACAGCAATGGGCTGTTGGTGGAAACCTTGTAGTTTGAGTAGGCGTGCGCCGTGGTGCCATCGGGGATGGATATGCCCGAGCGTATGCCATGGAAACCGCCGGTGCCAAGCGTCGTCTCCGTGAACATGGCAGAGCGGCGCGGGTCATTGTAACCGTTCATGTACGTGGTGATGTCAGCGCCCACGCGGGAGTCGCCCCCGTTGTACTCGTACATTATCACCTCAAACGGGTTGGTGCTTGAAAGCTCCATCCAAGCGTTGTCGGCATTGCTTTCCATCACGCCAACCTCATGGTTGACGGCAGCCTCAGCCTCCTGGCGTGCCTTGGCAGGGTCGGCCTTTGAGACGTGGAGCGCAAGGCGCAGGCGAAGCGAGTTGGCGAACTTTATCCAGCTCTCGACCTTGCCGCCATAAACCTTGTCAGCCTTCGCGCTGAAGTCGGCGGTGCGGTTTGCCGTGAGCGTGGTGATGGCGCTGTCCAATTGGGCGAACATCAACTCGTAAACCTTCTGCTGCGAATCGTAGGGAGCGGTAATCTCGCCATTCTGGCCTACCCTTGAGTAAGGTATGGGGCCGTAGGCCTCGGTTACGCGGTGTATGCCGGCGACCTTTACCACCTGCGCCACTGCACGCGGCACCACGTCGTTGGTGGCCTCGTTCACGGCATTAGAGTAAATGAAATACTTGGGTATCAGGTCGTTGAATATTACGCGGCTCCAGCCGTTCTCAGGGCTGTACTGGCCAAAGTTCTTGCCCGAGAAACCTGCGTTGGAGTCAACAATGTATCTGCCAAACGAGCCTCCGCAAAGGCAGTCGGTAAACTGGTTGCAGTTTACGTCGGTCGGTATGACCCAGCTCTGCAGGTTCACCATCGCCGAGCGCAGCGAGTAGGCATCGCGGTCCATCTCGTCCTTCGACACGGCATACTGGTTTTGGTTGTAGTCGTCGTAGCTGTTGGTGCAACCCGTTCCCGCCATGGCGATGCCCACGGTGAGGGCTGACATTATTATGTTATGAAACTGTCTCATGGTATGCTTTAGAATTTGAGTTTGATGTTGAAGCCGAGCGTGCGCGTGCTCGGGGTAATGAACTTGTCGATGCCCTGGTAGTAGTTGCCCGTCGAGGCTGTTGTCTCAGGGTCAAACGGTGCCTTGCAATAGAGCATCCACAGGTTGCGCGCCGTGAACGACAGCGTGAGGTCGCCAAGGCCGAAGAGCTGGTTCTTCTTGAACGTATAGCCCAGCGACAGCTCCTGCAGGCGTATGTTGGTGGCGCTGTAAGTGTAAAACTGCGGTATGCCGTCGTTGTTGCCGATGGTGGAGTACCACACCTCGGGGCTTATGTAATTCTCGCCACCGTTCACCGATACGTAGCCCAGGTCGCGGGCATCGGCCGTTGCCTCAGACACGCCATACTTGTCGAGGGCTGCCTGCGTTGCCGAATACACTATGCCGCCGAAGCGTGCCGTGAACAGCACCCCGAGGTTGAAGCCGCGCCACGAGAAGTCGTTGCGCCATGCCATGTTGCTCTTCGGGAAGATGGAGCCGAGCTTTATGTCATCGACGTTGGTGTCAGTGTAAACCTTTCCGTTGGCATCGACGTAAACCTTGCCGTTGCTGTCGCGCTGTATGTCAACCAGCGAGTAAAGGTCGCCGAGCGTGCCACCCTTCTTCAGTATGAAGTGTGCGCTGCCCAGTCCACCCTCGTCGAGTTTGTCAACGGTGATGGGCGCTCCCGTCTCCGGGTGTATGTAATTGTCAACAAGCTCAAGTATCTTGTTGCGGTTCATGGAGAACGTGTAATTTGACGACCATCCGAAGCCACCCCACTCGTTGCTGTAGCCGAAGGCAAGCTCAAGTCCCTGGTTGCGCACGCTGCCCGTTTGCAGGTACATTGTGCTGTAACCCGACGACACGGATATTTTCGGGTTGAACGTCTGGTTGAACGTCTTGGTATAATAATATGTGAGGTCAACGTTGAAGTGCTTCAGGAAACGTGCCTGCAAGCCTACCTCCCACGAGTCGGTACGCTCGGGCTTGAGGTCGTACATGGGGTACGTGGTCTGGCTCTGCCACTGCTTGTTGGTCTCGTCCCACTCGTAAAGCGGGTTGGCAATCTCGCGCGGGAAGGAGAGTCCCACCGACGCGAACGATCCGCGAACCTTAAGGTAATCGACAGCCTTTGGCATCTTGAGCGTCTGCGACACTATCCACGACAGTCCCACAGAGGGATAGAAGAAGGAGGTCTTGTTTGAGTGGGGGCCGGCAAGCATTGAAGGCCAGTCGTTGCGGCCGGTGAGGGTGAGGTAATACTGGCTGTCCCATCCCACCTCGGCACTGGCGAAGAGCGACTTGGTCTGCTCGTGGTATCCGTCCTGTATGGGTATCATGCGCTCGCGGTCGAGCTGGAACACGTTGAACACGTTGGGGAGCAGGTCCTCGTCGATGGGGCCACGCTGCCCGAGGCGGTTCTCCTTGACATCCTGCAACGACACGCCGAGGCTTGCCACCAGCGACAGGCGATCCTGCAGCCAACGCTTGTTGACGTTTGCCATCACGTCGCCGTAAACCTGCTTGTCGTTGACCTTGTAGGTCTGGTAAGAGCCGTTGGCAGAGCCGGTCAGGGTGGTGTTGGTCGTGGCGTAATACTTTTCCTCGTAAGTGTTGTTTGAGTTGTCAATGCGTATGCGCGCGCCCACGTTGAGCCAGTTGGCAACCTTGTAGTTCACGCCGCCATTTATCATGTAGCGGTACTTCTTGTTGGTGCGAGGGTTGCGGTAGTTTATCCAGTAAGGGTTCTGGCCCACCATCTCGCTTATCAGCCCGTTCCAGTTTTGCACGTAAATCTTTCGCGAGGTGTCATAACGCTCATACTGCGCCATCTCCTCGTAGTCGTTTCCGCGCGGGTACAGGTAAGCCGTGACCAGCGGGTTGGCGTAAACGCCCTGGTTGGTCATGTTGCGGTCGTTCTGTATGATGTAACTTGCGCCGGCGTCGATGGTCATGCGGTCGTTGAGCAAGCTTGTGGTGTTGCGGAACGTGAAGTTGTAGCGGTTGTATGAGTTGCTCGGTATGATGCCGCCGCTGTTGAGAGCCGAAGCCGACAGGAAGCTCTGGTTCTTCTCCGTCCCGGTGGAGAGCGTGAAGCCCTCGGTGGTCATGATGCCCGTCTTCAGGTAGTCGCTCTGCGGGTCATAGCCCATGTAGTTGGCATCGTTGAGGAGCTTGCCCCAGCTGTAGGAGTCGGCGCCAGCCTCGCGCACCGACGAACCCGTGCCATACCTGTTCTGGAACTTTGGCATGACGAACGCCGACGAGAACTGCGTTGACTGCGTTACGGTGAACTCCGTATGCCCTGCCTTTCCCTTCTTGGTGGTGATGACGATTGCGCCGTTTGAGGCCTTCTCGCCATAAAGCGCAGCGGCAGCGGCACCCGTCAGCACTGACATCGACTCGATGTCTTCCGAGTTGAGGTCGGCAATGCCTTCCGACGTGCCGCCCGAGTCAAACTCCGTGCCACCCTCGCCACCGGTGTTGAGCATTGGTATGCCGTCGATGACGTAGAGCACGTTGCTCGACTGCATGATGGAGCGCGCGCCACGCATCACCACCTTCGACGCGCCACCTGCGCCTGCCGAGCTGGCGTTGATGTTGACGCCTGCCACCTTGCCGTTGAGCGAGTTGATGAAGTTGGCGTCCTTGTTGGTCGTTAGCACGTCGCCGCCCACCTGCTGCACGTTGTAGCTCAGGGCTTTCTGCTCGCGCTTGATGCCAAGGGCCGTAACCACCACTTCCTTAAGCTCCCTGCTCGCCTCCTGCAGCGACACGGTCATACCGTCGTGCGCCTTTACGTTGCGATCCTCGAAACCAATGTAGCTTATCTGCAACGTGGCGTTAGCCGGAGCCTCGATGGTGAAGTTGCCGTCCATGTCGGTAACGGCAACCAGGTTGGTGCCGGGCACCTTGACGGTAGCGCCGATGACCCCTTCCTGCAGGTTGTCTATCACACGGCCCTTGTAAACCTTCTTCTCCTCGGGCTGTGCCTGGCGCGTGGCGTTGGTCTTGGCATCGCCCTCTTCCCTCTTAAGGTAAACCACCTTGTTGTCGATGACATACGAGATGCCCTTGCCCTTGAGCAGGCGGTTGAGCACCGTTGCCATGCTGCCGTTGCTGACGTTGACGGCATTGACCTTTGCCGACGACAACCCACGGTCATAAACAAACTGGTAATGATACTGGTTCTCGATTTTCTTGATGACGCTCTCCAGGTTCGTCTGCGAAACCTTCAGCGTAACCTGAGCCTTCACCGCCATGGACGCTCCGGCCAGAAGCAAGGCCATGGCAAGGTGCCTGCCCCGCCAGGATGGCATTAAATGATACCAATGTTGCATAAAATACTTTTTTTGTAGGTTTTTATTTTTTAAACTTCCAATAGCATAACACCGGGCGGCGACAAAAATACTTATGGGAAAAAACTTTTTTTGTCGCCAACACGAAAAAAAGGCTATCTTACGGCTACGCCCGTGAAGCCCACCACGCAATGCGGCAACGGTTACGCTATTACGGCACAACGGCTACGTGATTACGGCGCAACGGAAACGCGTTTGCACCGCAAAGGCAACACGATTACGGCGTAACGACAATGCGGTTACGCCGCAAAGGGGAACACGGTTGCGCCGCAAAGGGAAACCCCGTTACGGCACAAGGAAAACAGGATGTGGACGATGGATGGGAAGAAGGGACAATTGGGGCAACTGCCTGTCAGTCATGCAGGTTGCGGATGTTGCGCATAAGGCCGTCATACTTGGCACGCTTCACCGCCGAACCCTTGAAAAGCCGGCGATAGTCCTCAACGGTAAGGTTTTTCCACTTGTCGCGCGTCATGTGCAGCAGCTCGTCGCTCGGCTGCAACTCGGGGGTGGAATTAGGGGTGGCGAAGCGGTTCCATGGGCAAGCCGCCTGGCAGCGGTCGCAACCATAAAACGTGTCGCCCATCCCGGCACGTGCCTGCGCCGACAGTTCACCCCGGTTCTCAATGGTTTGGTAGGAAAGGCAACGCGACGACAAGAACGAAGCCTGACCGTCGCCTATGGCTTGCGTAGGGCAAGCGTCAACGCAGCGATGGCATGTGCCGCAACGGTTGGGCATGGCACTGTCGCAAGGCAGGTCGATGGCAAGGAAAATCTCGCCAAGGAAAAACATGCTCCCGGCATGGGGGATGATGAGTTGGTGGTTCTTGCCTATCCACCCAAGCCCGGCTTGCACCGCCCAGTAACGCTCAAGCACGGGGGCGGTATCAACGAACACCCGATAGGGCTGTGCGTCAGACGGTTGCGAGGGCATCCCGCCATCCTCTGCCATAACCGCAATGCCATGCTGCGCCGCACAGCGCAACGCGAAATCGGCAAGTTGGCGAAGCTTTTGCTTCAGCACGTCGTGGTAATCCTTGCCAAGGGCATAGGCGGAAATCTGCGGCTCGCCATCGGGCAGCGTCTTGGCAGGCGCATAATTGAGCGCAAGCGAGACGATGGTCTTGACCCCTGGCATGAGCAAGCGTGGGTCGCAACGTTTCTCAATGTGGTTTGCCATGTACTCCATGTCGGCGTTGCCGCCATCGGCAAGCCATCGGCGCAGGCGCGCCTCCATGTCGGGGCTTACTCGCCCGGCTCTGGCAAAGCCACAGGCGGCAAACCCAATTTCCATGGCCTTTGCCTTTATTGAGCGGGCAAGGCTTTCGGCGGGTTGGCATGATGGCAGGTCGTTGGGCATGATGGTGTCAGTCGAAGGTCTTGAACTCATAGCCCTGCTCCTTGAGCCAACGCAGGCTCTCGGGCAACGCCACGCGCAACTTGTCGATGGCTTTCACCGAATCGTGGAACGTTATGATTGAGCCATTGCGTGCATAATGCTTCACGTTGTTGACGACATCGCGAGCCGTGACCCACTTTGAGTAATCGCGCGTCACCAAGTCCCACATTATTATCTTGTAATAGCGGTTGACCCACCAGTAAACGTCAAACTTCATCCAGCCATGGGGTGGCCTGAAGAGGTGAGCCTTGATGAGTTCGTTTGCCATGGCAACGTCCTGCCCGTAGGTTATCGCCATGTGCCTCAACGAGCCAAGGTGGTGGAACGTGTGGTTGCCAACCTGGTGCCCCTCGGCAACGATGCGGTTGTAAAGGTCGTGGTAACGCATGACGTTCTCGCCAACCATGAAGAAAGTAGCCTTGGCGCCAAACTCCCTCAACGTGTCAAGGATGAATGGCGTTGACTCGGGTATCGGACCGTCATCGAAGGTCAGGTACACCGAATGGTCGTTTTTATCCATGCGCCAAGTGGCTTTTGGATAAATCCAACGCAGGAACTTTGCCGGTTGCTCGATGAACATATTCGGTTTCTCCCCAAAGCCCATTTCCCTCCACAAAAGGGGGAGGGAAATGGGTCAAGATGGGGAACTATGCAATAGTTTTATGTGTTTCCTAAAAAAGATATTTACGCGCAAGGACGATGGAGCGTTACCGCTCCAATGCCTGGCCGCCCTTGCCAAGGTAAGTGCGGTAAAGGTTGTTTACCGTGTTGGCCTGCTTGGTGGCAAGATTCTTGTCAACAAGCTTCGTGGTCTCGGCAACCTGCTGCATGATGCTGAACTGTATCATTATGTCGCGTGCCGACTGGGCAAAGCGCATACCGTTGAGCGACAGGTAATAGTTGGCGTATTGCTCGGCGTTCTGCCACACGGCGTTGATGCACTTGAGCGCATTGGCCTTGTCGCCAAGCTTGGCGTAAGCCTGTGCCAGGTCGATGCCACCCGACATGTAGTTCAACGGCACGGTGTAGGCTGGTATTTCCTTCATCGCCTTGTCAAGCACCTTGCGAGCCTTGTCGTTCTTCTTCTCGCTTATGAGGTGATTGGCAAGCTGGGCGAAAAGACGGCGATGGGTGTAACACATTCGCATTACGGTCTCGTCGAGGTAAAGCCCCTGAGCCGACAGCCCACCATACTTGTAGCGTGTCATCATGTTGCGGTAAGTCTTCTCCGTATCGAAGTTCCTTGCGCCTTCGGCCCTTGTGTTGAACGGCGTGATGCGGTTGGCAAGGCCTTCCTGCACAAAGTTGTCGCCAAGGTTCATGAAGTTTTCCTCGCCAACGGTGATGGCAACATACAGCGGACGCGTCCAGTTGCACTGCGCAATCATCTCAAGCATCATGAGGTCGCCCTTGTAGAGGGCATTCTTGCCCTTCAGCGATATTGCCATGCGATCGGGTATCGAGTCGGAAGCCATCATCATGCCGCTCTTGCGCACGGCTTCCTTGTCGATGGTCACATACACGGTGTCGGTTGGTATGACGTGCAAGTCACGCTCCCTTGAGCGCACCCAGTTCTTCATTATGTTCTTAAGCTCGAACGGCTCGTCGCCAAACTGTGCCTTTGCCTGCTCGGGATGCTCCGCATAGAACTGCATTATCTGTCCTTTCAGCGATGGCTGCACTTCCACATACTCGTTGGTTCCGGAACAGAAGTCGAGGCGTGGCCAAGAGATTGGCACTGCCGGCGAGTCGTATGCCGGACGCTTCATCTGGTCAATGTACCAGTCGGTCTGCAGGTAAGACAGGTTGCACACCCTGGCATCGGTCCTGATGCCCTCGGTGTCTTGGTTGTACCAAAGTGGGAACGTGTCATTGTCGCCATTGGTGAATATTATCGGCGCACCCTCGTCCTGAAGTGTCATGAGGTAGTTCTGGCCGAAATCGCGGCAGGTGTAACGCCCTGAGCGGTCGTGGTCGTCCCATGTCTGGCTGACCATCTGCACGGGAACAAGCAGGCAAAGCAACGACACGACGGCTGTGACAGCAACGCTGTTCACCTTAAGGTGCTTCTTCAGCAAATCGACAATAGCCGCCACACCCATTCCGCACCAGATGGCGAAGGCGTAGAATGAGCCTGCGTAAGCATAGTCGCGCTCACGTGGCTGCACCGGTGTCTGGTTAAGGTAAAGCACAATGGCGAGACCCGTCATGAAGAAAAGGAAGAATACAACCCAGAACTGGCGGATGCCACGACGACCGCGGAATGCCTGCCAGAAAAGACCGATAAGACCGAGGATAAGCGGCAATGCGTAGAAGGCGTTGTGACCCTTGTTGCCGGTTGGGTTGGTCTTGGCGTCGTATGCCTTAAGGTCATTGGGCAACTTGCTTTGGTCGCCCAGGCGCACGTTGTCAACAAACGGGATGCCCGTTATCCAGTTGCCGTGCTCAAGCTCGCCATGACCCTGTATGTCGTTCTGGCGACCGCAGAAGTTCCACATGAAGTAACGCCAGTACATGAAATTGCATTGGTATGACAGGAAGAACTTGATGTTCTCCAGCTGGCTGGGCACCTTTACCGACATTTGCTCGCCGCAGCGGTCGTAAGGCACTTCGTGACCGTCAACGCCACCCATCCACGACTCATAGTCCTGGGCGTGGTTGGCATCGTGCATGCGTGGGAAGAACATGTTCTGGGCATACACATACTTGTTCCTGTGTGTGACCACGAAATAAGAGTCCTTCTCGTCCTTCGAGGCTTTCTCCTTGCGGCTATACACGGGTGCGCCCTGCTTCATCTCCGGGCGGCACATGTCGCCCTCCTGCCTCAACGCCACCTGTGAGGTGTAAGCCTGCCCGTAAAGAAGCGGGCGGTCGCCATACTGGTCACGGCTGAGGTAAGAGCCGAGGGTGAAAATGTCCTCTGGCGAGTTTTGGTCCATTGGGGGGTTGGCCACAGAGCGTATCACGATGACGGCATAGCTGGAATAGCCAATCATGAGCATGAGCATGCACAGGAGTGCCGTGTTCTTGAAACGCGACGTTACGAGATGTACGGCTTGCTTGCCGGCACCTTTCTTGTAGTTGAGCAAGTAGGCGGCAACGGCTATGACGACGATGCCTATCACGACCGCCGACCAGCCATAACCGTAGAATGGTATGCCGATGAGGGCGAAAGAGAGCAGGAACGATATGTTCTCGCGCTTCTTGCTCTGCCCTACGAAACTCTCGTAGATTGCCCACAAGGTGCAACCCACAAGGCACGCTATGTAAATAATGAGTCCGGTGTTGAACGGCAAGCCCAGCGTGTTGACGAAGAACAGCTCGAACCAGCCACCCACTGTGACGATGCCAGGCATGACACCATAAAGCACGGCCGCCACGAGCACAAAGGAGATAAGCAGGGCGATTAGTGAGCCTTTGGTCTCAACGTTGGGGAAACGGCGATAGCAATAAACCAGCACAATGGCAGGCAAGCACAGCAGGTTGAGCAGGTGAACGCCGATGGCAAGGCCTGTCATATAGAATATGAGCACAAGCCAGCGATCGCTGTGAGGCTCGTCGGCATGGTCTTCCCATTTCAGTATGAGCCAGAACACCAACGCCGTAAACGCCGACGAATAGGCGTAAACCTCGCCTTCCACGGCCGAGAACCAGAACGTGTCGCTCCATGTGTAAATGAGGGCGCCCACCATTCCTGAAGCCTCGATGGCGATGAGCTTGCCAAGGCTAAGCTCGCTCCAGTCCTTCAGGATGAGCTTGCGCGTGAGATGCGTTATCGTCCAGAACAGGAATAGGATGGTCGCTGCCGACAACAGGGCAGACATTATGTTTACCATCAGCGCTACCTGCGACGGATCGCTGGCAAACTGACTGAACAGGTTGGCCGTGAGCATGAAGAAAGGCGCCCCTGGAGGATGACCGATTTCAAGCTTGTATCCTGTGGTGATAAACTCAGGGCAATCCCAGAACGATGCCGTAGGCTCAATGGTAGATACGTATGTAAAAGCGGCAATCGCGAATGCCACCCATCCAAGTATGGTATCTACTAAACGGTACTGTTTCATCTGACAACGGAAATGATAAATAATATGTTATTGCAATAATACGTGCAAAGTTAATAATTAAATTTCAAATCACCAAGCTTGCACCATACATTAAAATAATGTACCTTAGCAACTTGCCTATCGTTATGGATGTCATGGATATTAAAAAGTTGGCACGCATGAAGCCAAGGCAAATGGTTATGGCAGAGCCGATGAGTGGCAAGAATGCGAAAAAGCCCATCCACGCTCCGCGTCCTGCCATGAAACGCTGCGCCCGGTCAAGATCTTCCTTCTTGACATGCAGGTATTTCTCAACCCAATCGAGGCGGCCAAGCCGTCCCACAAGGCAATTGAACAAGGAACCCAGCACGTTGCCGATGGTGCCATAGATGACCAGAGGCTCGGGCTTGAGACCGGCGGCAAGCAGGCCAAGCATTACGGCCTCGGAACTGAAAGGGAAAAACGAGCCTGCAAGAAACGCGGCTATCAACATGCCCCAATAGCCGTAATCGAGAAGTAAGTCGGTTATGAATTGTGCCATGGTCTCAAAACAAAATACACACAGGAAGCTAACAAGCCAAGAGGTTGAAGGACGTTATGGCAAGCGTAGCCGCAACAAGCAGCAAGAACGTCATGTTTGACGCACGCGAATGGCTAAGAGCAAGGAAATGGCCTATGAGCGGAGATGTGAAGACGATCGCCATGCCGAGCAACATGTCAAAATGCCGTGGCTGTACGATAGCGAAAAGGAGGCACGCCGCGTCAAGGACCATGAACATTTCGTAGTGCATACGGATGCGGATGCGATCCTGGTAACTGAACATCACGAAATGGACTGACCCTATGAAGGCAAGCACAAGCACGAACACGAACATCAGCATCCGTGGGATGTCAATAACGGAAATGCCGAAAGGTAAATCAAAACGGAACACGCTGAGCAAATGTGCGCCCAGATAAGAAAAGTCGCCGACGTAAAGGAACCACGCCGCCACGAACCAATATGGCACGAGCAAGCCAAGCAACGAAGCAACAAGGGTGCGCGCGTTGAAACACTGCACGTAAACCGCCATGAGTATCCACAACAGGGGCACAAAAAGAAGCAACTGTGGGAAAACGGCACTGCCCACGCCCAAGGCGCAAAAGGCATAAAACACCCATCCCGTAGCCGAAGGTGCCTGATAGGCACGCAACACAAGCAGCAAAAAGGCAATGACCGAAAGCTGCACCACGCACACGTCCTGACTCTTGAAAAGGAAAACAGCCATAGCGGTCAGCACCATGAACGGACACGACACCATGCGCGAGAATATGCGAATGAGCGAATAATGATTGTTCAGCTCAACCATCATCATCGTTGACACAAGCAGCAACGCCAGTTGCAGCCATAGTCCCTCCGTGACGAGTCCGCCTGCCAAGCATACCACCAAAGCATAAACCGTCGTCACGGGCAACGCCCATCGCGACTGTGCTACCCTGTTCTGAAGTCGTTTCATACGCAGCCTCTCCCAACTTGCGCCTGCACACCGGTGTGCAGGCGCAAGGGCAAGGAGACATTGTGAATGTATTTTTACCTTATTTTACCTATTACAAATCCTGGCCAATATCCCTCCTGAAATATTTGCCCTCAAAGTTGATTTTCAGGCTCTCGCCCATGCTCTTCGCCAGAGCCTCAGCCTTGTCAACACCATACGACGTGACCGCAATAACACGGCCGCCGTTGGTCACCAGTTGTCCATCCTTCACGGCTGTGCCCGAATGGAAAACAATGCTTCCCTCAACGCTGTCAACGCCACTTATGGCAAAGCCCTTCTTGTAGCTTTCGGGATAGCCTCCGCTGACAAGCATCACGCAAACAGCGGCACGATCGTCAAACTCAACAGCCTTAGCGTCAAGGTCACCATTGGCAACACCTTCGAAAAGGTCAACGATGTCACTCTTCAAACGAGGCATAACAACCTCGGTCTCAGGGTCTCCCATACGGCAATTATACTCGATGACCATAGGCTCGCCACCAACGTTGATAAGTCCGAAGAAGATGAAGCCCTTGTATTCGAGTCCCTCCTCGGCAAGTCCGTCAACAGTTGGCTTTATTATGCGCTCCTCAACCTTTCGCATCCACTCGTCCGTGGCAAACGGCACCGGCGAAACCGAGCCCATGCCACCGGTGTTCAGCCCCGTGTCATGCTCGCCTATGCGCTTGTAATCCTTCGCCTCAGGCAAAATCTTATATTTTTTGCCGTCGGTAAGCACGAACACAGAGCACTCTATGCCCGAAAGGTATTCCTCGATGACAACCTTGGCAGAAGCGTCGCCGAACATTCCGCCAAGCATTTCCTTGAACTCCACCTTTGCCTCTTCGAGCGTCGGAACGATGAGCACGCCCTTTCCTGCTGCCAGCCCGTCAGCCTTTAGCACGTATGGGGGCTGAAGCGTTTCCAGGAATTTAATGCCCTCTTCAACGGTAGTGCCGTCGAAAGTCTCGTAGGCAGCCGTTGGTATGCCGTGACGTTTCATGAAGCCCTTGGCAAAATCCTTGCTGCCCTCAAGCTGCGCTCCTGCCTTTGACGGGGCAATCACAGCCACATGGCTTGTGCGCCCGTCGCCCTTGAAACTGTCATAAACTCCCTTGACCAATGGGTCCTCGGGACCTACGACAACCATGTCAACGCCGTTCTCGACGACAAACTGCTTCTGTGCCTCAAAGTCGTTGACCCCAATGGCAACACACTCGCCAACCTCGGCCATGCCCGGATTGCCCGGTGCGACGTAAAGTTTCTCACACTTCGCGCTCTGCGCAATCTTCCATGCCAAGGCGTGTTCGCGACCGCCTGAACCCAAGAGTAATATTTTCATTGTCTTTTATGGATAAATAATCCTTGCTGTTCTTTACTGTATATCCAAACCAAGTGGAATTGTTTTACTTTAGCCAATCATCGAAATACTGGCTTATCCTCTCATGCAAATGCACCGACTGGTGACCGCGCATGTTGTGGGGCTCGCCCGGATAAACGAAGTAATCGCAATGTATGCCGTCCTGAACACACTGCTTGAGGAACGAGAGTGAGTGCTGTGGCACGCAGGTAACGTCGTTCAGGCCAATGATGACCTGCAGCTTGCCCTTGAGGTTCTTGACCTTAGGTATGAGCGACGACTGGCGATAACCGTCGGCGTTGGTCTGCGGCGTATCCATGTAACGCTCGCCGTACATGACCTCATACCATCTCCAGTCGATTACGGGGCCGCCCGACACGCCCACCTTGAACACATCGGGGTGGGTCGTCATGAGGTTTATCGTCATGAAGCCGCCAAAGCTCCAGCCATGCACGCCCATGCGGTCGCCGTCAACATAAGACAGGCTCTTCAGGTACTCAACACCCTTCATCTGGTCCTCTACCTCACGGTCGCCAAGATGGCGGAACGTGGCTTGCTCAAACTCCTTGCCACGGTTCTCCGACCCACGGTTGTCGAGTATGAAAAGCAGGTATCCCTTCTGTGCCATGTAGGTTTCCCAGCTGCGGCTGCTCCAATGCCAACGAGCGTCAACGTTGTGGGCGTGCGGACCGCCATAAACATAAACTATGGTTGGGTATTTCTTCGACGGGTCAAAGCCCACGGGCATCACCATGCGATAGTAAAGATCCGTAACGCCATCGGCAGCCTTGATGCTACCCATGCGATACTCGGGAACATTGTAACCCTTCCATGGATCCTCGGCAGTGAAATATGGCACGCTCTTGCCGTTCTCGGTGTTCACGATTGCAATCTTGCGTGGCACGGTGGGTTCCTGGTAATTGTCATACACGAATTTGCCGCTTGGGCTAACGTATCCGTTGTGCCATCCCTTGCCACTGTCGTCAACCAGCGTGCGCTTGCCCGTGTTCACGTCAACGACCCACAGGTTGCGCTGAGTGGGATGCAGCTCGTTGCCGGCATACACAATGGAACGACGCTTGGCGTTGAAGCCGAGCATGTCCATCACAACCCACTTGCCCGACGTTATCTGCTTAAGCTCATTCCCCTCGGTGTCAAAGAGATACAGATGGTTGTAACCGTCTTTCTGGCTCTGCATGACAAACTTTGACGCATCCCATGGCAGGAACACTATGGGGTGCTGCGGCTCAACATACTTGGCATCAGTCTCACGGTAAATCTCCTTCAGCCTGTCGCCCGTAGCCGCATCGTAGCTCACGAGGCGGCAGTCGTTCTGGTCGCGGTTAAGCTCAAACATGTATATGGTCTTCGAGTCAGGACTCCACGCTATGTTGGTGAAATAGCGGTCGGTCGGGTCGCCGGCTTTCAGGTAAACCATCTTCTCCGTATGGATGTCATACACGCCAACGGTGACCTTGTGGCTCGTCTCGCCTGCCATGGGGTACTTGTCGGGAGCGGGCGTGGCAATGCGCGAACCCTTGACAGGCTCCATGGTCGGGTCGGGAATGTTTATCATCGGGAAGTCGGTCACCATCGACTGGTCCATGCGATAGAAGGCGAGCTTGCTGCCGTCGGGACTCCAGAACAGTCCGCCCGATATGCCAAACTCGTCGCGGTGGACGCTCTGGCCATAGACTATCTCGCGCGAACCGTCGGCCGTAAGCCCCTTGGTAACACGCGTCTTCGAGCCGTCCTTCTCGACGATGCGCTCCACGAACAGCTGGTCGTCCTTAACGAAGGCGAGCGACTTAGAGGCGTAGCAGAGCTTAGAAGCCTGCGTGGGCGCCTCCACGTTCAGCGACCACAGGTTGCGCTTGGCCTTCCAGTCGTAAGCCATGAGCTGTTCGCCGGCACGCACAAGCACAACAGGCTTGTCGGCTTCGGGGAAACTTGCCGACATGAGACTCTTCACGTCATACTTGATGCTCTTGAAGTCGTTCACGTCGAGCAGCTGCGTTTCCTTGCCGGTGTTCTTGTCAACGAGGTAGCACTTGTCCGCCTCAAGGCGCACAAGCTGGTCGCCCCACCACGTCGTCCAACGGTTTTTCGGCACCATGTTGCGATAGTTGGTGCCACCGAAGTTGAGATCCTCCAACGAGAAAGAACGGAGGCCTGAGCCTGCCACGTCACTCGCAACGGGCGACGACTGCGCCTCGCCCTTCGCCACCTCGCCAACATTTGCCGGAGAGGCCATGCCACCAATCGCCATCATGCAGAACGATAATGATATGAATGTTTTTTTCATCATCCTTTATACCTTATTATTTAAACCACACATCTCGCCCAGCCCTATCGGCCAAGCGAGTGTGCAAAAAAAGACAGGGCAACGGCGTGCCTCAATCCTCGTCCTCGAACCTGCGGTCGCGGCCAAACTTGTTGCCACCAAACTTCTTTCCTCCCTTGAAGTCACGGCTCTTGAAGTCGCCACGTCCCTTGTATTCATCGCGTCCGCCACGCTTGAAGTCACCCTTCCGGAAACCATCACGCTTGAAGTCGCCCTTTCCACGCTGGCGCGAATCACCCTTCCGGAAACTGTCACGACTGAAGTCATCACGCTTGAAGTCGTCGCGCCTGAAGTTGCGCTTCATGTCGCGTTCCTCGGTGCTCTGCCTGAACATGTCGCGGCGCTTAGGGTCAAGGCTGTGGAACTTGAACGAACGTATGTCGGCAGCCTCGTTTTGCTCGCGCTCGTCAAGGCGTTCCTTAAACTCGCGGTTCTTCTTGAAACGGTGTTTCTGCGCCATCTCGCGCTTCTCCTCCTCCGTCTTCACGATGCCACCCTCAGAGCGGAAGTCGGCCATCTTGCCGTCGAAGAGCATGTACTTGCGGAACTCACACTCCAGCGAGCCGTTGTAAACCGGTATCTTTATGGAAGGCTTCAGACCTATCTGGTCAAAGCACTCCTCGCGGTAGCTCAGTATCCAAGCCTCGTTGCCCCCGAACTCGTGCTTCAGCCTCTCGCCTATCATGCGGTAGGTTCCCAGCAGGTCGGGCGTGGTGATGCGCTCGCCGTATGGCGGGTTCATTATCATGATGCTCTTGCCCTCGGGCTTGCTGAAGTTCTTGAAGTCCTGGCACTCCAGGCTTATGTCCTGCGTCATGCCGGCGGCCTTCACGTTGAGCCTTGCCGTGTTTATCGCCTTCATGTCAATGTCGTAGGCGTAAATGTGGTGCTCAAAGTCGCGCTCCTCCGAGTCGTCGTTGTAAATGTCCTCGAAAAGCTCCTTGTCGAAGTCGGGCCATTTCTCGAACGCGAACCCCTTGCGGAACACGCCCGGCGATATGTTGCGGGCAATGAGCGCAGCCTCAATGGCGATGGTGCCCGAGCCGCACATGGGGTCAATCAGGTCGCACTCACCACGCCAGCCCGTCATAAGTATCATGCCGGCGGCAAGCACCTCGTTGAGCGGAGCCTCCATGGTCTCCTGGCGGTAGCCGCGACGGTGCAGGCTCTCGCCACTTGAGTCGAGACAAAGCGTGGCGTCGTCCTCGGCAATGTGGATGTGCAAGCGTATGTCAGGGTCGCTGACCGATATGTTTGGTCGCTTGCCCGTCCGCTCGCGAAACCAATCCACGATGGCATCCTTCACCTTGTAGCTTACGAAGTGCGAGTTGCGGAACTCCTCCGAGAACACCACCGAGTCAACGGCAAACGTGTTGCCCTCTGCAATATACTTGTCCCATTGGATGTCGTTCACGTTGTTGTACACGTCGTCGGCAGAGCGCGCCTTGAAGTGCTTTATGGTCTTGAGCACTCGGATGGCGGTGTGCAACTGAAAGTTGGCACGGTACATCATCTCCTTGTCGCCTGTGAACGACACCATGCGGCGGCCTATCTGTACATTGTTGGCGCCTAACCCTGTGAGCTCCTCTGCCAAGACGGGTTCCAACCCCATGAAGGTCTTGGCAATGAGTTCAAATTCTTGTTCCATTATTGATTTTATGTCAAAAAATATCGTTGTTTTCCCAAATGCGTATCGCAGAAAGGCATTAATAATGCGTTGCAAAGTTAATAAAAAGCTTTCAGAAACTGCAAGCCTTGGCATGATTTATTTCAATGGCTTTGTTTCTTTGTCGGCAACGCCACACGTGAGGGTGTTTATAAAAATCAATAATCAGTTCTCGTCAACACGCGGGGGCGGTCCTTGTGACCGCCCCCGCGTGTTGACGAAATTTACCTGACAGGCATATTCTTTTTAGATGCGATTACTAATAAAATGGTATTAATTAATCCATACGATTTCATCAAAGGAGCCTGGCACATTGATT
>CAYLUI010000006.1:48037-94426 GCA_964386825.1 uncultured Prevotella sp. | reverse complement strand
TCAAACCCCCGATACCACGTAATGGGTATACCAGATTTCGAGTCTAGCGCATTCGATCACTCTGCCAACCTTCCTCAAATGCGGTGCAAAGGTAGTGAAAACAAATGTAAACACAAGCGAAGATTGTGTTAAATTAAAATTGATTAACACAAAGTTTGGCATAAAGCCATGCAAAATGATAATTTTCCAGACCGATTACCTTTATTTTGGCTTTTATTCGTACCTTTGCACCAATTATGAATTTGGATCTTCTCACATCTGGCGAGGTCGCCCAGCTTGAAAGCATGGTGACCGCCGCAAACCATATTGTACTTGTCGGGCATTCCCATCCCGACGGCGACGCCCTTGGCTCGTGCCTTGCATGGGCCGCTTACCTGAGGGAGCGTTATGGCAAGGGGGCAACGATTGTGGTGCCCAATGCCTACCCAGATTTCCTTCACTGGCTGCCGTTCAGCGACCGAATAGTACGCTATGACAAACACCCCGCAGAGGTCAAGGCACTATTGAAAGAGTGTGACTTGATGTTTTGCCTCGACTTCAACCAACTGTCACGGACAGACGAGCTTGCCACCGACATGGAGGCGTGCACGGCAGAACGCATAGTGTTCGACCACCATTTGGGATTGGACATTCCTGCCACGTTAAAGGTGTCGTACCCAGAACTAAGTTCCACGTCGGAAATAGTTTTCCGCGTGGCATGGCAACTCGGAGGCTTCGAAGAACTGTCGAAGGCGTTTGCCGTACCGGCATATTGCGGCATGATGACTGACACGGGAGGCTTCACATACAATTCCACACGCCCCGAGGTATATTACATAATATGCCAGTTGCTGACAAAGGGCATCGACAAGGACAAGATTTACCGCAACGTTTACAACAATTACTCGTCGTGGGCAATACGGTTGCGCGGTTACCTGATGTCGCAGAAGCTCAACGTGTTCGACGACTTGCACGCAAGCTACTACACGCTTACGCGCAAGGAGATGAAGGATTTCCACTTCGTGCGCGGCGACGCGGAAGGACTCGTAAACGAGCCTCTCCGCATAAAGGGACTGAAGTGCAGCATATCAATGCGCGAGGACGACCGTGTGGACAACCGAATATGGGTAAGCCTGAGGTCTGTTGACGACTTCTCCGTAGAGGAGATGGCCAAGCGGTTCTTCAATGGCGGCGGACACCTCAACGCAAGCGGAGGCAGGCTTGACTGCACGATGGAAGAGGCGGAGGCCATTGCGCGGAAGGCCATCAATTTTTATGCCGACAAGCTGAGATAACGCAAAAAAATTAGTATCTTTGCAGAGCAAAAACAATTAAAAGCATCTGAATACCATGAACAGAACAGAACTTATCGCACAGGTTGCCCAGCGCGCTGAGATAACCAAGGCTGACGCTGCGAAATATGTCAACGCCGTGTTTGGCGTAGTGGCAGACAATATGGTGAAAGGCGACAAGGAGCTTTCACTGCCCGACTTTGGTCGCTTCTTTGTAAAGCAAGTGCCTGAGCGCCAAGGCGTGAACCCCCGCACGAAAGAGAAAATCACCATCGATGCCCATGAGAAGATTGTCTTCAAGCCTTCCGACAACATGGACCTCTATTCGAGAAAGCACTGCTAAACTCCTCAGCCGAGGAATGTGGCTAATGGCGCTTGGCAACGCACAGGCGCACAAGAAGACCTTGCGAGGCTTGTTCCCGCAAGGTCTTTTTTCATCCCCATTACTTTTCCGTTACTTAACTTAAAAATTACCACCAAGCGAAAAGAAATTGAAAGTTTTTTAGTAACTTTGTAATCAGCTAAACTGTAAGTAACAGGGAACATCATTTTTTCAGTCATACCACATGGAAATCAAGAACGCTCAATTCAGCATATCAGCCCCGAGGGAGAGCATGTGTCCCAAAGACACCAAACCCGAGTTCGCATTCATCGGGCGAAGCAACGTTGGCAAGTCAAGCCTCATAAACATGCTTTGCAACCACAAGGGTCTTGCCAAGACATCGGCAACCCCAGGAAAGACCCTGCTCATAAACCACTTCATCATCAACAAGGAATGGTATCTCGTAGATCTTCCTGGATATGGCTATGCCAAACGCTCAAAGACAGAGCGCGACAAACTCGACAGGATGATTCGCACGTATATCCTCATGCGCAAGCAACTTGTCAACGTCTTCGTACTCGTTGACATACGTCACGAACAGCAAACCATAGACCGCGAGTTTGTGGATTGGCTTGGCGAGAGCGGGGTGCCCTTCTCGATAATCTTCACCAAGGCCGACAAGCTGAGCGCACCAAAAGCCAAGGCTAACGCCGAGGCGTGGATGAACAAGATGCTTGACACATGGGAGAGCCTTCCACCCTATTTCATAACAAGCTCTGAGAAAAAGGCGGGCAAGGAAGAGGTGCTCGACTACATTGGCGGCATATTGAAAGACCTTGAGAAAGAGCGGTTGGCAAAAGACACCGCAGCCGAAGACAGCATGTTCAAGGGCAAGGCATGACCCAAGAAAGACAGCAGCCGAGAAAAAAGCCACAAGCATACACTGGATGTTTATTTTATCATGGTTTCTTATTTAGACATACAAAAACTCACCAAGTCGTTTGGCGCACACGTGCTTTTCGAGGACATAAGCTTTTCCATCGCACAAGGGCAGAAGGTTGGCTTGATAGCAAAGAATGGCACGGGCAAATCAACCCTCCTTGAGATAATAGACGGCAGGGAAGGCTATGATAGCGGAAGCATCATTTTCCACAACGACATTACGCTGAGCTACCTTGACCAGACACCGAAATTTGACCCACAGGAGTCGGTTCTTGACGCATGCTTCAACCATCATGGCGACCCAGAGCGTGTGCTGAAGGCAAAGCAAATACTGACGCGGCTGCATATCGACGACCTGAACCAGCCAATGGGCGAGCTTAGCGGCGGCCAGCAGAAACGCGTGGCACTGGCAAACGCACTGATCACGGAACCCGACTTCCTGATACTCGACGAGCCGACCAACCATCTTGACCTCGACATGATTGTTTGGCTTGAGGGCTACCTGTCACGCTCAACGCTCACGTTGCTCATGGTGACCCACGACCGCTATTTCCTCGACCATGTTTGCAACCAGATCATAGAGCTTGACGACCATACCATTTACACCTACCGTGGCAATTACAGCTATTATCTTGAGAAACGGCAGGAACGCATCGACAACCGACGCGCCGAGATACAGCGTGCCAACAACCTGTACCGCAGGGAACTGGAATGGATGCGCTCCACGCCACAAGCCCGAAGCCACAAGGCACGGTATCGCGAGGACGCATTCTACGAGCTTGAGGCAAAGGCCCATCAGCGCATAGAAGACCGGCAGATACGGCTCAAGTCGAGAAACGTTTACATAGGCTCGAAAATATTCGAGTGCCAATACGTATCCAAGAAATTCACCGACTCGGACGGCAACGACAAGACCATACTTGACAATTTCTATTACAACTTCGCCCGCTTCGAAAAGATGGGCATCGTGGGCAACAACGGCACTGGCAAATCCACGTTCGTAAAAATGCTCTTGGGAAGCGTGCCGCCAGACAGCGGCAAGTTTGACATTGGCGAGACCGTGCGCTTCGGTTACTTTTCGCAGGAGGGGCTGCAGTTTGACGAACACGCAAAGGTCATAGACGTGATAACCGACATAGCCGATTACATTGACTTCGGAGGAAACAAGAAACTGACCGCCTCGCAGTTTCTCAACCACTTCATGTTCACCCCCGAGCAACAGCAAAACTACGTTTACAAACTCAGTGGCGGAGAGCGGCGCAAGCTTTACCTCTGCACCGTGCTCATGAGGAACCCAAACTTCCTGGTACTCGACGAGCCGACTAACGACCTTGACATACAGACGCTGCAAGTGCTTGAGGAGTACCTGCAAGACTTCCCAGGCTGCGTCATCGTGGTAAGCCACGACCGTTACTTCATGGACAAGGTTGTTGACCACCTGCTTGTTTTCCAGGGCAATGGCGAGATAAAGGACTTCCCAGGCAACTACACGCAATACCGCGAGTGGAACAGCCTGAAAGCCAACCCCGAGAAGGAGAAAGCCAAGGGCAAGGCAACGGCCAAGGATGCCGAGACCAAGAAAAGCTACCGCCACGACACGCGCAAACGCATGTCGTACAAGGAGAAAAGGGAATTTGAGCAGCTCACCGCCGAAATAGAATTGCTGGAAAAAGAGCAGAAGCAGATTGAAGAGGAATTGTGCAGCGGCAAGCTATCCATTGACGAACTCACAAAGAAGAGCAAACGCTTGCCACAGCTGAAGGATGAGCTTGACGAAAAAAGCCTAAGATGGCTTGAACTCAGCGAGCTGGAGTGACCACAGCATCGCATAGCGCAAAAACACAGATGGCAGGAAGCAAGAATGACAACCTTGTTGGCGAGCCGGCAAGGCTCACATGGCGAGGACGCACATGCCTCGCCATGCTGTGCGTGTTCCTGCCCCTCATGCTCGCCCAGCCGCTCCACGCCAAGCGCAAGACCAAGCTCGCCCTCCTGCAACGCATACACACATACGGAGCCACCATTGACACGTCAAACGTGCTGTCAAGCGTCAGTTACGCTTACACACGCTCCACCATGCGCGTCGAGCGCCGCAACGCCACGCTGAAACTCGTGCCATCGGCATACGTGGTGGCGCACGGCGACGAGAGGGAATACATTACGGAAGAATACAGCAAGCTGAAAGTGTGGGGACTCGACGACTATACCGTAGAGCCGCTCATGAGGATAACAACCATACCGCACAGCCGGCAGACAATGCCCAACTTCGCGCGTTACCTCACCCCCGACATATACGACGAGACCATCGTGAGCAACCCCCTGCTCTCCCCTTTCCACCCCAACAACTTCCGTTTCTACTCATACACCATCGACGTCGCCCATGGCGACATCGTGGCACTAAGGTTCAAGCCCAAGCGCCACAACACGCAACTTGTGCGCGGAAGCGCCACCGTTGACCGCCTCACGGGGCGCATTGTCAACGTCAACTTCCGTGGCGAGTTTGACATGACATCCTTCTGGATTTCCATGGACATGAACGAGCGCGGCTTCATGTCCCTATTCCCCGCCAAGTGCGAGGCGCTTTTCCTGTTCAAGTTTCTCGGCAACAAGGTCAGCGGACATTACAAGAGCTACTACGGCCTGCCAAAGACATTGCCCGACAGCATTGCCCCAGCCGACGCACGACGGCTGATGCCCGGCATAAGACCCGACACGCTAAACGACATGGAGCATGGCATATTCAGGCGGATGGAGGAAAAGCTGCGCCGCGACTCCATCGCAAAGGCTGACACGGCAAGCTCGCGCAAAGCCAAGGAGCACTGGGCAAAGACGGTACTGTGGGATGTCATCGGCGACAACGTACTAAACCGCATAAAGTCAAACTTCGGGCTAAACAACCGTGGCTACGTGCGCCTCAACCCCGTGCTCAACCCCCTGTACATGGGCTACGACCACCGCCGGGGCTTCACCTACAAAATCGACGTGCGAGCCAGCTACCAGATTGGCGACAACAGCGAGATTTCAGGCCGTTTCAAGGGTGGGTACGCCTTCAAGCAAAAACAGTTTTACTTCCGTTTCCCGATATACTATTACTTCAACCGCAGGCGAAACGGATACCTAAAGATTGAGACCGGCAACGGCAACCACATCAGCAGCCAGTCGGTAAGGCGCGACATAATGAAGGATCACCCGGTGACTCCCGTGGAGCCAAACTGGGACTTGCTCAACGATTTCAAGCAGACAGACATGCGCCTGCTGCTCAACTACGACCTGAACCCACATTTCGGGTTTCAGCTTGGAACCCTTTACCAATACCGCACCGCCATCCACCGCCACGCCTTCCACACTCTTGGCTGGGAAGCCATTTACAGCTCGTTCGCACCCGTAATAGAGCTTCAGCTGCGCCCGTGGGGATGGAAGGGACCAGTGCTGTCGCTCGACTACGACCGTGCCATAAAGGGCGCATTCAAGACAAACACCGAATATGAGCGCATGGAGATGAACGCCGAGTACATACACCGCCTCAACAGGCTGCAATCCATGCAGTTGAGGCTTGGCGGCGGTTTTTACACCATGCAAGGCCGCAGAGCCTACTTTCTCAACTACGAGAACTTTCAGGAAAACAACATACCGGGCGGATGGAACGACGACTGGAGCGGCGAGTTTGAGCTTCTGCGAAGCGACACGTACAACACGTCCGACTATTACGTGAGGGCAAACTTCACCTACGAAAGCCCGCTGTTGCTGCTCAGCTGGATACCATGGGCAGGCCACTACATGGAGATGGAGCGCATTTACATATCAGCCCTCGACGTGCGAAACATCCACCCCTACGTAGAGCTTGGCTACGGGTTCACCACGCGCCTTTTCTCCATGGGCTTCTTCGTGAGCAGCGGACAGGGCAACAGGGCGGTAGGCTGTAAGTTTGGCTTCGAGCTGTTCCGCAACTGGTAACCCTGCCATGCGGCAGCCATACTTGCGCCGCTTTCCCTTCGCACCGCAAACGCTTCGTGTTTACGCCACAAACGCACTGCCATTACGGCGCAATCGCAACCCCATTACGCCACAATCGCAACCCCATTGCGCCGCAAAGGGAAAGCCACCGTGGCACGCCCCTAAAACGAGCATTACTAAAAGTGAAAGAAAAACCTGCCGAAACTTGCAAATAAAACGAAAAATGCTTATTTTTGCACCTATTATATATGAATGCGACTATAATCTTCAAATTCCTGGCTGACATAGCCAACAATAACAACCGACAGTGGTTCCAGGAGCACAAGGCCGCCTACGAAAAGGCGAAAGGCGAATTTGAGCAAGGCGTTGACGAGCTTATAAAGGTCATCGCCACGTTCGACCCGTCGATAGCCCACCTCACGGCTAAAGATTGCTGCTACCGCTTCTACCGCGACACCCGTTTCAGCAAGGACAAGTCGCCCTACAAGCGCCACTTCGGAGCCTTCATATCCGCGCATGGCAAGAAGAGCCTGCATGGCGGCTATTACGTCCACCTGCAGCCGGGGCACAGCCTGTTCGCGATTGGCTGCTGGTGCCTGCCAACAAACATACTGACCTCGATACGCAACGAGATAATGGGCAACATCGACGAATGGCGAGCCAGCGTGGAGGGAGGAGAGTTCATACACCTCTTCGGCTATCCATGCGAGGCGGAATGGGTTGGCGAGTTGCCCACCAGGGAGAAAGGCTTTGGGGCGAGCTGCCTGAAGACGGCTCCAAAGGACTTCCCACGCGACTACGAGTTCATCGACTACCTGAAGATGAAAAACTACTGCGCCTGGCGGTGTGTCGGCGACGATTTCTTCCAGAAACGCAACTGGGCAGACAACACGGCAGGGATGCTGAAAGTGGCAAAGCCGATGATGGACTTCGTAAACTCCGTAGTCGATGACTATGAATAAGCAACGCCGGCGCACACCACTGCCAATGGGCAGCGATGGCACGGTTCTCACATAAAAAAAGGACATTCACGCATGAAAGACTTCATAAAAAACATAGTCGCCGCATTTGTCGGCGTGGCGATATTCTCCGTGGTGGCATTGTTCGTCACCATGATTGGCATCGCTGGCATGGCCGCCTCGATGGGCACGCCTTCCGCCACGACCATCGCCGACGGCTCAGTGCTCGTGCTCAACCTTGACGGCACCATGAGCGACCGCAGCCCGCAAGCCTCCCCCATCGAATATGTCATGGGCAAGGACGGCGGCGGCATGGGGCTGGCGGAAACCCTGTCCGCCATACGCAAGGCCAAGGACAACGACAAGATCAAGGGCATATACATAGAAGCCGGGGAGCTGGGCGGATACCTCGCCGAGCTGCAGGAACTGAGGAAAGCCCTGGAGGCGTTCAAGCAGTCGGGCAAGTGGATCGTAGCCTATGGCGACTCGTACACCACGGGAGCTTACTATGTGGCTTCGGTTGCCAACAAGCTTTACCTAAACCCCATCGGCGAAATCAACTGGCAAGGCATTGGCAGCGCACAGCCGTATTTCAAGAACGTGCTGGCGAAAATCGGCGTTAAAATGATTCCCATCAAGTGTGGCAAATACAAGAGTGCCACGGAAATATACACCGAGGACCACATGAGCGAGCCCAGCCGAGAGCAGACGGAGAGATACGTCAACGGATGGTGGAACACCATCTGCAAGGCCGTGTCGAAAAGCAGGGGCATCGGCGTGCACAAACTCAACGATTACGCCGACCGCCTCGTGACGCTTGAGGACACCAAGAACCTCGTGAAATACAAGATGGTGGACGGATTGCTGTATGCGGACCAGATAAAGGACGTGGTGAAAGGACTACTTGACCTTGGCAAGGACGACAACGTGCCGCAGGTGACCGTCGCCGACATGAAAGGCGTGAGCGAGAAACACGAGGGCGACGTGGTTGCCGTGTACTATGCCTCTGGCGACATTGTGGACGACGTGCCGGAACAGAGCCTCGTAACAGGCTCTGACCTAATCGTTGGCAACGACATGGTAAGCGACATAAACAGCCTGGCCGACGACGACAACGTGAAGGCCGTGGTGCTGCGCGTCAACTCGCCTGGCGGCTCAGCTTATGCGTCAGAGCAGATTTGGCATGCGGTGGATTTGCTGAAAAAGAAGAAGCCCGTGGTGGTGTCAATGGGTGGAGCGGCGGCTTCGGGCGGATATTACATAAGCAGCGGGGCCAACTACATTTTCGCCGAGCCAAACACCATAACCGGCTCAATTGGCATATATGGCATCGTGGCAGACCGCTCGGAACTCATGACAAAGAAAATAGGCATAAGCTATGATGGCGTGAAAACAAACCGCAACTCGCTCATGGGCTCAACGGTGATACCAATGACACAGGAGCAGCTCAACCTCATACAGGGAAGCGTCAACAATGGTTACCGCCTGTTCAAGAGCCGCGTCGCACAGGGACGCAACCTCTCAATGGACAAGGTTGAGGAAATAGCCCAGGGGCATGTTTACCTTGGCTCAGACGCTCTTGCGTTGAGTCTCGTCGATGGCCTTGGCGGAATAGACAAGGCCGTAGCCAAGGCCGCACAGCTTGCAAAGCTCGAAAAATACCACGCCGTGGATTATCCGGAGGCGAAGGGGCTACTGTCGAGGATTCTCGACGACCAGGTTGGCGGCAGCTACCTTGACGCACGCCTGCGGATTGCGCTCGGCGACTTGTACGAACCTCTGATGATGGCGCAAAAAATGGAGTGCATGGGAAGGCTGCAGGCACGTATGCCGATAAGCGTGCCTTTGCGCTGACATGCCCCCACCACCCCACCACGCAAAAACACCGTCACCAACGGCATGGAGGGCATTGCGCCCACCGACTGTTTTAACAAAAAAAGAAAGAACATGATTTGATGGAAGGCGACCTCATAAAGATAAACAATTGGCTGTTGCCCCTAAGCTGGATATACGGCATGGGAGTCAACTTGCGCAACAAGCTCTTCGACTGGGGACTGTTGCGGCAACAGGCATACGCCATACCCGTCATATCTGTTGGAAACATAACGGTGGGCGGCACCGGCAAGACCCCACACGTGGAATACCTTGCGAACCTGTTGCATGGCGTGGCAAAGGTGGCAGTGCTGTCGCGTGGCTACAAACGGAAGACAAGGGGCTACATTCTCGCCGACAACCATTCCACGGCACGTGACATTGGCGACGAGCCGTACCAAATGAAGCAAAAGTTTCACGACATGTACGTTGCCGTTGACAAGAACAGGCGTGAGGGAATAGAACGGCTGACGCACGATGAGGCCACACGAGACGTTGAGGTGGTGTTGCTCGACGACGCATTCCAGCACCGTTACGTCAAGCCGGGAATTAACATACTGCTGGTCGATTACCATCGCCTCATCGTGGGCGACAAGTTGCTGCCGGCAGGACGCTTGCGAGAGCCGAAATACGGGAAGAGCCGAGCCGACATCGTGATAATAACCAAATGTCCCAAAGGGCTGAACCCCATTGAGATAAGGGTATTGACAAAGGCCATGGACCTTTACCCCTACCAGCAACTTTACTTCACTTACATAGATTACGGCAAGCCGTATCTGCTAACAGACAAGGGCAAAAACGCTGGCGAAGGCAGGAAAAGGAAAAACGTTCTCTTGATAACAGGCATTGGCTCGCCAAGGCAGATGGAAAACGACCTGAGGGGGAAATGCCTGTCGCTGGTATCGCTTTCCTATGCCGACCATCACGACTTCACCGAACATGACGCCCAAAGGATAAACGAAACCTTTGCGGCGATGCCATCGCCAAAGACCATAATAACGACAGAAAAAGACGCGACGCGGCTAAAGAACCTCGACGGGCTGAGCAGCGACGTGCTCGACAACCTATACGTACTTCCGATAAGCGTGAGGTTCATGCTTGGACAGGAAGAAGCGTTCAACAGTAAAATCATCAGTTATGTACGCAAAAATTCAAGAAACAGCATCCTGGCTAAGGGAAAGGATGACGGCAAGGCCAAAGACCGCAATAATCCTGGGCACAGGCCTCGGACAATTAGCTTCAGAGATAACCTCTGACAGGGAATTTCCTTACAAGGACATCCCAAACTTCCCGGTATCCACGGTTGAGGGACATGCCGGGAAACTAATTTTCGGCAAACTTGGTGGCAAGGACATTCTCGCCATGGACGGACGGTTCCACTTCTACGAGGGATACTCAATGAAAGAGGTTACGTTCCCAATACGCGTGATGCACGAGCTTGGCATAGAAACTCTCTTCGTGAGCAACGCATCAGGGGGCATGGATCCAAGCTTCAAGATTGGCGACTTGATGATTATCGACGACCACATCAATTTCTTCCCCGAGCATCCGCTGCACGGCAAGAACTTCCCCACGGGGCCTCGCTTCCCAGACATGCACGAGGCTTACGACAAGGGTCTGCGCGACCTTGCCGACTCCATAGGCAGCGAGAAGGGCATACGCCTGGTGCATGGTGTGTATGTGGGAGTGCAGGGCCCCACGTTTGAGACCCCTGCCGAATACCGAATGTATCGCCTGCTGGGCGGCAACGCGGTGGGCATGAGCACCGTGCCCGAAGTGATTGTGGCACGTCACAGCGGAATGCGCGTCTTCGGCATAAGCGTGATAACCGACCTTGGAGGTTTCGACGTACCGGTGGAAGTGAGCCATGAGGAAGTGCAAATTGCGGCAAACGCATCGCAGCCACTGATGACGGAGATTTTCAGGGAAATGATAAAGAGAAGCTGATAAATGGAAATAAAGGAATTGGGCGAGTTTGGTCTCATTGACCGACTCACTAAAGACATTGCCCCGAAAAATCCCACGACGCTCAAGGGCGTTGGCGACGATTGTGCCGTGCTGACGCATACTGGCAAGGAAACGCTTGTGACGACTGACATGCTAATGGAGGGAGTGCATTTTGACCTCACGTACAATGACATGGCACAGCTCGGTTACAAAAGTGCGATGGTAAACCTGAGCGACATCTTCGCAATGAACGGCACGCCATCCCAGTTGCTCGTGAGCATAGCCCTTGGCAAGCGGTTCAAGGTTGAGCATCTCGACGAGTTTTATCGCGGACTGCATGAGGCATGCGACAAATGGAACGTTGACATCGTTGGCGGTGACACATGCTCCTCGCTCACAGGACTTGCCATAAGCATAACATGCATTGGAGAGATTGACAGGCAGGATATTGTTTACCGCAATGGCGCAAAGGAAACAGATCTGGTGTGCGTCACAGGTGACCTTGGGGCTGCATACATGGGACTGCAACTTTTGGAGCGCGAAAAACGCATTTATTACCAGCAGATTGACAGCCTGAACGAGAAAATACGCAAGGCGCAAAAGGAAGGTAACGAAGCATTGGCAAACCACTTGAGGCAGGAAGGAGCAAAGTACATTGATTTCCAACCCGAATTTGCCGGCAAGGAATACCTGTTGCAACGGCAGTTGCGTCCCGAGGCACGTGGTGACATGATAAAGTTGCTGAAAGACAACAACATACACCCGACATCAATGATGGACATCAGCGACGGTCTCAGCTCAGAACTTCTGCACATATGCAAGCAAAGCCATTGCGGTTGCCGGATATACGAAAAGAACATTCCGATAGATTACCAAACGGCAGTGGCAGCGGAAGAATTTAACATGAATGTCACAACGTGCGCCATGAACGGTGGAGAAGATTACGAACTGCTTTTCACATGCTCCATAGGCGACCACGAAAAGCTAAATGCACTGCAAAGCCAAGGCATCAGGCAGATAGGTTACATAACAAAAGAGGCTTTGGGATGCCGATTGATTTCGCGCGGCGACAATCAAGAGTTTGACATTACGGCACAAGGATGGAATCCTTTAAAGGCATAAAGCCTCTCATCACTTCTTAATTGCGCAACCATATTCAAGGTTGCGCATTTTTTTATACCACAACATTAGGCTTTGAATGGGTTATAAACATTAAGCGTTTACAAGACATAATCGGTTTTTAACCCAAGCGAATGACGCTTTTAAAGACCCCAAGCTTAGACGTTTGGGAAATGAAACAGCTCGAAAAATTTTAATGCTTTGGAAAATGGAACAACTTAAAAATCCAAGTGCTTTGGAAAATGAAGCAAACATAAAGCATTTGATGATTGTAAAACATTTCATTTCTAACCAGGAAACAGTCAATGATTGTAAAACAATTTGATTAGATTAAAATATTCTCTGCTTGTAAAACGTCGTACATTCATAAAACATATTTACGACAAAAGCCTCATCATCACTATGCAAAAATGGAACCGGGCTCTTTTACTGTTAATAAAAACTAAAGCACACAACATTTTCTTCAACATCTTTCTTTACTCTCACTTTTTTAGCCTACCTTTGCACTCGCTTTTTAGCAAAGGACTGAAAATCCTTGTGTCCCCGGTTCGATTCCTGGTGGCACCACAGTAAAAAAGCAAAACAACAAAAGTCCTGATTTTCAATGAAAATCAGGATTTTTTTATTTTCCCGAAAAACGCAAAAAAGTGCGGTTCACGACCGCCTTTGGTGGAGCAAGTACGCACAATCATCGGTATTATGTTCGTACATAACGAACAATTTAGGGCGTTGGCAAGAAAAGATTTATTATTATCCGCAATCGTACCACCAAGAGCATGCCAGAAAGCCAAAGTGGCACGATTACAAATTAGTACCTTTTGCATCGTCATTTATAGGAGTGAAGCATCCTGCGATTGTGACAATCGTCACAATCGCAGGATGTCAAAAACGCTTCAGCCCCAGTATGGAGATGTGACAGTTGAGATGTCGCAAAGTTAGCCATTACTTGCCGTATATAACATATTTGCTTGTTCCATTTATTTTTCAATTAGTTCCATTTTCTTTAAAAAACGTTCTTTTTTCACATAATTGTCTCCGACACATCAAAAAAAACAAGAAACATTGCAGCATTTTCCTCCCAAGGTTTTCCCATTGGAGCTGCCTACAAACATTGGCAGTTGGCATCAGGCAGACAAACACATCCCACAGAAATCCTTATCACCTCCCCCTAAAAGTTGCATCGCAATGCCACAAAGCTTTCAAGGCTGTCCCTTAAAAGTTGCAACGCAATGCCACAAAGCTTTTGAGGCATTATCCATAAAATGGAGTCGCAACAGCCACAAACAAGAAAAACAACAATACTAAACAAGAAAAGAAACAATACTGTGATAGAAAAATAACAATACTGAACAAGAAAAGAAACTATACCAAATCAGAAAAGAAACAATGCGGAATCAGAAAAACAATAATAATAAACCAGGGATGCAAAAGCTACAAACCGGAAATACAATAACAACAAACTGGGATACAATAACCACAAACCGGGATACAATAACCACAAACCAGACGTGCAGTAAGGACAAATAGAAAATCGCCCTGCACACAGGGTATTCCAAGACAGCCATGTATTCACAAGCAACTTTCCTGAAAATACCCAATGTGCAGAGCGAACCGAGTCTGCGTGCCGCCCTTCCTTCCTAAACGTTAGGCAACAAGGTTTGCGCTCATAAATCCAGGTCAAGGTTTTCCAAACGGAAATCCTCGACATCCCTCATTACCGACAGCCTATTGGCCTTCACCTTGGCATTGCTTATCCGCACGTCACGAAGCGGACTTTCGGGCAAGCCTATTGCGGAGATGAAGACATCGCAATGCTCAATGTCAACGTTATCAATGCAAACCGTGTTAAAGCACGGGGTGTATTTTGTGCGCAGCGCGGCTATCTCAAGTTCCGTGGCAGTGTCCTTGCCAGCCTTTCCATAACGTCGCGCCAAGTCGCCGCCCCACTTCAACGAGCCGAGCATGTCGCAATAGAATGCCGCCCCCGTGACATTGGCACGGACACGCTCAACGAAAAGGTTCTCAACGCCACCTCCACGCGGCCGCAAGGTCTTCATGCGAAAAGCCTGGTCGGTGCCATCGAAAACACAATCGTGGCAGTAAACATTGCGCACGCCGCCTGCGACCTCGGTGCCACACACAATGCCGCCCGCGCCTCGCAAAGCAAGGCAATGGCGCACCACGACGTTTTCGGTGGGCTTCGCCACTCGCATACCGTCAACTCCCCTGCCCGACTTCATGGTGTAACAGTCGTCCTGACAGTCGAGCGAGCAATACTCCACGAGGACATCCTTGGAAGAATCAACGTCAATGCCGTCAGTGCGCCCGTGTCCGAAAGAGCTGACCGTTATGCCGCGCACGATGACATTCTCGCAATATTGTGGCACCACATTCCAGTAAAGCCCCTGTTCCAGGGTCACTCCCTCTATCAAGACATTCCTGCAATTTATGGGAGCGATTGTCTTCGGCAAGAACACCTCGCCGTTGTTTCGCACACCATCAAACACACGGTTTTCCAATGGCATTTCGCCATTCTGGCATATTGCTTCGATGTTAAGCGCCTTGGCCCTGTTGTTCCGGTAAATCTCACAGTCGGTCGAAGGCCCTACTATCTTGCCCTTGCCGACGACCGCAATGTTCTCTGCCCTGTTGGCGTATATGAAAGCTCCAAGCGAGTAAATCTCAATTCCCTCGTCGCGCGTGAACACCACCGGCAGATAGTGCTTTATGTCGCCACTGAACCTCAGGGTCGCCCCCTCGGGAATGTTGAGGCAAACGTTGCTTTTCAACTCAATGCGCCCCGTAAGCCATTCGCCCCTGGGTATCTCAACGATGCCGCCACCGACCCTGCTCATCTTGTCAATAGCCAATTGTATCCTGCGTGTGTTCACGCCTTTCTTGCCAAGTGCGACAACCGTCTTCCTGTTCGGGAAGTCAGGTCTTTGCGGCTGCCGCATGGCGAACGGAGCCTTCACCGTGGCAATGGTTTCCGGCATAGCCTGCGGTCCTACGTCACAGCGTTCAGGTATGTCATAATCCTCAAGCCGCCACTCGTCTTTCCACTCTATCACGGGCTTGCCGTCCTTGTCGAACACCACGGGCAGGAACACGTAACGCGACTCGTGCGTGGTGTCCCACTTGCCACGCTTCGCCCCCGTCTTGTCTTTTGGCTTGGGAACCGAGAAGTCGCGTGCGAATGGCGAGTGACTTGCGTAACGCCGCTCGAAGTCGCGCGCGATACGCACGGGGATGTCCGTGCCGACAAACTGTGGCAACCATCGGTCGGCAAGCGCGACGTAAAGGTTCTTGCCGGGAATCTTCACCACGGAAGAGACCTGCGAGGCAAACGAGTCGGAAAACCTGTCATTGACATGCGAATAGCCCAGGTCAACGTATTCGCCATGGCAGGAATCGAACATGCACACCTTCGAGCGGTTGGGCACGTAGCCCGTAGTGCCGCTCGTGAACATGTAATGCTTGCCACGACAGCGGAAATGGGACGGAGCCTCGCGCGTGAACGGTGGGCGCAGCCCCACAAAGTGCTCTGAGAACTTGCCATTCGTCCCAAGGTAGTCATCGGACAGCTCGGCGCATATCATCTCCCAATGGGGACGCTCAAACCAAACGTATCCTTTGCCTGTCTCCTCGTCAACGTACATGTCAAAGTCGCCAACGCCAAAGCCCTCAGGCTTAAAACTCCTGACAAGCGTGTATGGCCCCGTGAAACGGTCGGCCTGCAGAACCACGAAATAGCCGTCGGTATCCATTGACTTTATCCAGCACACCCACTTGCCCGTCTTCTTGTTGTACAATATGTGCGGGCGGTCAAGCGACTGTGTGTAGTGAAGTGGCGAGAGCGGATTTATGGTGTCAGGAGGAATGATAAGCCCCAGGTCTTCCCAATTGTAGAAATCGGTTGACCGATAGGCGCGTATTCCCCACGTCCACACGTTGGATCCGCTTACGGTCTTCTCCTTGTTCTCCCCATACCAATAATATACGCCATCCCTTACTATCATCTGCGGCGCATGCGCCTGTATTGGCTTGCCATCGGTGTCCAACCACATTTCGCCGGGACGAACGCTGTGGTAGTCGCGGGCACAAACAGGCAGCATCACGATTGAGAGTATATAAAATAAGGATGCAAACTTAAGCATAACTTTTGCAGGAAATAATGTCTGTGACATTTTCATTTAACTTATTGACATGCCAATCTTCGATTAGCCTACCGCGCAGGCTACCATCCAGGGTTTTGTGTCAACCTTGGATTCTTCAGCCTTTCCGTCTGAGGTATCGGGAACAGATACATTTTGTCGCTCCACTGTCGCGGCACCTCGTTTCTGACATAAGCAACGCTCCCGTCCTCGTTGAGGGTGAGCTTCATCTCCGTGATGCCCTTGAAATGCTTTTCGCCTTCTTTCCAACGGCGAACATCCCAAAAGCGATGCCCCTCGAAAGCCAATTCCACCATGCGCTCATTCTTGTACCTGTCCCAAAAGGCATCGGCTTCGGTATCGGCAATATTGCCTACCCCGGCACGTGCTCGCGTCTTGTTGACAGCCTCAAGGGCAGAAACCGGCAACTCTGCAGTCGTGGCTATTGCACTGCCGGTATAACAGAACATGGCCTCGGCATAGTTTAGCCAAAATTCTCCCAGACGAAACGTTATCCACATGTGCGTGGCGTTCTGCAAACCGCTGTTGCTTGCCAACGATATGCTGCCATTGCACAACTTCTTCAGGTAATAGCCCGTAGGCGTGGCATTGGCAAGTGGCTCACCGTTTGCGCCCCCTTGGTACGTCTGCAAGGCTGTGCCTTGATAAGACGGCCAAACGTCGCCATTAACGGCAACGGTGGCATAAAGGCGAGGGTCGCGGTTGGCGTAAGGGTTGGCTTCGTCATAACCGGATGCAGGGTCGCCAATGGGCTTGCCGTCAACCATGTCGTAGGCATCCACAAGGTTTTGTGTGGGGCAATTGCCTCCGCTACCGCCCTCTATACCAACCGGATAATTGTAACTTTCCACCACTTGGTCACCCGAGGAGCTTGAATTGTACCTGCGCCCAAAAATTATTTCCTTGGAAATGGCCGATGTGTTGTAGGCGCGCGCAGTCCAAAGGTCACTGTAGTTGGCTGTCAAGCCTTTCCCACGCTTGGCACATTCGTCAAGCAACTGCTTGGTGTAAAGCGCGGCATTGCGATAACGAGCCTTGTCAGATGCCGCATTGAAAAGAGGACTTGCCCAATAGAGCGCAGCCCTGGCCTTCAACGCCATGACAGCCAACCTGTCAGCACGCCCCGTCTCCTCTGATGTGAGCGCAAACTGCCCAAGGTCACTATAGTCTGCCACGATGCTGTCCTTTATGTCATCACATTCGGTGATTATGAAACTGAAAACATCATCGGCACTACTGCGTGGCAACTCGTTGACTTCGGCGGGAGTCAACACATGGGTAACGAGGGGCACCCCTCCGTATGCCTTGACCAAGTTGAAGTAATAATACGCCCTCATGAAGCGCGCCTCAAACTTATAATTCTCATACCTATGAAGCTGTGCCTGATAGTCAGCATTATACTTTAGCTCCTCGAAAGTTTCACCTTGGAAATTGTCGAGAAACTCGTTGGCGGTGGCTATGCCTTGATACATCTTCGTCCATGCCGATGGCAGGTTTTCCTTGGCATTCGACGGTCCCCACGCCCCATTGTAAAAATCCTCAATGCCATTGCCAATCTTGCTATATTCGCTTTCGTCGGAAGCCGATGCCAGCATTGCCCCGGAAGAAAAGTTGCCAAAGTCGTAATCGACCGTATTATAGAGATTGGTCATGAAACCACCAACGTTCACAAAATTCGACGTTATATATTCCTTGTCGTAAATGTTGTATTCCTTATAGTCCATCTTGTCATTGCACGCTGGCAAGGAAAAGACAGCCAATGAACATACCATTAACTTATACGCTCTCATAATTATTGTTTTACACGTGTTCTGTACCTGATTTAAAAAGAAACACTTAGTCCCAGCGCAACGCTCCTGTTCACCGGATATACGCCCAAAGCCTCTGGGTCATTTCCCTTGATATGGTCAATGCTCAGCAAATTGACACCACGCACATAAAGTTTTGCGGCATTGAGTATCTTGGTTTTATCCAGCAACGAGGATGGAAGGTTGTAGTAAACCTCCAAGTTGCGAAGTTTAAGGAAAGAGCGATCCTCAAGCCACAAGGTTGAGTTGCGATAATTGTTTGCATTGCTCTGGCTGCTGAGCCTCGGAAACTTTGCACTCTGGTTCTCGGGTGTCCAGCGGTTGTCGTAAGCATACTGAGATATGGTTGTGTTGTTTACGAGTGGCCAGTACATGCTTTTGGTGTTCAGGTTGGCAGTATATTTGCCAACGCCCTGAAACATGGCATAAAATCCAAAGCCTGCATACTCAGCCCCGATATGGAAATTACAGAAAACACCTGGGCATGTGCCATTGTTCCCAATGGCCGTAACATCGTTTGCGTCAATAACGTTGTCTTCATTGATGTCACGGTATTTTATGTCACCCGGACGCACCGTCGAGAAAGCCTGCGTGGGACTGCCGGCAATGTCGGCTTCGTCGCTGAAGAAACCTATCGCCTGCAAACCGTAAATCTGCCCCACGGCATGTCCTGTCTGTACGAGGTTAGCGTAAAGGCGAGGTTCCTCAAGCTGTTCCTTGATCTCGTTGTGCGTCAAAGTCAGGTTTGCGCCAGCGTTGAAACTGACCTTTCCAAAAGCCTTGTTATAATCGAGACCAACCTCAAGCCCCTCACTGTCCACGATGCCAGCGTTTTCATAAGGAGCCACAAGACCGATGACAGAGGAATATTTGCCACCCGACGACACCCAGATGTCCGTGCGGTGCTGCTTGTAAATATCCACTGTAACGTCAAGTGAACCAAAGAGTTTTGCATCAATACCAATGTTGTATTTGTAAGCCTTCTCATGTCCCGGCGAAGCAGTCGCTATTTGCCCCTTGCCTGTTGTGCCAAACTCTGAGTTCCAACCGCTGTCGAATGGATAAAGCTTCCCCGAAGTGGTATATTGCTGGGCATAGTATGACCAAACGTTATCCCCAGGAAGAATGTCGGCGTTAATAAGGCCTGCCGAAGCACGCAATTTTAGGAAATCAACCCATCCCACTTTTCTCATGAATGCCTCGCGCGAGATAACCCAAGCCGCGGAAACCGTAGGTGAAAAGTTCCATTTCGTACCTGGAGCAAGACGGCTACTGCCACTTTCCACGAACGCCAGTTCGGCAAGGTAACGACGGTCATATCCATAATGCGTCCACCAAGAGACATTCTGGCGGTAAACCGTGTTGTTCACCCCATTTGGATCCTCGTACTCATAATCCCATTTAAGCTGCGAATACAAGCTGTGCTTCCCAAAGTCTCTTTGGTAATTCACCCCAACGTCAAAGTGCAAACGCCTGTCGTAGGTGTTAACCTTGGCTTCGTCGCCCATGGAACTTGCCGAGCCATAGGTGTGCGTGGTGCTTGTTGGCGCGGAAGAGTTGATTGGCCAGTTAGGCACCGCCACACTATAAACATAAGTCTTGGAATGGTCTTCATAAATATTCGCAACGTTGTCATATCCAATGCGCAAGAAAGCGCCAAGCCCATCAACCCATCCTCCAAGATCTTGCTGGATGCCGATGTCGGCCAGCAATGTCCTGGTATGGTTCTTGTAATAAGCGGCTCCCGATGATTGCGCCACAGGATTCAAGGTTCCCGCCCAAGTATTGCTTCCTGCCCATGTGCCACCCTCTCCTTTTACGGGGAATGCCGCCGATGGCACCGTGTAAACCATATCCCAAAGGTCTGCCTGCGAACCGGGGCGCGAAGTCTCTGCCAATATGCCAAGAAGGTTCACCTTCACAAGCGTAGTCGGGGTCAGCTTGATGTCCATGTTCATGCGCATATTGCCCTTAACATACTTGTCCTGCGTAGAATATCCTTCGTTGTCATCATGGTTTCTCACGAAGCCCTTGTCGGATATGAGGTCAAGCATGGCATAATACGAAAACATGTCAGTGCCACCTTGAAACTGCACGTTGTACTTGTTGGTCATGGCATGGTTGCGGAAAGTCTCGTCAACCCAATTCACGTTTGGGTAAAGATATGGAAACGTACCGTCACGCAGTGCGTTCAGCTCGTTCTGATTGTAACGCGCTCCAAGCCCGTCGTTTGCACGCGCCTCATTGATGGCAAGACCGTAAGTATAAGCATCGACAAATTTCGGCTTGTCAATGATGGAGTTGAACAGGTGGTCATAAGTCACCTTCACACTTTTGACATTGCCCTTGCCTCGCTTGGTTGTGACAAGCACAGCTCCGTTAACGCCCTTGTAACCATAAAGAGCCACGGCTGCGGCATCCTTGAGCACGCTCACCGATTCGACCTCTTCCGCCGTGATTGTTGTAATGTCACGCTCTATTCCATCGACGAGAATGAGAGGGGTATTGTTGCCATTGAGGGTTTGCAGGCCACGGACATAGAGCGTAGGGTTCTGCGAAGCGTAACGTCCGCTTCCCTCCAGGGAAATGAGTCCGTTGCCATGTCCGATAATGCTGTTGCCAATATTCTTGGCACTTTTGCGGTCGGTGTCACGTGCGGTTATTACAGAAACAGCCGCCGTGGTTTCTTGCAACGTAAGCGTCTTTTGCGCCCCCACGTCAATCGTCTGCGAAAGGAATGGCTCCGCCTTCAAGGAGTCGGTCCGAGCCGACACTGGCAATGCCACAGCTGCAGACAATAAGGATGCTATAAAATAATTGTTCATAATGGAATGCTCTTGTTTTTGCATGTTGAGTTATGATTTGTAAATCACCATCCCGGATTTTGCACAAGACCATAACCCTTGTTGATTTCCGTTATCGGGAATGGTTGTAAGTACCATTTCGGGTCGAAGCCTTTGGACCACCACACGCGCGCCCCAGTCGTTATCTCAAAGCGCTCGTACTCAAAATGTGACGGCTCATAATACATTGGGTGCTTCGGGTTGTTGCGCACACTTCTTGCGTTAAAGTACTTGTTGTACCACTGCCCCTCGCTTCGTGTCCAATTGCCGTTACTGTCTTTAACCAGCCAATATATGCGCAATCCGTGTAGCGGTTTTTCAAAATCGGCTGCAAACTTGTACCGGATCATGTCAAAATAGCGAGCGCATTGCAATGCAAGTTCACACGCACGCTCTCTAAATAGCTCACGGAGCAGCGCATCCTTGTCAGTGGTAAGGTTCTTTTTCGCATTGCATTCCACAAGCCCTTTCATCCCGACACGAACCCTTATGGCATCAATGTATTTTATCGCCCCCTGCAGGTCGTTGTCTGCCTGTATCAGAGCCTCGGCGTAGATAAGATACATGTCACTTAGCAAAAGCGGCGACCATTGTGGGAACTTTTTGTCGTATGCCTCGCCTGCTATGTATTTCAGGTTCTTAAAGCCTGTGGCATAAATGCCAGTGTTTGTCGAAGGTTGCGTTCCTGCCGTAGTACCGCCAACCCAGTTCTCGTAAGGTTGCCCGCTCGTGCCGCCGTCGCCCCAGTTTATGGTTTGCAACGCCCCATTCACAGCCGCCGTCTCATAAAGACGTGGGTCACGGGTGTAACGCCTGTTCTGCAAGAGCTGGTTGCCAACGACAGAATCGCCAGCGACAAACATTGTGTCAAGTCTTCCGGCCGCCAAGTCCGCATCCCAATCGAACGGAGTGCCATCAGCCCATGGGAACATTTCAATGTATTCCTCAGTTGGGCAATATGACATGCGGTTGTTGTTGCGAAGATTAAACCACTGGTAATTGTTGCCGCTAGTGCTTGTGCTCACTCGGCAACTGTGCAGAATTTCATGGCTGTCCTCAAAAAGGTATGAGTAACGATACGCAAAACGATAATCTTCCTGAGTGTTACCCTCAGGCTTGACAAGACCATAGCCCCCGTTTTGGGCAAGCTTTTCGAAAAAGTCGGCACACGCCTTCTTTAACTCCGTCCATAGGCTTGCGTCGTAGCCTCCAAACCAAGTGTAAGAATCGTCCTCCATGGTATAGTAACCACTGTAGTAAGGCTTTGAGTCGTTGAAAAGCGGTGAGGCGGCAAATTGGAGCACTTGGCATTTCAGTGCCATCGCACCAGCAAGAGTCCAATGCCCAGTCTTCGACGCAGCCTCAGCCCCCGTATATTTCCAAGGCAAGTGGTTGCCAGCGATGACCGCATTGAGCAACTCAAGCATGAAATCTACAGTTTCCTTGGCAGAGCCCCTTCCTTGCGTGTAAGAGGCTTCGCTGCCCGTGAACGTCCCGCGTATTATTGGCAAACCGCCATAGAATCGGAAAGCCACGAAATAGGTGTAAGCCATTAGACAGCGAGCCTCATCCTTGATGCGTTCCTTCTCGCCGGCATCCATGTCCGGCACACGGTCAACATTCTCTATCAGTATCCAGGCGTTACGCACATTCTCCCAAATATGCTCATTGAGGTACGGGTACACTCCACCGTTGCTCTTTGCGTCAGGCGAGGAGGTCAGCGAGCCATTGTAGTAATCGGTGAATACCTTAGAGGAACTGTAAAACAGCTGATGGGTGTCACCCAGCGCGTCAGGCATGCCCTTCCAATAATTGAGGCACTGTGGAGAACCGTTGCTCGACTTGCATGGCAGGTTGTAATACTGGTAAGCATAAGCCGTTGCAAGAAACTGGCGCGTGTATTCAGCGTTTGAGAACACGGTGTCAGCCGTAACGGTTCCTCCGGGAGCCTTTTCCAGGAAGGAGTCGCCAAACTGCACACTTTCGGTGCAGGAGGAGCAAACCAAAAGGGCAAGGACATAAAGCTGCACAAGTGCAAATTGGCAAGGCAGCAATATTATTTTCCTCCCTAAACTTATGTATGTTTTGTCTTTTCTCAGTTTCATGCTGATGTCAGAAATTAAATTTCAGGCTGATTGTATAGGTTCTTTGGAGCGGATATGAAGGAGAGGAACTTGCCTTCGACTCAGGATCACCCCAAAGGAACGGGGTAAACGTGAGAAGATTGTAGCCACTAAGCGACACACGCATATTGTTTATTCCCATCTTGTTCCTGAGGAACGGAATATGGAAATTGTAAGCCATCTCTATGGTCTTTAATCTCAAGTATTTAGCGTCCTTCTCATATAGGGCACAATCCAGATAGTTGTTGTTTGTACCATTGGCCCATGTGGCACGCGGATATTCATAATCCTGTCCGGGATTGTCCGCCGACCAAGTATGGTCAACATGATATTGCAACAAGCCACCGTCACTGTTGCCGGTACGCGACTGGAAAGGAACGCGGAAAACGTCCGCAATCATTCGTGACACGTTCCATGCGCCTGTCCATTGCATGCTAAAGTCCAAGTCCTTATAGCTGAAGCCAAAATTCAGTCCGGCAATATATTCTGGATCATCCGTGTAACCTATTGCGTGAGTCTTGTCGTTGTCGTCAATCTTGCCATTATGGTCAAGATCCACGAACACAGCGTCACCATCCTTCAAATCCACAAGTTGCTGTGGATAAGGCTCTCCATACGTCTCTTCGTAAAGTCGTGGCGTGTCAGAATCGTAGAAACGGAAGAACTTGTACATGTAACGTGAGCCAAGGCGATGCCCTTTCTCATATTGGTAGGCGTTGTTAAGCGGAGCCTCTTTTTTTTCTATGACACGGTTTTGGTTATGCGAAAGGTTCAGCGTCGCCCAGTAGCGGAAATCCTTGCCGATGGCATCATTCCATTTCAGCGAGACCTCCCATCCCCAACTGTTCACTATTCCAAGGTTTGCATACGGAACAGTAAAGCCAATGTAGCTGGGTGCCGTCATGTCTTGCAAAAGTATGTCGGTACGATGCTCGTGGTAATAATCAAAAGTCGTGCGAAGCCTGTCCGCGAAAAAGTTCATGTCAAAACCATAGTCCTGCTTGAAAGCCTTCTCCCATGACACGTTGGTATTGTTTTTCGCCTGCTCGTATGAGCCCATGTAAAGCGTGGCATTGTCAATGCCGAAATCGTAACCGTAGCCATCACGAACAATATATTGGTTGTTGTTGACCACATAAGGATCAGCCGTGTACATAAATCGGCTGCCTCCTATACGATCATTTCCGACAAGTCCCCACGAAGCTCGAAGCTTCAGGAAACTCACGACCTTGCTTACCGGTTTGAAAAAACTCTCATCGCTCACTACCCAGCCCACAGAACCTGCAGGAAATGTGCCAAAACGACGGTCTGGATGAAAGTTCTCAGAGCCATTGTAACCCACGTTAAACTCTGCCATATAGCGGTTTTTATAGTCGTAGGTGGCGCGGCCAACCAATCCGACATACCCTCGCGGAATATCACTGTATGTTGATGGATAGTAGTTTTTGCTTTGGTTGTAAAGCACAAGTCCCGTAACGGTATGGTCGCCAAAAGTGCGATTGTAATTCAACGAACCCTCAAAATACCAATCACGAGCCTTGCCCGTGCTCTCGATGTAAGTTTGCATGCCATTCTCGCCCTGCTTGCGATATACGATCGCGCCAGCCTCGTCCAATATCGGATAATAAGTCGCCTTGGTGACAGTACCACTCTTCACGACGTTAAACTGGCTGTTATACGACCCCTTTATCTTAAACTGCAAGCCCTTGGTTACGAAATCGAGTTTCTGCAAGAGTTGCAAATCCATCTGCAACTTATTGATATTCGTTGAAATGTGACCTCCTGAAACAGCGGCAACATCGCCAACACCACCGTTGCCAAAATAGCTTAGTCCGCTGCCACCAACGAAAGGCAGGGTTACTCCATCCGAATAGTCAGTGGATGTGCTGACGTATTTTCCATCCACGATGCCTGGGCTTGAGAATGGAGTGGCCTGATACATTGTCATGATAAGTCCCGAAGATCCCTGTCCAGTGTTTGGCTTGTCAGCGTTGCTCACGTTGCCTGCAACGTTAAACGATATGGTCGTTGATTTCGCAACGTCAAGGTCCAAGTTCGCGCGATAGTTGAAACGCTCATACTGATAACCGTAATTATAGTCTTGCCCAAACTCCTTGAACAAACCACCTTGTGTCATCAATCCTGCCGACACGAAATAACGCATTCCCTTGCTTCCGCCACTTATGTTCACGTTGTGCTTGGTTTGCAACGTAACGTCCTTCATGGTGTAATCGGCCCATTTCACGCTCGGGAACCTTATCGGGTCACTCCCGTCCTTGAACTTCTGCAACACAGCGTCAGAGAACATTGGAGTGAAACTTTCGCCTGACGTAGCGTCAAAGTCATTGAGCTGCATTTGGTTGTAGAAACGGGCATAATCGTAGCTGCTTGCCTGCTCCACCATCCTTGTTGGCGTAAGTGCCGAGTAGGAAGTGGAAACGTCAATCTTTGCCTTTCCCTCACTGCCACGTCTCGTGGTAATAAGCACAACGCCGTTTGCTCCACGCACGCCAAACACCGCCGTGGCCGAAGCATCCTTAAGAACCGTTATTGTCTCAATGTCCTCAGGATCAATGTCAGACATTGAACGTTCCACGCCATCCACCTGTACCAGTGGCGACGAATCGTTCCAGGTTCCCTGGCCTCGCACGAATATCGTGGCAGCATCACTGCCCGGCTCACCGGAATACTGAACGGTGGTGACACCGCTCAGCTGTCCGGCAAGGACATTGTTGACAGAACTGACAGGTGTCCTTGTAAGGTCATCGCCCTTTACGCTTGAGAGCGCACCTGTCACGGTCACTTTCTTCTGCACGCCATACGCCACGACCTCAACTCCCTGCAAGCTTACGTTCTCTGGCTGCAATTGCACCTTCATGCCGTTTTTTGCCACAACAACCATTGTCTTGTAGCCAACATAGGAAATCCTGAGTTTCGTGCCAGCCGTGACGTTGACACTGAACTTACCGTCAAAATCGGTCACGGTGCCTTGTGCGGCGTTGCCGCCATCAACCATGACAGTTGCACCAATGACAGCCTCACCCATGTCGTCAACCACCACACCACCGATGGTGCGCTGCTGGTCAATGGCCTTAAACGACACATTGCCCGAACCATTTGCGGCAACAGCCTCAACACCAACATGGCGTGAGTCAGCCATGGCACCAACATGCCGTGCCATGAGGCCTGATGCCAAAACGGCAATCGCCAATAATCTTTTGTTCATATAGGCTAAAACATTATGTTTCTCACTTCAACACGACTTTCTTGCCGTTATGGATGTACAAACCTTTTTGTGGAGCCTCAACCTTCATGCCATGGATATTATACCACGCCCCATCACCTTTAACTTCGTATTCCACGCCGCCGATACCAGTTGACTCACCAGCCGGCGTGATGGTGATTTTCTCTATGTAAAGTCCGGCTTCTGTCTTGAGCAGCAAGTTCAAAACAGGCTCGGTAATCTCGTCATAAATCTTGAAAGTCACGGTCTTGAATTTTTCGCTTACAGCGTCACGCTCCTCTACGGTCACGCCCTGGTTTTTCATGTATTCAGCATCGCCGCCATAATGCTCCACAAGCTTGTCGTTAAGGTCAGACCTTGAAAGGGCACCATACCTGCCAATCTCGTCCTGGTCCAGATCCTTATTGTCGAAGACAAAGCCATTGTTGCCATCGTCAGGGCTAAGAACCATCGAAATCACGTCACCTGGATGGACATCCATCAATGCGAGGTAACGATTGTTGTATTGTGACCACAATCCACGCCAAACGGCATCCTTCGTATTGCGGAACACCCAGCTCTTGCCACGGTTGTGTATGCCAATGCGCTTGCCATAGTCGTTGCCGTCGGCAGCATTCACCAAGTAAACCATTGGTATGTCAGCGTTGTCTGTGACGGAATGAATTGAGAAAGCATACTCACTGTCGGTATTATTGCCCTCGCCGTACTTGGGATTTACGATGCCGCCACCGTCAGCTGGGGCTGGAGCCACCTGAGTGAAGTCAAACGTAACCTGGGCCTGCATACCCATTGCCAACATAACCATTGCGACGATTGAATAGAGTTTTTTCATAGCTGTAAGTCTTTTTATAAAAATATTTACTGTTGATTATTTTTCCTTATTTTATTATCACTTTCCTCCCCTTGTGGATGTAAACGCCCTTGCCCGGTTTCACGACACGAAGCCCCGAGAGCGTGTAAAACGCATCCTCGTCAATGTGCTCCGACTTCAATGCCACCACTCCCGTCGTGCCAGTTTCCGCCGACCGTATCGTGACACTGCGTATGTAAGTCCCAGCCCCTGCCGTCATTGTCAAGTTGCCTGCCGATGCCATGGCAACGGTGCTCTCGCCCTCGCCTATCGAAGCCAAGCCTCCAACGAGATTGGCGTTGTCAAACGTCAATGCTGAGCCTTTGCAAAGATTGAACGTCACCTCAGTCCCTTTCGCAAGGTTTAGTATGGCAAGTTTCACATTGCCATTCTGCGCCCACAGTCCCTGATAAGTGCTGTTGGCATCGCGAAATCTCCAAGTGTTGTCCTTCTCATTCACGCTCCCGGCAAACCTGCCATCAAAGTTATTGTCGGCACTGCCAATCAGCCTAAGCGCATCGCCCCCGAGGTTCAGCTCATCGCCCCATGCAACCTGCACAATATTATTGTTCTTGCCAATGCCAGTAAAAATATATTGGTCAGTGGTGGTCTTGTCGGCAGGCTGGTTTGCGGCAACGTAATCGGGAAGGAAATAGCCAAGGTGCGGTGGCATGTTGTAAGCCACGTTTTGCCATGCCACCCCCATCTCATACACATGGTCGGTCATGAGCCATGGCACACGATATTCGGTTGGGATGTTCGTCGTGAAGATATTCAGTGTGCAAGAGTCAGACTTGTCCCACAAAATGACCTCCTCGCGCCAGTCGCCCATTATGTCAGCTATAAGGTTTGGATGCGGCTTGCCATTGGTGGAAGAAGAGTTGCCATAATTCCACAATTGTATTATATGTTCAAAATTGTTCTTGCCATTCCACTTGTCGATTGTTGCGTCATAGAACAGTTCCTCGGCAAGGTCGCCGTCCCAATAAAGCCTGAACTTGTGTGGCTTTGCGGTGCTCAGGGTCGCTATTTTCGCACCGTTCATGTCATAGAGTATTGGAGCCGCAGCCGTCCAGAACTCTGCTCCCCGATGGTCAAGGTCGAGGTCGGCCATGGTTCCCATGCCATTGTCGTCGGCACTGGTGGCAGAGTATATAATCTCGCCAGTCTTGGCATCTATGAAATGGTAACCATAATCAGGTTCCTCGTGAACCATGAAAAATTCCAGTCCGGCGCGATCCGGGTCAAAATCGGCAAGATGCAGGGCGTCGCCATGCCCGAAACCCGTGCTGTAAAGCATCCAGCCATCATGGTCAAGGGCTGCCGAGCCAAACATTATTTCGTCCTTTCCGTCGCCGTCAACATCGCCCACCGACAGATTGTGCGCTCCCTCGCCATAACACGTGTTGCCCTCTGTGGCAACGCCTTTTCCACCCTCCAGCGGACGGTTGGCGGTGTTGGTCAGGTACTGGCGCGTCTCACTTGTGCCATCGCCCTTGTACAACGTCAGTTCGGTCTTGCTCGTCGATGCCGACAGCCAGCGTGTCACAAGGCTCTCGCCGTCAAAGTCAACCGCCCAGATATAAGCCCTCGTGTAATATCCACGTGTGAATATTGCCGACGGGTTGGCATCCCGACCGTCAAGATAAGCCACGCAACTGAGATAACGCTCGCTGCGGTTGGCGTAATTGTCTCCCCAAAACGCCTCGTCGGGATAAGCCGCCACGCCTCCGTCAACACCTCCGGCACGGTTGGGCGTGTACCACACAGTGTGGATTGCCTTGCCGTCCTTGCCATCGAACACAGTCAGCAGCTCGCCTCCCTTGAATATCCTGCCGTTTGAGCGGTTGCGCAAGTCCTCGGTGTTGTCGAGAGCCTTTATTGATGCGTCAGTGGCTGCCTCGGTAACATACGCCCCAGTGCCGTCAACACTGCCGGGAGCTGTCTTGCAAACCATCTCAGCCCTGCCGTCTCCGTCGAGGTCGTAGAAGACGATTTGCGTGTAATGTGAGCCTGAGCGTATGTTCTTTCCAAGGTCAACCCTCCAGAGTTTCTTGCCCGTAAGCTTATAGCAATCTATTATGCAGTTGCCCGTATATCCGTTGCCTGACGAACCATTATCCTTCGAGTTCGTAGGTTCCCACTTCAGCAGTATCTCATACTCGCCATCCCCGTCAGCGTCAGCCACGGCGCAGTCGCCCGGAAAATAAGAGTATTTTTCACCAGAGCGAGTAACGCCGCCGGCAGGGCGGTCGGTCTTCAAGGTCTTGTAAATGTCAGTCCACGGCTTCACCTCGGGCGTGGTCTCCACTTCCATTCCGTCGTGCCTCACCACAACTGAATAGGCATTGTCAACGCTTCCCGCCAAGTCAACATAAGAAGTGGCTCGCACAATTCCCGATGCCACGAGCTTGCCGTCGCGCTTCACGTCGAAGGTGGTATTGGCATCGTCGGACGGCAACAAACGCCAACTGACGAATATCCCCTTCGACTGCGCCGGAAGGGCTGTCAGCCCACGGCCTGCGCTGCCGGAGACAAGGCTTGCCATTGCCGATATGGCAAATGACACAAGGCAAACTGCCAACAATAATGACTTTTTCATCGTGTTTTTCCTTTTTAGGTGTTTCTGCGCTGCAAAATTATGCCAGCGAACATGCCGAAAATGTCCAGTAACGTACAAAAAATGCCAAAATCATCGCTTGGCTATTATAAACACGCTGCCATAAGGCTGAAGGCTGAGCCTCACCTCCTTGTCGGCGTTCATCCCGGCATCGGCACGTTCCAGCGTGCGTGGGTTCCACAGCTCGGCGGTGGCATGTGCCGTGCGGAGGGTGACCGTTTGCTTGCACTCGCGGGCACTGTGGTTGTAAACGAAATAGATGTCAGCGTCGGCGGTGGCACGATGGTAAAAATACATTTTGTCGTCAGGCTTGTCGGCACTCGTAAACTCCATGTCGGGAGCAATGCCCGCCCGTGCCATCACGTCGGCAACCTTCTCGCCCTTATTGCACCACACCACGGGCACGCCGCCTCGCTCCAGTTCCTCAATCTTCGCCACGGCACTGGCCGACAGGAATGTCCTGTCCTGCACGACAAGAGCCTTGTAGCTCATGCCACCCTTTACGGAAAGCTTGCCACCGTCAGCCGAGAAGCGGTTCATCAAGGCATCGTATGTGCAAACGTCAAAGTTGAAGCCCTCGGGCATTTCCGGCAGTTTGTATGCCATGGTCTTCAGCGGAGGGTTCTCGCCAATGTACACGCACAGGTCAACCACAGGGCGGCCTGTTTGCAGCAACTGCGCGCAGCGTGCCTGGTATTCCCAGAAAGCGCCTACCGTCTTCCAGTTTGGATTGAGGCGATGGAAAATATACGGGTGCTTGCTGTTGTCGTCATCATACTTGTGGTCGAGCCAAGGCTGGTAAGAAGAGGCACATGCCACGAACTCGTTGATGCCACGGCAGTAAGCGAGGTTGGCAATGCGCAGCAACCTGTCCCACGTGGTCTTGTACGGACTGTCCGTGAAAGCCTCGCCCGAGGCAATGCCATGCCCATAAAGGTGCGCCGCCGAAGCTGCGTCAAGACAATCGTAATTACCATTTACCTGATAGCTCCAGAACTCGCCCTGCGGCTTGTCGCTAAAGCCACGGCACGAAATGTTGTCAGCCTCAATGTTGAGCATGGCCTGGCAAGTGAGCTCCACGCCGTCGCGCTTGCAAAGCCTTGCAAAGGTAGCGTAGTATTCCTCGTTAATGGTCTCGGCGATAGCCTTGCGGAAGTCGAGCAACACCTGCTCGGTCGCCTTGCGGTCACCTATGATGTAACCCTCAAGGGCTGGCAACCAAGGCATTATGTCATATCCCCTCAGCTCACGGAATTTCCTCTCAAAGCCCTTGGTCCAGTTGGCGATGCCTGCCTCGTGGCTGTCCATTGCCATGCCGTTGGGGCGGCATCCCACAGCTGAAAGCGTATCGCATATTGCCTTGAAATAGTGGTTGTAATGCGTGGTTGCGGCCTTAGCCGACATGACATCGGCCTCCAAGCCCAGCAGGTTCTTGCGCCCATGCTTGGTATGCCCACCGGTAGCCACATGGCCGAAGCGCATGACATGCCACGTGCCGGGTTCGAGAGTCAGCGTGACCGTGCCGTCGGGCCGCACATTGCCGGAAATGTCCCTGAGCGAACGGCTGTCCACGGCACCCACGTTTCCGCCATCGGCATGGGGATACTCCACCTCGGTGCGCAGCCCTGCCTTAACCTCCCAGTTGTTTATCTTGTCACGCCCACATATCCTTATATTGTTAATCTCCAACTCTGGCTGCTCACCCTTGGGTCCAACCCAGTCGTGAAGCCTGACACGGAAGTAGCGCGCGCGCACCTTGGGAAAGTTCACCGTGCGCTCCTCGATGCGATAGCCTATTATGTTCTCGATGCCCTGCAGCTTGGCGGCACTCTTCCACGTCTTGCCATCGTTGCTGTACTCAAGGTCGCCTATGGGCGGCAGGTCAACGTAACCGGCTCCGAAGAAACGCTCCTGCGGCTTGCCCGGCATGTTCATTGACCCCATCGAGCCCTTGCCGCGCGGCTTGCTGCCATAGGTTATCGTGCTGACATCAATCTTTTTCCCGGCGTCATAAGCCACCGTCAGCTCACGGTTGCCTGTCACCTTGCGTGAGCCGCGCAGCATCCACACATCATTATATGCGGCATCGTCGCGGAAGAGGATGGCCGCAATGTCGTTAAACTTCTTTCGCGGATAGCGCAGCCGCAAGTTGACCTGCGTGCGCTTCCTCACCGTGACCACGGTGTCAACCATTGCCAGGCGTTGCATACCGAGTTCCTCGGTTATCCACGGACCGCCGGTCACGTAACCGTTGCTTGCCGCGACATCGAAAACAAGCCCAAGCTGCTTGGCCTTGGCGGCGGCATGTTTCAGCATGTCCCACCACCCTGGCGACATGGCTGCCAAAGCCCCTTGGGCGTTGCCATGCACCTGGTCATAATACACGACACCGCCGAGACCTTTCTCCTTGAAAGCCTCAAGGTCGGCATCGATGCCTTCCATCGTTGTCTCCGTCTCGCCATGAAACCACCACACCTTGGTGCGGGCTTCATTGGAGGGGTTGCAAAAACTGTCATAAAGTGATGCCTGCGCCACGGCCTGAGGGCAGCACAGGGAACTGGCAACAATGGCAGCCAGCGATAATAAGGCATGTTTTGATGTCATTGCTTTTACATGTGTTTTTAGAGTATTGCACATGCAAAATTATGGCATAACAAGTGGTTGCCATGGCCAAAAACGTACAAAAACGGCCAATTGCGTAACGCAGGGAGGCACGAAGGCCGGGCGAAGCAAAAAAGGCGGGCACGGCACAACGCCATTGTAACGATCCCACAACGCCCTTGTAACGACGTTACAGCATCGCCGTAACACCGTTACAAGGGCGTTGTGGGAATGGCCGCCAAGCCCCGACGGCTCACCAGTCGTACACGTCGCGATAGCCGTCAAAGCCCAACGTGCCCGAATAGCCATGCTCGGCAAAGAGGGACAGCACCCATTGCTGCTGCTCGGGAGTGAGCAGGCGGCTGCCATGGTGATACTGGTAATAGGTGCCATTGCCGCCAAGGTACGCCTTCACAAGCCTGCGCAGCGTGGGAGCGTCCTTCGCCCTCACCTCGTCGAAGAGTGAGGCGAAGCCCCATGCGCCCCTCATCTTCCTCGTCTCCTTGTAGTAAGGGCAATCGCCCCCTTCCCTTGCCGCCGGGAGCACCGCCGTGCAACAGTTGCGCCCACCGGTGTGGCGACCCGCGAAGCGTCTGGAGCAGGTGTCAGCCAACGGGCATTCGTCCTGGAAACAGAAAGCGTAGCCTGCCGGAATGGCATAATAATCGCTGAGATTGTCGTTGTGGTTTTCCATACGTTAAAAGTGTTTGTGTGTTTGTATTTTGTGGTCGCTCGCACCTTCGCCAAGGCACGAACGGCATATCGCATGCGCAGGCAAAGATACTGCTATTTTTCCGCACACGCAACCGCAAGGGGGAAAAACATCAGGGTTCGTGGCAAAAATGCGCGGATGGGGAACGGCTTTCGATGCCAATTTCGTACAAAAAACGCCAATGGCGTATTTGGCGAACACCTTTTGAAGCGCTTTTCTTAATTTTGCCTGCACAAACCCAAAAACGTCCATATAAAACAATGAGGAAAAACAGATTAGTAACGGCTTTGGCAGTGCTTGTGATGGCTGCCATGGCACATGCCGAAGAAGGGCGACAAAAACTTCTGATGAACTTCGACTGGAAATTCAAGCTTGGCGAGACCGTAGGGGCTGAACGCGCCGACTTTGACGACTCACAATGGAGGACACTCGACTTGCCGCACGACTTCCAGATTGAGATGCCGTGGAACGAGAAGGCAAGCCGTGGACGCGGCTTCAAGGACATGGCGACGGGATGGTATCGCAAGACCTTCAACGCCGACAAGAGTTGGCGAGGCAGGCGCGTGGTAATAGACTTCGAGGGAATAATGCTCCACGGCGACGCTTATCTCAACGGAACAAGGATTGGCGGCACCGACTACGGATACCTTGGCTTCGAGGCCGACGTGAGCGGACTGCTGCGCTATGACCGTCCAAACGTCATCGCGGTGCATTGCTCAACCGGAGAGGCAAAGAACTCGCGCTGGTACACAGGCGGCGGACTTTACCGCGACATAAACCTCATACTGAAAGACTCGGTGGCCGTGGCACGCCACGGGGTGTTCATACAAACGCCCGAGGTGTCGGAACAAGCTGCCACGGTGAGCGTGCAAGTTGAGGTGGAGGGGATAAGAAACAAGAAGCACGACCTCACGATAATAACAAGGATAATGGATCCGGACGGGACGACGGTTGCCGAGACACGCACCGCCGCCCCGAAAAACAGCAAGCAGCCAACAACTGAGGTGCAACTGCCGGAAATAAGGCTGGAAACCCCCAGGCTGTGGTGGACGGACAGCCCAAGCCTTTACACCGCCGAGGTCTCGCTGGTGATGAACGGGAAAACGGTGGACAGGCTGAGCGAACGCTTCGGGATACGCAAGATTGAATTTTCAAAAGAACATGGACTGAGGCTCAACGGCAAGAAGGTCTTCCTAAAGGGCGTTGCCAACCACCACGACTACGGAGCCGTGGGCGTGGCGGCACACGAGAGGAGCATTGCCAGGATGATGGACAGGCTCAAGGAGTTTGGCTTCAACCACATACGCACCAGCCACAACCCTTACAGCGAATCGTTCCTGCGACTGGCTGACGAGAAGGGATTGCTCGTGGTTGACGAGCTTTACGACAAATGGAGCAACACCATCGCATGGGCAGGCAGAAGGCCATGGACGGAGATTTGGTGGGAGAACCTGACCGAATGGGTGAAGCGTGACCGAAACCACCCTTGCGTAATAATGTGGAGCCTGGGCAACGAACTGCAATTCCAGGAAGAGCGGTGCGGATTCCCGACGCGCGACTGGGGCGTGACAACTTACAACATAATGAACACGCTCGTGAAAAGGCTGGACCCAACACGCAAGACCACCGTGGCAATGTACCCGGCGAGGGCCAACGGCATCGTGAAGCACAGCCCGGAGTTCAGGATGGAAGAGAACATAATACCGCCCGAGCTTGCCACGAAGACGGAAGTGGCGAGCTTCAACTACTGCTGGGACGACTACGCGAAATACCTTGCGAAAGCGCCAGACATGATTATTTACCAAAGCGAGGCCACGACAAACGAGCTGTCGGCTCCCTATTTCGGCATGGACAGGGACAAAATGGTTGGGCTTGCCTACTGGGGAGCAATAGAATACTGGGGAGAGTCGAACATCTGGCCAAAGAAGGGCTGGGACTATTCTTTCTTCCGCCACTCGCTGGAACCCAACCCGCAGGCTTACCTCGTGAAGAGCATCTTCAAGCCCGAAGAGCCCTTGGTGCATATTGGCATAGCAGGGAAAGTGGACACGCTGCTGTGGAACGACATCATCGTGGGACAAACACGTGTTTCAAGCCACTGGAACCGTGTGCCTGGACAAAAATATACCGTTTACACGTACAGCAACGGCGACGAGGTTGAGCTTTTCGTAAACGGGAAAAGCATGGGCGTGAAGAAAAACGATGACAAGAAAAAGCCAAACGTGATAACATGGAAAGGCATAAGGCATGAGCCCGGCACAATATCGGCAATAGCAAGGAAAAACGGGAAAATGCACGCGCAGCACAGGCTGGAGACGACGGGCAAAGCCGTCAGGCTGAAAATGGTGGCTGAAAACACATGCTGGAAGGCTGACGGAATGGACTTGCAATACATAAAGGTTTATGCCGTTGACAGCAAGGGACGAACCGTGCCTACGGAAAAGGGCACCGTGAGCTTTGACATACAGGGGGCGGGAAACATCATTGCCGTTGACAACGGCAACCACTCGGCAGATGACCTGTTCGCTGGCAACAAGAAATCGTTGCACGAGGGATTTGCCATGGCCATCGTGCGTTCAAGCCGCAAGCCCGGAAAGGTGAGGATAAAGGCAACTTGTGGCAACCTGAAGGCTGCCAGCATGGAATTTCAGACAAAATAAAAACGTATTTGCTTGGTCATTAACTTGCAAATGATTAAATTTGCGCCATGATCAAACCTAAGTCGCTATTATTAATCCTAATACTGTTTCTCCACGCCACCCAAATGAATGGCGTGGAGATTTTCTCACGAAAACTAAACTCCGACAATGGATTGCCCGATGACAACGTGAGAAACATCGCGCAAGACTCAAAGGGCTTTATATGGATGGGAACGCCCGGCGGACTGTACCGTTTCGACAACTATTTTTACACAACTTACAAGTATCAGGAGACCGGCAACACAAAATTGCTGAACAACAACCACATAACCGCACTTTACAACCTGCCCGACGACAAGATGCTGATAGCGGAGCAAGGTGGAAAGTTCTCTGTGTTTGACGTAAACCAAAACAAGTTTGTTGACGTGCCGGAGAAACAAAAGCGGCAAATGTACGACAACGCACGCAAGGCGAGGTTTGACCGCAAGGCCTTGATGCCGCACAAAACGATTATCGACAACGGCGGAAATGTCATAAACGACAATCTTGGCAACATGGTTGTACTTGACACCACTGGGCTTATATGGTTCATCGACAAAAACACGGGCGAGACCATAAAGATGAGGGTGTTTGACCAAGCCTTGTACCCTTTGATAAGCAGCAAGAAGTACAAAGTCGTGACATCGAGGAAGAAGGGGCTTATATGGGTCTCGACCAACGGTTGCGGCATTACCGTGCATGACCGAAAGGCAAAGACCACACAACACATACGGCAAGAGTCGGGACTCATTTCAACCGACTTCATCGTTGACATGTACATGGACAATAACGATGACGTGTGGGTGGCTGACGAGTTTCACGGCGTGGTGTGCCTTACGGCTCGCGAACAACACACCACGGCAAAGCTCATTGACCCAAATGCAATGACGTTAAGGGGAAACCAGGTTTACGTAATGAAATGGATGCCCGACAAGACTTTGCTGATAGCCAACACGCTTGGCGACGTTTACAAGTCTGACCCATCGCTGCGCATTCCGCCAAAGCCCACGCTGCGCAACATGGACGTCCATTCAGTGTGCTTCGACAGGAAAGGGGGAATGTGGATTGGCACAAGGCAAAAAGGGATACTTACGGCCGACAAGAAATGGCTGGCACACGACCCCAAGGACCCATCCTCGGTATCGGCCAACAACATATATTACATGCTATGCGACAGCAAGAACCGAATATGGGTGGCTCCGGAGGACACCCACCTCGACCTCGCCATACGAACCAAAGACGGGAGCTATAAATTCCGCCACTTCTTCAACAAGGACTTCGCGGCAAGGGTCATGCTACAAGACCGGAAAGGGACAATATGGGTGGGAACGCGAAACGGGCTGTACCGCTTCGACCCAGACAAACTTGTGGAAGACCCGTCGGACTACAAACAGGTGATGTCGGCAGGCGAACTGCATCACTGTGACGTGAGTTGCATATTCGAGGACTCGAAGGGACGCTTGTGGATCGGCACCATAGGCGACGGCGCATATTGCATAGACAAAAGCGAGGAAACGGAAGATGGCAATGTGGCAAAACCCATAAACGACCTAATCTCAAAGGAGGTGCACTCCATAATAGAAGACAGGAACGGCGTTATATGGATGGGAACGAACAAGGGAATGACCTGTTACAACACGCTCAGCAACCGCATAACGTACCATTACGACGAATATAACCTCATGCGTAACTTCCATGCCGACAACAGCGCCTGCCTGCTGCCCGACGGGCGACTGGCCTTTGGCACCAATGCCGGCATCGTGATTTACAATCCGAGGCAAAGCGCCATGGGAAGCGGCAAAGGCAGGCGACTGTCCATAACCGACATTCTCGTCAACGGTGTCTCCGTGGGACAGATGGAAGAAGGCATTGCCCAAAAAGACCGTTCGGGAAAGGTCAACGCCATAAGGCTTGCGCACAACCAGAACTCGCTAACCGTGAGATTCTCAACATTCAACTTCAGGTCGGCAACGAGCACTCGCTACAGCTATTACCTCGAAGGGTATGACAAGGCATGGAGCGAGCTTTCGGCACACAGCTTCGCCTCTTACAAGAACCTTCCACCGGGCAAATACACATTGCACGTAAAGGCTTGCGACAATGGCACTTTCTCGAACGAAGAGGGGCGGCTGTGTGTCATCATAAGCCAGCCATGGTGGAACACATGGATGGCATACCTCGCGTATGTTGTCCTCGCCATCGCAATAGGGTATGTGACGTACCGGCAACTCCGCACCATTTACAGGCTGCGACAGCGCATAAGCATAGAGAAAAAGCTTACGGAATACAAGCTGCAATTCTTCACGAACATATCACACGAGTTTCGCACGCCACTGACCATAATATGCGGCTCCATGCAGCGCATCAACAGCCAGACGCTACCAGCCGAGATGCGCCAGCCGATAAGCAACATGCAGAAAAGCGTGGGACGCATGACGCGGCTTATAAACCAGCTGCTGGAGTTCCGCAAGATGCAAAACGGCAAGCTGAGACTGGCAGTGGAGCAAACGGACGTGGTGGAGTTTCTAAAAGAAATATACCTTAATTTCAAGGACATAGCCGACAACAAGCAGATAGCCTATGTTTTCATATCGCAGGAGAAGACGAAGACCGCGTATGTTGACCGCTCGCACCTCGACAAGATTGTTTACAACATCCTGTCAAACGCCTTCAAGTACACCCCCTCGCATGGAGAAATAAGGATGACGCTCAGCTTCCACGGCAACAAGATGACCGTAAGGGTGGAGGACAATGGCATCGGGATACCCAAGGAGAAACGGCCAGAGCTTTTCCAGAGGTTCATGCAAAGCTCATTCTCAAACGACAGCATCGGGATCGGGCTTAACCTGACAAAGGCATTGGTGGACGTGCACCATGGCTCAATAAGCTATGAGCCCAACAAGCCCAAAGGCTCGGCATTCATCGTGGAACTGCCCATAGGCAGGGACGACTATGGCGAGGACGACTTCATGGGCACGAGCCACGAGCTGCTTGAGAACCGCATGGAAACCAAGAGCGCAGAATACAAGGAAGTGGCAAACAAGCCGATGAATGACCGGACAGTGCTCATCGTCGAGGACGACTCGGATGTCATGGACTACCTGCGCGGATTCATGCAGAGGTTTTTCATAGTGCACACGGCGATGGACGGCGTTGAGGCTCTGCGAATACTGGAGACATTGCGCCCGGACCTTATAGTCAGCGACATAATGATGCCACTGATGGACGGCCTTGAATTTACGTCAAGGGTAAGGAACACTGACGAGACAAGGGACGTGCCCATAATACTCCTGACAGCCCTAACCGATGATGGCAAACGGATAAGGGGAATGGAAAACGGGGCTGACGCTTATATCACGAAACCATTTGACCCACAGCTGCTAATAACCACGGCAGCCAAGCTCCTGGAAAAACATGACATGCTGAAAGAGCGGTACATGAAAAAGGCACCGGACACGAAAGTGGCATTGCCGGAAATAATAATCGACGAACGTGACAGGAGGCTGCTCGACTCGCTTGACCTATGGCTGGAGAAACACCTGAAAGACCCGTTGCTGTCGGTTGACGAAGCGGCGGCGGCAATGGGATACAGCAGGACCAACTTCTACAAGAAGGTGAAAAGCATCACCGGGCAGTCGCCCGCCGACTACATAAGGACACTGCGGTTGAACAAGGCTGCCGAGCTGCTTAAGGACGAGACCACGACCGTTGCCGAAGTGTGCTACGAAGTGGGCTTCAGCAAGCCAAACTATTTCGCAAAGGTATTCAAGGACCAATTTGGGGTGTCACCAAAGAAATACCAGCAAGGAACTTGAGCTGTAAGGAAACGTGCGCGGGATGATGCCACCAAAAGCATCATACCGCTTTTGCCATGCCCCCTCATTTGCCCTTGGGCACAGCCCATGCAAGCCACTCCCAGCATGACACCGTAAAGAAAACTGACAAAAAAAAGGCATCCATGAGATTGGGCAAATAGAAACGAAACGCCTGGGAATTTTACTGATTATGTCCCTTGGGCAACACCACCCCAAGGCGAAACCGCCACCATTGCGGCATAAAGGAGAGACCGCAAGGGCGTAAACGCATTATGTTCACGCCGCACACAAGCCGCCTTTGCGGCGCAAAGCACTCGTCTTTACGGCGCAAATAGGGAACGCTGAGACAAGACAGGCAAGCCCACACAACAAACCAACTGACCACCAGAGAGTTACCATCTCGCACAAGAATTGCGAATTTGCGCTTGACCCTTCACCTATTTGCAAATACGCAATTCTCAGGAAGGGTAATGTAAACTTCTTTCCAAATGCCGTGTTTTAAAAAAAGAAAAAAAATAATTGCGAAAGATAAAGTCTGAAAGATATGTCAGGATTTACTTGTAACTTTGCGAAGGAGGATGACTGTAAAAACAAAGAACACCATGAAAAGTTTCAACCCAAACGCGTGGTTCCTGCCACAAGCCGTTATCGTTATCGGCACTTACGATGCCGACGGAACCCCTAATGCCATGAATGCCGCATGGGCCGGCACATGGGACAGGGACGAGATTTTCATCTCGATGGGAAACCACCAGACGACCGTGAACCTCAACGCCAACCCCGACTTCACTGTTGCCTTTGCCACAAGGGAGACGCTCGTGGCATCCGACTATGTTGGCATCGTGAGCGGAAAGAAGGTAAAGGACAAGGTCGCCAAAACTGGATGGGCAGTGGAGAAAGGCGAGAAGGTGAACGCACCCGTCTTCACCGACTTCCCCATGACAATGGAGTGCCGCATGGAAAGGAAGCTTGACGAGTCGGACACGGGCTTTTTCCTCATAGCCAAAGTGATAAACATACAGTGCGACGAGAAGTATCTTGCCGAGGACGGCAAGCCCGATGTTGAGCAGATGAACCTCATAGCCTACGAGCCTGTGCACCACGGTTACCTTGAGATGGGAAAGAAAGTGGGCAACGCTTTCGCGGACGGCAACATGCTGAAAAAACAATGAGGCGAATAGGCATTATAAGCGACACGCACGGACATTGGGACCCGAAATACGAGACGTATCTTGGCGACTGCGACGAGATATGGCACGCCGGCGACATTGGCACGCCGGAAGTTGCCGACAAGTTTGAGGCCATGCGCCCCGTGTTCCGTGCCGTTTATGGCAATTGCGACGGATACGAGCTGAGGATGCGCTACCGCGAGGTGCTCCGTTTCAGATGTGAGGACGTGGACGTGTTGATTAAGCACATAGGAGGGCATCCCGGATTTTACGACCGTTCGGTAGCCGGATACCTGCGCACAAACCCACCACAGCTGTTCATCGCCGGGCACTCGCACATACTGAAGATAAAACACGACCACGCACTCGACATGCTGCACATAAACCCTGGAGCCGCAGGCATGATGGGGTGGCACAAGGAGCGCACCCTCGTCCGCCTCACCATAGACGGCAACAAGTTCGCCGATTGCGATGTGGTGACGCTGGGCAACAACGAGAGTGTGCTGTGAACGCCTGGGCTTACGCCGCTCGTCCACAACACGTTTGCTGGCGCATGGGTGTGGCGCGCGTATATCAAATGACCACTGCCGTGCCGCTCACGGCGACCATCAGCATGGAGTTGCCTTGCCCAATGGTCTCATAGTCGATGTCAATGCCTACTATGGCGTTTGCGCCAAGACGGCTTGCACGGTCTTGCATTTCCCGCATTGAGGTGTCCCTTGCCTCAGAGAGAACCTTCTCATAGCTTCCGGAGCGTCCGCCTATAACATCGCGGATGCTCGCGAAGAAGTCCTTAACAAAGTTGGCTCCAATAATGGTCTCACCAGTCACCACCCCTTTGTACTCCCTGACAGGATGGCCTTCGATTGTTGGTGTCGTGGACAAAATCATGCTTTCTGCTTTTTTTAAAGTGTTATTGCTGCAAATTTACGGTTTTATTTTGAAAAACAACGCTAACTCCCACTTTTTGTGAAAGCCACTGCCATAATAAGTAAACGAAGCCGTAAAAGCCATACACGGATGGCACTGTCCCAAAAACTATTGGCGAGAACATAGTCTTGGAAAGAGAAAACCAAGGAGGTGACCCATATTGGCCATTCGTGCCCATGAGAGTGGCACAACACCTCCTTGGTATTTCGTTTATGGCAAATCATCACTTGCCATGTGTCGAAACTCTTTTCGAATAATACAGAAAAGAGCTTCGATTTTGTTACGATACATTCCCCGACATTATCTTTGCGGAAAACGCAGTCATATTTTAGTGCTTTTTACCAAGCTTTGTCTTCGTGGGGTTAACACCCTCAAAGGTAGGTTTGACAGGAATGATATTTCCATCGTTGTCAAAGAGAAGTTTGTCTATGCAAACCACACGATGCGAGTCCTTGGTTTCTCCAAGAGGGCGCCTGTGATAGACAATATACCACTCGTCGTCTCCATGCCCGCGAACGACCGAATTGTGTCCGGTCCCTGTAGCAACGTCAAGATCCTGCTGAAGTATCTTTCCCTTGTTCACGAAAGGTCCTGTCGGGGAATCGCTTGTGGCATAGGCAACACAATAATTGGAAAAGCCCCATCCGCCTTCCGACCACATAAAATAATACTTCCCTTTACGCTTAAACATATATGGGCCTTCAACATAATCCTTGGAAGGCGTTATTTCCTTATACGTCGTGCCATCCTCAAACGGCACCAGGCTAAGCAAGTCATCAGACATCCTGACGACATTGCAATGTCCCCAGCCACCATAGTACATATAATAGGATCCGTCATCATCACGGAAAACCATCTGGTCAATGGGCTGCGCACCATTTACGATGTTGCCAATAAGCGGCTTGCCCAGCGCGTCACGATAAGGTCCCTCGGGCTTGTCGGCAATTGCCACGCCTATGCCACCAATCTCACCCTCATGCACATCGTTTGCTCCGAAAAAGAAATAATATTTCCCATTGGCGCTTATCGCAGCTGGAGCCCACATTTCTTTCTTGGCCCACTTTACCTCATCAGTGGAAATTATCCTTGGATGACGAGTCCAGTTGACAAGGTCTGGGGAAGAGAAACAGTCAAAATAAGTCTGATTGGGACGTGCCGTTGACGTAGTGGGGTAAATCCAAAACTTATCGCCATAGACAATGGCTTCCGGATCAGCATACCAACCTCCAAAGACAGGATTGAAGGCAGAACGCTTTACCTGGGCATCATCATTCACCACCAAGCTTCTGACATCACCGGGAGCGACTTGCAGTTTACAGTTCTCCATCACCACCCCTCTTGCATGCCTGAAAAGGAAGCCTGCCGCCGGAGTCTGCATCCACATGTCACATTCAGGATAACGGCCATTATATTCTCCTGGCATGTCTGGCACGGCCTCAACACCGCCCCGGAAAGTAATGTCCAAGTTTCGGAACGTGAGATTTTGAAGCTTTGCCTGTGGAACACCTGAAACTATGCAACCGAAGTCCTGCTGGCAATCCTTGGCTTTGATATTGTCAAAAGTAATGTTGGATATGCTCCCCGGCTTGCTCTTCACACCCCATGACTTGTCGCTTCTCAAGCCCAAGATAACAAACAAAGGCGTGCCCACCTTGTTCATGGTTATATTACGAAACTCTATGTCCTTTATCTTTCCACCATCCACAGATTCGACAGCAATGCCGGCATGATGCACGTCGTTAAGCGTGATGTTCTCAAACAACATGCGCTGGAAGCCACCATAGCTTTTGGTTCCAAACTTAAGTCCGTTGGCCCTGCCACACTTCTTTATGGTGCAATTGCGGACCGTAACATCCTTAACTCCCCTCTCATGTCCACTCTTGGGGCAGATACAGTCGTCATCGGTATAAAAAGAACAGTTTTCCACAAGGACACGGTGGCAGTCAACAATATCAATGCCATCCCTGTTAGGCACGATGTTGGCATCCACTGAAACATTGCGAACAGTAACGTCGTCGCTCTCAAAAGGCACGATATTCCACATCGCACCATCCTTAACCGTGAACCCATCGAGAAGGACACGGCGGCACTGCACAAGATAAATGGGTATGGGACGACCAAGCTCATCCTTTCCTTCCCACACCTTCGCACGTCCCGTGCCGTCAATGGTGCCAGGTCCCGTAATGGATATGTTATTTGCCCGATAAGCAAAAATGAAAGCACGCGCATGGTCACCATCGTAAGGTCCCCAGTTGGTATTCTTGCTGTCAATCCTTTGTGGCTGATAGTCGGCCTGCTTGGCAGTGCCTTTCAAGACCGCTCCCTCACACAACTTGAGTGTCATGTCAGAGTGCAAGACGATTGTATGAGCAAGGTAAGTTCCCTTGCCAAGCAGCACCACGCCTCCCTTGCCACAAGCGTCAATGGCACGCTGTATGGCACGTGTGTCATCTGTCACGCCATCACCCTTGGCACCAAACTCTGAAACACGATACTCTTTTCCCGTATCCAAGCCAACAGGCAAAGCCGGCAATTTGGGATTGACTGCCGCAAGAGCGTCGTTGCAGAAGGAAAAGAAAGCAACCAATATAAACAAGAGTTTTTTCCTCATTATTCTAAATTTATTGTTTTGTTATTATTAAACCAATTATTCAATCCATAAAGTTTATCTGAAAACAACTTTCTTGCCTTTATGAACATAAACGCCCTTGCTTGGACGCATGACCCTGACACCCTGCAAAGTGTAATAGGCATCATCGTCTGGATCCGCCGTCTTTACATCGCCTATCCCTGTGGGAAGCCCATAAAGAGCCTGCCAATTATATACCCTATAGAAGAAAGGCCTGTAATAGTCGGCACTTCCTGGAGCGTTGAAATTATCGGAAAATTCCGGCGCATCCGTATTGGACGTAAATACAAGCTCGCCTTCACGCGACAAAGCCGTATGCAAATTTATCATGTAAAGCCAGCGATACTGCTGCGATCCCAATTTGTCAATATGATCAGGCAGCGTGAACAAGAGTTTCTTATTGGCAAATGGCCCATACGGGTTTTTGCTTCGCCAAATATACATTTCCCGAGCGAAGTAAGGTCCCTGAGCCGTCATGTAATACCAATCGCCATACTTGAACACCCACGGCATGTTGCACAGATTGCCATTACCATAGACAATGCACGAAGCCTTAAGCTCATCCATCGAAGGCAAAGAGTCACGCCACTCCCAGTTGTTGCCACTGGTCTTCACGTAATACTGCAACGGACTTTTAAGATCCATCTCCGTGGTACGAGCCACTACGGTGGTATAATTGTTTACGCTGTGGTAAAGATAAATGTGCCCGTCTTCTCCTTCTATCAAGGTGTTTCCGAACGACATGGGGTTGGTCTGCAAGTTGTGCTGCACATCCTCCATATAAAGGTAGTTACCTTTCTGTGGCTTATAGTCAGGTATGTCAGGCAAATAATAGCCGCCGGGTTCAGTACCCTCAAGACTGTACGTAGCCACGGCAGTACCACATCCAGCCATATTCTTGTCAACAGCATTCCAAATAACCTGAAGTTTCCCATTCTGTACCGTCATGTCGCCAGCCCAGTAGAAATAATCCTGGTCAATCTGCCCCAACCTTATGTCAGCAGGCAAGAGTGAAGCCTTAGGATGGCGGAGGTGCGTGCGTGCGCAAAAATATTTTGTGTTGTCAGGGTCCTTGACATTCACGTAGTCGGCAAGCCACACAAGGTCACTGTCCTCCTCACCCAAAACTCCGTCATGACTTTTTTGCACCATAATACTGTTTCTCGGGAAAGTATTGCTGCCCGTGCGGTTTCTGTCGGCAACTACGGTTCCGTAAAAACTATCATTGAAAGTCCAGAAGACATCACCGTTTGGCAGTTCTATAGTCTGGACACCATCACCTCCATTCCACCCACGCGTACGGGTGAAAAGCTTATTGTACTTCTGGTCTTTGTAAGCCTTGACATCAGCAATAGCAGTGCCACCCTCTATCAGCTCCAAGTCGTAAGTCTCTTCAAGAGACTGCCCTTGCGCCCAGAATGGCATCGGAAGCATTGCAAAGGCCGCCATGAATCCACACAATTTTCTTAGCATAAATGTTTTATTTATATTATCCTATTTTTTGCGATTGAAGAATTTTTGAAAAAACAGCAAATGGTAATCAAACGAGTTGCCCCAATACTGGCTCGTATGCCCACCTGGACGGATTATGAAGTCATGCCCAATACCTCTCCCGAGCAATCTTTTATGCAAATCCTTATTAACCTCAAGGAAAAAATCCTGCTCCCCACAATCAAATATTATGGCAAGCTCACCGTTTTCGATCCTATTTATCTGACCAACAACGACAAGGCTGTCCCATCGTTCTTTATTGGCAGCCATCTCGCCAATTTGGTCTTTTATGTTCCAATTTTGTGGGAAAGGCCT
>CAYLUI010000006.1:15563-48027 GCA_964386825.1 uncultured Prevotella sp. | reverse complement strand
TCCGCTCATGCTTCCAACCGCACCGAAGACATCCTTGTGGCGCAAAGCACAGAAAAGCGCACCGTGACCACCCATGCTATAGCCTGTAATGGCATGGTGTTCGCGCCCTTTTAATACAGGATAACAACTGTCAACATATTGGACGAGTTCCTTGGAGATGAAAGTCTCATATTTGACATCAGCATTTAGCGGGCTGTCAAAATACCATGTATTCAACGCATAAGGCATGACGAAGACCAAGCCTTCCCGGTCTGCGATAGCCGGCAGCTCCGGCTTAATGCCAAGCCAGGAAAACTGATTGGCATAAGCACCATGCAGCAAGAAAACCACTGGATACTTTTTGGGACTCCCCTCTGTTGGAACAATAACAACAGTAGATACCTGCTTGTTCATTGCCTTACTATAAACATTTACGGTATCAATCCTTGCGGCATGCAAAGCCGTGGAAAGCAAAAGGGAGAAAAATAACAGAAACAATCTATTCATTGAATATAGCATAAACTTTTATTTGAAAAAAAGATCAGGACACCTTGAGTTGCTGGCGCAACTTTCTTAAAGCAACGGACATTTGCGCCTCAACCGTGTTTATGGAAATTGTCATCTCCGCGGAAATCTGCTTGTAGCTCATGCCCTCGTCCCTGCTTTTGAGAAATATGGCCTTGCAGCGACAGGGCAGCTTCTCAACAGCCTTGTCATATCGTTGCTTCAATTCAACAAACTCGACAAGATGCGAAGCAGACGGTGCCAAGAAATAATCCATCCCAATGCGCGAAGCTGACTTGCAATACTCGCGCACATAAACCTGATGGCGCACGTAATCTCGACATTTATGCCTGACTGAAGACAGGCAATAGGCGTAAATGTCGTTGACAAATGTCAGGGCATCCCATTTCTTCCAAACAGAAACAAGAACATCCTGAACAATGTCCTCTGCCTCTTGGCGCGGAATCCTATTAGAAGCGTAGGCAACGAGTTTATCAAAGAAAGCTTGATAACAGCTGTCTATATTTTCCATACACGTTTTTATTCTCAGTCGTTAAGTTCAATGCAAAATTAAGGATATTATATTGCCCAAACTATAAAAAAACAACGAGAAAAAACAAAAATAGAGCCAAAGAAGGCAAAACACACCTTTTTGGCTCTATTAAAATGGGAAAACAGGTTATTTTCTTACAGCAACACTGACTTTGGAGTCTGCACAACCATAATACAAATACCACGCACCGTTGAAAGGCACAAGTCCTTCCACGAAAACAGTTCCAGCCGGATACTGTCCACTCCGCTCATAATCCGTCTCTGGAACAAAGAACGGCTCGTCAAGGCGATCTATGAAACGTGCTGGATTTTTGGCATCAAAGAGAGCCTGCCCGGCACAATAAGCATTGGCCGTATATCGGCTATCACCGTCTGCACCTTCTTGATTCTTTCCATTGTAAACAAGCAGGATGCCATCCTTGGTAACTATTGCCGGTGGACCGCACTCGGTAAGTTGACTGTCAAAATAGCCTTTTCTCGGAACAATTGGCATATACAAGCTACCATCCGCATTGAGCATAGGAGTCCAGTTGACAAGGTCTTCTGACGTTGCCACATTTACGAAACTCTCACCCCAATACATCCAGTATTTACCATTTATCTTGGCAATGACCTGGCGTCCCTTGTCCATTTTCGTAACTATTGATGCCGACTTGGAGAAGTCGTCCTTGAAGCGTCCGTTATAAGCTTTGGCAAAAGCGGGACCATGCTTAGTCCAGTTTACAAGATCTCGTGATGTTGCGACAGCAAGCCTTGCCTGCTTACGATTCCACTGAGTGTAAAACATGACGTAAGTGCCATCATCGGTCATCGCAACTCGTGGATCCTCACAGCCACCGGGACATTCTAATTCTGCCTGACCGTCGGAAGGATCTGGATAAAGAACTGGCGCACCATGGCGACGGAAGTGCAGACCGTCGGAAGAAGACGCATATCCTATTCTTGAGGTACGTTGCCCAATGCCCGTAGCCGAGTTGTCCTCGGCACGATAAAGCAGCACAACCTCACCATTGAGAATGGTTGCCGCAGGGTTGAAAGTGTCACTTTCCTCCCACCCAACTGGCTGTTTATGCATAGGACAGTAGAAAACGCTCTGCTTATTTGGCGTAATTACAAGACCGGCAGACTTTGGACGCTCAAATCCGAGCCAAGCCCATTTTTTGGACTTGTTTGGCTGTTGAGCCTCCATTGCGACTATACCCAAAAATAAAAGCGAGAAAAATAATGTTATCTTTTTGTTCATTTCCTTATTGATTGTTATTCGAAAGATGGTGGTGGAACCTCAGCACCCCATTTCTTGTCAGGCGATGAGACTGTGCGGTATTCAAGCTTTGCCCCTTTTGAGAGATTGTTCCAGTCAATCCACGCCGTATTCCACGCTTTGCCGTCCAACTTAAGAGAAGATATGTATGGAGTCTTCTCAGATCCACCAGTAATGGTTATATTACCATTCGGCAAATGCACGACAGCCTGCTGGAACATTGGCGTACTTAGCGTAAAGCCTCCAATTCCTGGAATTGTAGGATAAAGTCCAAGGCATGCCCAAACATACCACGCTCCCATGGTACCAAGGTCATCATTCCCCGGCAGCCCATCGATACGGCTGCTGTATGCTTCGTCGAGCACACGGCGAAGCAACCGCTGAGTCTTCCACGGCGAGCCTGTCCAATTGTAAACCCACGGAGTGGCGAAACATGGTTCATTACCCGAGGCAAACCAAGTGTCATTATAACCCGCATCCAACCTTTGGAAGTATTCGTCAAGTCGCAACTCAGCTTTTGCCGATCCGCCACATAACTTTATGAGACTTGCGAAATCGTATGGCACCATCCAATAATAATCTTTGTATGTTGCCTCACGGAAGTCCTCACTCAACGGTTTCCAGGAGCCATCCGCATTGCGAGACTGCAACCAACCGTTATCCTTGTTATAAAGGTTTCGCCACCAACGTGCCCTGTCAAAATATGCCCATGACAGGAACTCGTCGCCAACGGCACGAAGGGCAAATTGCCCTATGGCAAAATCAGAAGACGTGTACTCCAACATTTCCGAGGCATTCCAATAATGCTTGTCAAGATATTGCCTCAATCCCGGACGTACCTCAACAGACTGGCACGTCGCCCCCGGAGTCTCAGCTCCTTTACGCATAATCTCAAGCAATGGCTTAGGATCATAATTGCGAGCACCAAAAGCCCATGCGTTACTGACAAGAATTGGAGATGGGTCACCCTGCATAATGCCAGTCTCAATGTTTGCCATCGCCCAACGTGGGAAGGTACCACCTGCCTGATGAGCAAAATCCATGTGAGAAATCACGATATCGCTTGCCACATCAGGTTCAAGAATTGAAAGAAGCTGAATCTGTGTACGGTACGTATCCCAATTGCTAAATTGAGTATATTGTTTACGGCGTGTCTGATGCACCTTAAAATCCGCACCCATATACTGACCATTCACATCACTACAAATGCTGGGATGTATAAACGACCGATAGAGATGAGTGTAAAACTGGTTTATCCTGTCAGCGTCACCACCTTTTACATCTATAAGGCTTAAATAGCTATTCCACAGATTCTCGGCATTGGAGACCACCGCGTCGAAATTCCAATCTGGGTTTTCCAACTTAAGATTTTGCCTGGCATTCTCAACAGAGACGTATGACACTCCTATTTTATATAATACGGTTTTCTTCTGCTGCGTAGGAAAGGAGAAATAAAGTCCAGAATGTTCTCCTTCCGCAAAAGTCTCTCCCCTGTTGATAACCTTATCCTTCCAAGTACCAAACTCCGTAGCATCCGCATCAAATTCCGCGGCAAAATAAACTTTATACGGTGTGGAAATCCCACAAAAGTTTCCTCCCTCGGCATAGCCCTCACACGAGTGTGGGCTTGTGATAACTGCAGCGGAGACTTTTATAGGCGTGGATGCGACACCTGTACCAATGATGACCGTGCCATGATTATCCTGACTGAACGACAGCCGAGCCATCCCCGTGCGTTCAGTGACTGTCAGTTCCGCCGTGGCATTGCCTTGGACAAGTGCCCTATAATAACCAGCATGTCCTTGTTCGTCAGTGACCTTAAAACGTGCATCACGGATGCTGTCTGGCGAGACTAACAATTTGCCAGAAAACGGCAACATGGGGAAATTACACATGTGCTCACAACCTCCTCCACTGGTTTGGTTGATGCCAAAGCCAGAACTTTTATAGAAATAACTGGGGGTAAACTGAACCATGCCATGTGGATAAGTGGCACCTGGAAAAAGGTAACCCGAGGTAAGTCCCAATCCCTTGGTTCCGGTAAAAACATTCACCCGCTGAGCAAGGTTGTTGGAAGTTTGCGAGTGCCCGGTAACACTCACCAGGCACAGGCAAAAGGACATTGCTAAAATCCTAAGAATTGTCATAAAAAACTTTCTGTCTTTTAAATTTAGAAAGAGAGCTGAACACCAAAGTTTACGACTCGCTGATTCATATAAGCATCACCTGCAGAATTGGTTGATATTTCCGGGTCTTGCTGATATTTGTCATAGCTTGTCCAAGTGAACAAGTTGTAAGCGTTCACATAGAAAGAGGCATTGCTTATAAACTTAGGCAAGCACTTCTTAGGAAGCTCATAACTCAAGTTGATGGTCTTCAGACGAATATACCATGCGTCCACAAGCCAGAAGTCGCTCATGTAAGCAGCAGCACTGTTGATTGTTGATGGGGTCGTAGTGAGTCTCGGGAACTCTATATCTTCACCGTTCTCATAACGTTCCAAAGTCCATCTCTTAAGATGCAGAGGCTGGAACTGGCTCTTGAAAGGTTCTATACCGGTGCCCACGACACTGAAACTATAGTTGAACGAACCCTGGAATAGCACACTCAGTGTCAAGCCTTTCCATGAGCCGCCAATAGTCCATCCAAGTGTTGTGTTTGGCAGATTTGGCATTCCAATAGCACCTGCGTCATTATAATCGATAACACCGTCCTCGTTAAGATCCTTGTACTTAAGGTCACCTGCCTGCACGGGCTGGTCAGCGTTTGGCACAGCCGGCGCATTTGGCGCACCTTCCTTTATAAGTGCTATATCATCCGGAGTATAATAACCTATCCATGTAAGACCAAAAGGCTGTCCGATAGGCCGCCCTGTCTGGGCAAGCCATGGATAAGGATGATAGCCTTCCGCCATATACAAGATTTTGTTCTTGGCATAAGAGAATACAAAATTCGTATTGAAAGAGAAATCTCCAAACTGATTACGGTATCCTATCTGACCATCAAAACCGGTATTGCGCGTCTTACCAACATTATACGGTGAAACACCAATGCCAAGGATAAGAGGCACGTCTCCTCTTGTGACAAGCTGGTCGTAACGACGGTCATAAAACCAGTCGAATGTAAGCGAGAAACTGTTCCAAAGGTTCAAGTCAATACCGAAGTCAAGCTTCTTTGCCTTTTCCCAAGTCACATTGTCATTGCCCAAGGATCCTTCCTTATAACCAGGTTGTGCGCTTGACCCAGAGCCTTCTCCAAAATTATAATCGTCACCTTTTTCGTAAATCTGATTGTAAAGATACCTGCCACCACTCGCAACATCAGAACCTACCAAACCATAGCTTCCACGAATCTTGAGAAGGTCAACAGAATTGCCAAAGATATTTCTGAACCACTCTTCTTCAGACACTACCCATCCAAGTCCGAGCGCAGGGAAAAAACCGTACTTTTGATTGCCCTTGAACCTGTCAGAACCATTATAAGCCATATTTAGATCCACAAGATACCTGCCATCATACTTGTAGCTAAGTTTTGCCGTGAGTCCAGTAAACTTTGATGGCACTTTTTCACCAGAGTTTTCCTGAGTCTTGCTTTCACGATTGTAGAGAAGCATCGCCCCAACATCGTGTTTCTCTTTGAATACACGGGCATAATTGAGAAATGCCATAAGATTAAAATCCTTCCATGTGGGACCGGTCCAACCATTTATAAGTGGGATGCCATAAGTATACTGCTGGTTTGGATTGATAGTGTAATTATCAGCCTGAGCATTATACCAATATGTAGGATAAGTGCTTCGACCGGCAGAACGGTAAGTCTCGTCAATAGTGGAATAGGCTATGCGAGCACTCGAAGACAATCCTTTGGTAATGAAATCCATGTTCCAGTTGAGACTATAAAGGATATTATTGTCATTGCGACGCGTGCGGCGATAACCCTCATTCGCAAGCCTTGCGTTGAGCGTAGGATTGTTGTTTGTGTCATGAAGGTATGAATACGTTCCGTTAGGGTTGATAACGGGAGCCGAATAAGGGTGCATTTCATTGAAATTATAGATTTGCCCCAAAGCATTCAAACTGCGTGGCTCATTGATATTCATGAACCTTGACGTGACATCAAGCCTCATTGAAAGGTTGTTTGTCACCTGAAAGTCAAGATTGGAACGATAGTTGAACCTGCGATAACGATAGTTGCTATTGAGGTCATCGCCAGAATCGAAATCCTTGACAAGTCCGTTCTGTGAAAAATATCCCACAGACACGAAATATTTCAAGCGCTGCGAGCCACCGGATATGTCAACATTGAAATTCTGCTGTGATGCCATCTTGCGGAAAATCTCATCGTACCATGACACATCAGGATGACCGTATGGATCATCTTGTGTACGGAAGTGCTCTATGTCCTGGGGCGTGAACAACGGTTGCAGCCCATCGTTGGCACGAGCCTCATTTACAAGTTGTGCCGTCTCGTAACTCCCAAGGAAGTTAGGAGTCCTGACAGGCATTTGGATACCACTCTCCATGCGGACATTTATCTTGGGCTTGCCTTCTTCACCACGCCTTGTCTTTACGACAAGAACTCCGTTGGCACCCTTGATACCATAGATTGCCGTTGTGGAAGCATCTTTCAGTATGGAAATACTTTCAATCTCGTTGACATTGATCTGCGATAGTTGCTCGTAAGTGTACTCTACGTCATCAACGATAATAAGTGGCTTATTGCCATCGCTATTAAGAGAGCTTACACCACGGATGAAGAAGTCGGAAGCATCACGTCCCGGCTGCCCAGACCGCTGCTGTGAGAAAAAGCCCGGAAGCTTTCCGGCAAGAGAGTTTTGAACACTTGACACAGGCACTTTCTGCAACTCCTTTCCGTTGATTGCACTCACGGCGCCCGTAAGGGTCAAACGCTTGGCCTGACCATAACCCACCACGACAACCTCGTCGAGACTGCCATTGTCAGCCTCCATCGTCACGCTGACAGGTTGGGATGTTTTCACTTGTATTGCATTGTCACGATAACCAATGTAACTGAACAAGAGGGTTTCCCCTTTATTGACTTTAATTGTGAAATTTCCGTCAATATCGGTTATTGTGGCTCGTGTAGTGGAGCCTTGCACACGCACTGTCACCCCTATCATCTCAGTGTTGTCCTTAGCATCGGCAACATGTCCCTGCAAGTTTATGGCTTGCGCAAGAGCCACAGCGGAACAACTGACTAAGAGCAGAAGGAATATGATGATTTTTTTCATGTCTATTACCAGTTAGGATTCTGTAAGATGTTTGGATTCTTATTAACTTCTGAGTATGGGATTGGGTATAAATACCGCTTGGAATCGAAATCCACTTTGAGCACGTCAACCCTATTGTAGGACAATGACGAAGTTCCCTTTATGATCTGCATACCTTGCAAAGGCTGCGAGAACACTTGCTCGGCAATGCGCCAACGCCTTATATCAAAATATCTGTGCCCTTCGAAAGCAAGCTCAATACGCCTCTCATTACGTATGTACTCACGCATCTGCTCCTTCGTCATGGTCGTTACGCCGTAGGTGCCATTTCTGCCACCAGACTCTATTCCACCACGCTTATGCAAAGCGATAAGTATGTCGTAAATTTCCTGTGAAGGCTCATCCAAGACCTCATTCTCTGCCTCACAGAAATTTAGCAAGACCTCGGCATACCTAAGGATGACCCAAAGCCGGTGATGCTCACTGTAGTCTGTTGAATTGGAGAAGTTGCCCATGAACTTGCACATATAATAAGAAGTGTGCGTGCTGTTATTTCCTTTTCCCGGATTGTTTTTTCCTCCAACAAAAGTCTCCAAATTGGTTCCAAGCCATTTCGCGCCATTGTACAGGATGTTGTAGTCAAGCCTTGGGTCACGGTTGGCATAAGGATTTTGGTCATTGTAAGTGTATTTTGTGCTTTGCCCACGTGGTTTGCCATCCTTCATGAGGAAAGCGTCCACAAGGTTTTGGGTCGGATTTGTACGTCCATAACCAAGGTTGTTTCCCGTAAAACCAAGAGGTCCATTGTTGCGTTCCGTCGTAGTTCCGTCATCATTAGCCTTGAAGAAAATCAGTTCACGATTGGCAGCGCCATAATAATTGAGGAACACGTTTCTTGCATCGGCAGGCAGGTCGGCTGACAAGTTGCCGTTTTGACCAAACTCATCGATAAACTCCTTGGCAGCCTTTGCGGCCTTCTCCCAACGGCTGTGATCATAATCAACATAACCTACAAGCTCATTCCCGTTCTCCAATGTCTGTCCATTGAACAGTGGGCTTGCGGCATAAAGCAGCACACGCGCCTTAAGTGCCATGCAAGCTTGCTTGGTAGCGGCATGGGCATACTGGCCAAGGCCAAGAGGTGTTACAACCCTCAAAGAGTCCTTAATGTCATCAAGCTCAGAAGTAATGTATTCTACGCAATCCGCAAAAGACCTTCTTGGCAGCTGTATGTCATCCTGAAGGCTGTAAACACGGTCGCCGACAATGGGAATGCCTCCATATCTTTCAAGCAGAAGGAAATAGAAGTAAGCGCGTATGAACCTTGCCTCAGCCTTCATTGACACTCCGAGAGGACGTGTTTCACCAAGTGCGTTAACATAGGTGTTCTTGAACGGTACCCTGTCAATGCCATTAATCAAGATGTTTGCAATGCGAATGGAATTGTAGCAACTGCCCCACATCATATCGCTCGTCACGCGGTTGTTGGCAGTGTAACGACCTGTTGCCAACTTTAAGACATCCGGATTATTGTCCATGTCAACCGATACGGCATCATCTGAAGCCGCGTCAAGCATGTCACCGCCTACAGAGTTGTAACCATTTGGAATGGTAGCATAAAGAGAAGCGAGGAAATGGGTGGCCTGCTCACCGAGCGAGTCGGTGGTTGAGAAAAGGTAATCGTTAGTAAACTGATCTGCAGGCAATTGCTCATAACCGTCATTGCATGCCGTCGGTACTGCGAGAGCAGCAAGAGCGGCAATGGCAGATAGGAAGAGATGCCTTATATTTTTGTTTTTCATGATGGCTTTGGAAAAATTAGAATGTGAGATTGATGCCAGTAAATACAGTTCTCTGCAAAGGATAGCTTGTAAACTCCACCTCGGGATCCACAAGATCGCAAGCCGAGAAAGTGAGCAGGTTCTGTGCAGCAACAAAAATCTTCGGTGTCACACCACCCAGCTTGCTCTTGCAGAACGACTTGGGGAAAGTGTAAGCCAAATAAATGTTTTTCAGGCGTATAAAGTTGCCATTGTGCATCCAAAGTGAAGAGTTGTAATTGTTGCCATAGTTATAATTGTTGCCCCCGGCAGAAAGACGTGGATAAGTGGCAGTGGATGCCGTCTCTGGAGTCCATCGATTGAGAATGTTCTCGTATGCCTGACCATAAGCCTGGCCATAGCTTTGGAATCCCTCTACGAGAGTACGGTTTCCAACATAGAGGTCGCGGTCGTAAACGCCTTGCCAGAACATTGTAAACTCAATGCCTTTCCACTGTAATCCGAGGTCGATTCCAAAGCTCTGGAGCGGCTTGTCACCACCAATGACGGTTCGGTCATATTCGTCGATGATTCCATCGCCGTTGAGGTCTTTGTACTTGACATCGCCAGGCTGCACAGTGTAACCTGCCATTATGGGATAATTGTTGTCAATGTCCTGCTGCGTAAGGAAACCGTCAGCCACAAGTCCGAAGGCTGCGCCGAGTGGTTGACCCGTGCGGTAGAGGTAATCGTAAGGCTGCGTTTGCTCGTCCATGAATACCATCTTCGTCTTCTCAATGCTCCAATCGGCGGAGACATAATAAGAGAATGAAGATATGCGGTCCTTCCATCCGAGCGAGACCTCAAATCCTGTACGACGCTGCTTGCCAATATTCTCATTAGGATAAGACTGTCCAATAAGCTCAATGCTCTTTCCGCGAGTCTGCAACATATCGTAATAATTATCATTGTAGAAATCGACGGTGGCTGACAAACGCTGATTCAGAACAGAAACATCAAGACCAACATTCAGCTTATGAGCCTTCTCCCAAGTTATGAAAGGATTTGCCAACGGAGAGTTCTCGTGGGTAAGGCTGTTCTTGGTCTGCGTGTCTCCGAAAAGATACCACTCCGAGCCAATGTTTTGGAAAGTCTGGCGGTAAGAATAATAACCACTGTTGGAAATTCCGCTACCCGTGAGTCCGTATGTCGCACGCAGCTTTAGCTGGTTTAGCCACGTCAGGTCTTTCATGAAGTCCTCGTTGGCAATTTCCCATCCCAAGCCCGCAGCCCAGAATGTTCCCCATCGGTGGCCAGGAGCGTATCGGTTATAATAGCTCTGTGTCAAGGCTGCCTGAGCAAAGTATTTCTTGTTGTAATTATACTCCAACCGAGTCATGATATTCGAAGGAAGCATCGGAAGGTCGAAGTCATTAATCTCATGCCTGGTATCAGCCGCAAGCGAAGCCTTGAGATAGTGCAGCCCAAAAGTCCGCTCATAATCCACGTCAAGTTGCCCATAGAGATTTTGGTAAGTGGCTACCGAGCGGAAATTATTATTCTGCGGCGAGGGTGAGCCGTACTGCATGTATATGTCCTTGCCGTCATTCTGGATGTAACTGTAAACAGGGTTACGCTTAGTGCGCTCAATGAGAGTTCGGCTCTGTGCGGTAATACTTCCAAGGAAATGCACCGACAATCCCCTCACAAGCTTATTGAAGTCATAGTCGAGATGACCCGTTGCCATAATGTCTCGCGCATTGTCGGCAAGATAGCCCGATTCTTGGGCCATGGACATGAGGTTGTTTGTGAGTCCGACAGTTCCACCCCAAGAACCATTGGGATTCTTGATGGGATATGCGTTGCTCGGAAGATTGTAAATGCCATTAAGGATGCTGCCATAGCCTGAGCCGTCGCCACCAGGCTGGTTGCCTTCCGTGACACGTCCAATAACAGACATCGAAGCCTTGAAATCGTCGGTTATGTTGATGTTGACCTTCGACGAAAGCATGTAACGGTTATATTTGAGATTTGTGTTATAACCGTAATCCCTGCTGTTCCTCTTAAATAATCCACCCCAGTTGTCATGCCCAAAGAAAACAAAGAACTGTGCGGTTTTACCCCCCCCAGAGACGTTAAGGTTGTAGCTCTGGGAAACAGAATTGTCCTTCAAGATCTCATCATACCAGTCAACATCCGGATGTGTGTATGAGTTCGTATGATTGCGGTAAGCCGCAAAATCATCACCTGAATATAGTGGCGACTTTCCATCGTTCTGCAACGCCTCATTGAGCAAGTACGCATATTGATAAGCAGAAAGCGGACGCATTTTCTTTGCCGTTCCATTAATTCCCAACTTGCCCGTAAGCGACACATGCAGCCCTTGCGTTGGATTCTTTGTGGTAATGATCAACGCTCCCCTTGAGCTCTTCATGCCGAGGAACATTGACGAAAGCGCGTCACGCTCCAAGGTCACGCTCTCAACCATCTCCGGGTCAATAGAAAACAGATCCCGTTCTACGCCATCGACAATGACAACAGGATTGTTGCCGCGTGCGGAAAGAGAAAACATTGTGTTATCGCCATAAACTCCTTGACCGGCATGGGCAAGGACATTGCCATCGTAAGCACTTGAACTGAAGTTGGCTGCGGTCCGAGGCGAAAAGGCTCCACGATACTGGAAGACGTTGAAGCCAGCAAGACGACCTTGAAGTCCTGTCAGAATATCAGTAGAGAGATATTTCTCAAGAACCGCACCTTTAACAGTCTGGGCACTGCCCAGCATTTCCTTTTGACTGGTCTTGTTGCCATAAGGTCCCGTGATGGTGTCCTGGGGCGTAAGTGGCTGTTGACCGAAAGCCGATGTTGTCCCGGCAATCATCATCAAGGAGAAGAAGCTTGACTTATAGCCCCTATATTTTGAATTGTTATGTTTCATCTTCTTTATTATTATGTCTGAGGGTATTAGTCACACGTCAAATTGAACGTGAAAGGTTGTTTCTCTGCCGGCATTGGAGTACCCAACTGCTCAAAATCATCATCAGACTGCGTTATGGTGACCGTTCCATCCTTGCTGGCAAAGTAATAATTGATATACTGTATTACCTCACCTTCCGGGACATTGAAGAAACCTGTTGGCCAGAGTGTGATATTGTAAACATTACTGACGCTGTTCTCACGGGTCATAACCGCCGGTGCAGCCTTGTAAACCTTGCCATCCACCGTTACGGCCTCGCCAACAAAGTAAGCGCCACCGAAAGCATTCAACTCATTGTTGGCAACATCACCATTAAAAGTAAAGGTCACATAATCGTCCTGAAGTGCCATCATAGGGTTGACCTTGTTGTAGTGGTTATTACAGAAGTCCATGACTGCGCCCACTCCACCAACGACTTCAAAACATTCGTCAGCAAAACGCACCTTCTTGTGATCATCAGAGTCAGAGAAGCCATCATCGGTATGGTTCACGAAGAAACCAGGATGGAATTTAAGGTTTTTCTTGCCGGCCTTCAAATGAAAGAGGATGGTGTATTTTGGATCTTGGTTGTTGGCAATATCCCACTTTTGGTCAGTCTGGAACACAACCCATTCCATATCGTCAAGCACATTATTGCCCACGCCATACTCTTGGGTTAGGCATTCAACCCAAGTACGTCCACCGCCGTTCTTTGGCAATTGTGACGCAGGGATCAAAGACATTGAATATTCCTTATCCCTATCATCTGCAAGATCATTCTTGTAAGTAACAACCGCGGTATTGGCAACATCCCAATCCTTGGGAACGAGAATGGCGACAGCAAAGTTAACACTCGAATGGTTTTCGTGACACTCAATATGGCCATTGAGCGTAAAAAGCACGTCCTCTCCGGCATAGGCATAAAGCACTTCCTTGCCTTCCCTAACCTGAAAGAGATTATAACTGTCAATGTAAACACATGCAGCCACAGCAAAAGACACGACGCATGCTACAACCCCAACAGAAATTTTCAGGCTTCCCTTCTTTAAAATGTTTTTCAAGTTTGTCATGAGTTACTGTTTACGTTGCAAAGTGTAAGTATAAGTATTGCTTGAGCATCCTGGCGACAGCTGAATGGTCAGCATACGCAAGCCCTGCTGTATGGGTGACATAATGTCAACTGTCGTTTCCTTGTTGTCAGACGTTTCAAGGAAAGTCAGGCGGAATGGATATTGGGCATCGTCAGTCTTCCACTGCCCATCGCGACGAACGACGAATGGCATGTAATTTTCTATATGATAGGTTCCATCCGAGTTCATGGTCACAGAGAACGGACTGAAGTCCATATTTTCCGTTATGTCAGTACCATTACGAAGCACCGTTTGGATCTTCCACTCACCACTCAGGTTTTTCACCGGTTCCGTGACATCGTAAGGCGAGCTGTCATCAGTAAACTGGCTGCAAGAAACCAATGAGGACATCATCGCAAGCCCGACAGCCACTGTCATTATTATGGTTTTCATATTTATTGGTAGTTATTATTCGTAATATGGATTTTGTTTTAGATCTTTCGACTTCACAACCTCGCTGTATGGCAATGGCCAGAAGTACATAGCCTTCCTGAAGACGTGCTTCCTGACGACAAACGGCGTAGCCTCCAGCTTTCCTGTCAGGTCTGAGATTTCCAAGCCATGCAACTCCTTGTTTTCAGTCTGCTCCGCAATCATCCAACGCCTAACGTCATAGAAACGGAAACCCTCATAAGCCAACTCAATACGCCTTTCCAACCTTATGGCTTCCCTCATCTCCTCTTGCGTCATATTGGGCTTCAAGCCATACATGCCATCCTTGCCAGCCTCTATACCGGCACGGCTGCGAATGCTTTTGAGAATATAGTAAGGACCGACCTCCTGGCCGCCCAGGTTTTCCGTGAAATCAGGTCCATAATATTCGTTGGCAGCCTCGGCATAGTTGAGCATAAGCTCCGCAAAACGTATGAGGCACTGCGACTCAGGCGTACTCAAGAAGTAATTGCGCGAAACAGAACGATGCAAGAACTTGCGGCTGTAAAAGCCTGTCGGCGTGCCATCATAAACGACATCCTGCGTAGCTTTTGAACCCAAGCGAGTATAGATTACAGTAGGAACCTCCTTATTTGCCAACACACAACTGTCATATACGATAGTGTTCATGAAACGAGGGTCACGATACATCTCAGGCCTCAATTGGCTGTATGGGTAAGCGCTCTCGCCTATTGGCTTTCCGTCAACCATTGGGAAAGCATCGGCAAGCTCACTGTACGGACAACCGCCATACCTGTCACCACCACAAGTCACAGGGTCAAAAAGCCTTGCCCAGTTGGTGCCAGTGCCTGCCTTGCGCTGAAGGATAATCTCCTGATAAGCACCATAAGGGTAACTGAAATCGTCATAACCGTTGCAGTTGACGAAATCGGCAGCAAACTGCACTGCATAAAATCCCCATCCGCTGCCAGAGGTTCCCTCCACGTCGGTCACTCCCGTGCGTCCTATCTGATGGTATTCGTACAGTCGGTAGTCGCCACCCATCGTCATGCAACTGCGTGCCGCACGGAAGGCCTGTCCCCAACGCTCCTTGTCGTATGTCGTGTAACCAAGCAACTCCTTGGTGTCATCCGTGCCATAATCACTGCCATTGTGCAATGGGCTGGCGGCATCAAGGTACAAACGCGACAGAAGGGCGTAACAACAAGCTTCGTTAATGCGTCCATTGCTTCTTCCAGAAGTGCGTGGGCGCAAGACGTTCATGTTTATCACGTCATTTGTTTCCTTTGCGATATAATCAACGCAATCGGCATAAGTGTCACGAACGGTCTTCACTACATCGGAACCTGCATATACGGTATCCGCAATGATTGGGACACCACCGTAAGTGCGCAACAAGATGTAATAATACCAAGCCCTAAGGAACTTTGCCTCAGCCTTGTACTGCAACTTGGCAGATTCTGCCATTGGCGAATCACCAACACGCTGCAAGAACTTGTTGCAACGGCGTATGTTCGCATAGCATATACGCCAAGCGTCATCAGAAACGGTCTGCGAGTTAATGGTACCGGTGGCAAACTGCATATCGGTAGTCATGTCACTCGACTGGCGAAATTCCGCCTCATCACAAGCCGTCTGCAAGCCGCCGTGAGATGAGAAGCGATCCGGTGCGACATCAAAACCGATGTCATGATAAATCTGAGTCAGGAAGCCTGCCGTATAAGTACTGTCGCCGAACACCACATTCTCATCCAAGTCAGTCGTTGTGGTTTCGTCAAGAAAGCTGTCATTGCAAGCCACTAACAAAAAAATGGACATAAAGAGCCATAATAGCCTTGTTGTCTTTTTCATAGTATTAAATTGTTTCAATGAATGCCTTTTAGTTAAAATATGCACAAATAATGTTCTCGTTTCTATATAAAAGTCGTTTGAGAAAAAGTTTCCACTAAAAGAAGTGAAAACTTTTTCCTTTTTTTTACTTTTTCTCTTTGCCAACAGCCATCACCAGCCTTTCCTCATGAGCGAAAGGCTTTACCAACAGCTTGTAGTTTCCGTCCAAGGGTTTCTGCACGGCCTCAATGGTCACCGTCGTTTCCTCTCCTGGCATGAGCGTCTGGTAATTGTCGTTCATCAGAAGCGGCAGCACACGCTCACCGGTCTTGGCATCAACCATGCGCAGGCGCAAACCGAAGGCGACTGTTGAAGAAACATTCTTCAGTTTCAGCTGCATCGCAGAGTCAGTGCGGCTTACAAGCTCAGCCTTTATTTCGGTGTCAGGCAGCGATTGCAGCGTCGTGTAATCAAGCTCCTTAACACCATTGCGCCAATAGAAATTGTCGGAGACTGGCTTGCCATTCTCGTCAGCGAGACTCAACCTCAGGAAGTGCAGCGGTGTCAGTCCTGGGATGTCCTGCCAGCCTATGACGAAAGCCTCCTGCTTGTTTGCCGCTTCCACTTTCACTTTCTGGCTACGGCTCCACAGTTTCTTTCCATTGATGTCATACACCTCAGCCGTAGCAACGGCGTTCAACGGCTGGGGAGTGGAGTTGATGACCTTAATGCTGTTTGTAAGGCAGTTCCACTGCACATGCCGTGGCTCGCAAGCCTTCTTAGCTCCCCAATAGCAGCCCGTCGGATCGTAATAGTAGTCGTATGTCTGCCATACGAATGACGGATATGCCGGATGGCTCATCCAGATAAGCAGCGCTGAGGCATCTTCCCACATCTTGTCGTTCCACGCCTCGTACATGCCCTTCATGTCCTCAAGGTTTACGAGCTGAGCCTTCTCGCAAAATTCCTCTATGCCATTGGCCTCGCCGTAACGGTCGTTCACAGAACGCTTGTAGGTAACGGGGTCGGCATTCCATGCTTCCTTGCCGAAGAAATGCTGATTATACACGTTGCCGCTGTCGGTTTTCAACTCCTCGTCGGTAGGCAACGGCCACAGCTTGTCCTTGGGAATGAAAAGCTTAACGCTCTCATACTGCGGGAAACAAGGCATTCCTATCTCTGAGCGGAAGCCGTAACCGTGGTCTATGCCGTAAGGGTAAGACGGCTTGTTGAAAGCAAGGTTGCTTGCCGATGTCTCAAAATGATGCCTTGGAGGCAGATCCTTCCACCAGCCACTGCCCGACTTGGCATCCTGGTTGGAACATGAAGTGTAAAGACGGTCGTTGCCATCTTCGGTCATCACAATCATGCGCAACGCCTGATCCAGATCGGCAACAGGATGCGTTTCGTTGGCACCGCACCACACGGCAATGCACGCATGGTTGCGCAGACGGCGTACCTTGTCGCGAGCGTTCACCTTGAAGGCATCATGCTGAACCACGTCGTTAAATGCGACATAAAGCCAAAAGTCATCCCACACCATTATGCCCATGCGGTCACAATAATCGTAAAACTCCTCATCGGTGACACAGCCCGTCCACAGGCGTATCATGTTATAGTTCAAGTCCTTGTGCAGGCGAATCTTCGGCTCATAGTCTTTGCCATGGCATCTCAGCATGTATTCGCTCATGCCCCAGTTGCCGCCCTTAACGAGAATGCGCTCCCCGTTGACATAAAGCTGCAGTACAGGGAAGTTCACCGCGTTCGTCTCTATGCGATAATCATATTTCCTTATGCCGAAATTGATGGTTGTTGTGTCAGTAACCTCACCGTCAACGGAGCATTGCAACTTGCACTGGTAGAGGTTCGGCTCGCCATAACCGTTAGGCCACCAAAGGCGAGGATTCTTTATTATCAAGTCCTTGAAGTCATTCTTGTCAATATGAATGTTCCCGGTCTGACCTCCCCTTATAAGACAAGTCTTTGAGAAATTGATGTTCCCGGGCATGATGGTTCCCGAAAGCGTCACATGCTTTGCCTCAGAAGACGTGTTTTTTATGTCCGACGAAATTGACATCTCCGCCTCGTCAAGCGTAGGAAGCTGGCTGCGCACCCATGGGTCAACCATTACGGCACTGCCCGTCACCTCCACGTAAGCGTTGCCCGTGATGCCTGCCAGGCGACCGGGCACGTATGGCATCCAGTCCCATCCAGCGGCAGCCAAATAGCTCGGGCTGCAAGCCACACCGTAAGGTCCCTTCTCATTGCGTGTCTTCTTCTGGTCGGGATCATATATGAGAACAGCCACGGCATTGGGGCGGTCGGTCACGACGAGGTCAGTTACGTCAAAGCGCGAGCGCAGCATGTGACCGCTGACATCCTTCTTCGATGTTGGCGTACCCGAAATCTTATGCCCGTTGAAATAGAAGTCGGCAAAGCGGTTCGTGTTGTCAAAGCACAACCACACTTTCTGTCCGCGCTCAGGCTTGTTCTTCAAGACAAACTCCGTCCTGTACCAATAAGGGCGGTTGTATTTTCTCTCATCCACACGCTGGATATTGTCCCCATACTCAGGAGTCTCCTCCAGCCCAGCCTCAACGTATGCGGTGAACACGGTTCCCGGCACAACGCCCTTCACGCCGTTGGAAAACTTGTAACCAGCGTTGGCAATGGCCGCGCCACTGTCAGCAACCTCAGCCTGAGGCTTGAGTTGCCAGTTTGCCACATCACTGTTCAGGGACAAGCGCGTTACCATTTCCTTCGCAGTGCCGAAATCACGGTTGGGCTTGTCGCCCATCTGCAAGCTCAACGTTCCGCCTGCCATAATGTCCTTATAGTCGAGGAAGCATTTGTTCCACTCATTGCCATTGAGCGTGGCATGCTGAATGTAAACATTACGGTCGCTGTTGCCTTTGGCCTCAATCACAAAGCACTTGCCCTCAGGGAGATTGAATGTTATGCGCCTGAAGACGGGGCTTGTAATCTCAAAGCGAGTGTCACCGGGGCAATATTGGTGTATGCCGGCGGCGGAAAGCACATACCATGCTGACATCTGCCCGACATCCTCATTGCCAACCATTCCCTCCACGCTGTTACGGTATGCGTTCTTGCAGATGAAGCGTGTCCAGCGCTGCGTCTGCCATGGCTGTCCAAGGCGGTTGAAGAGATAAGGCACAAAATGCACCGGCTCGTTGGCATGGTTGTAATAATCATTCCACAGCATGTTCTTGGGAGTCTTCTCGAACATCTCCGTCAGGTCGGCAAGCACCTTGTCGCGCCCGCCCATCAGGCTCACCATGCCCTCGACATCATGGGGAACAAACCAGCCTTGCTGCAGAAGGTTGCACTCCATGCAGCCGTACCATTCCTTCAGCCGTCCCTCCTCCGGCCACGGCATCCATGATCCGTCCTCGTTACGTGGGCGGAACCATCCCTTGCCACTGTCAAACAGATTGCGGTATGCAAGGGCTTTCTTGCTATAGTTGCGATAGTCGAGGTCACGGCCTGTTTGCTGCGCCAAGCGCGCCAGGCACCAATCGCCGTAAGCATACTCCAAGGTCTTGGAAACGCCAAGTCCGCCCGGGGTATAGCCAAGGCTGTCATTGCCGAAAAGATGCGATGACTTTACGGCATACTGGTAGGCCGTGTTAATGTCATATCCGCGTATGCCCTTCGCGTATGCGTCGGCGAGAACCGACAATGCCGGATTGCCAAGCATGCAGCCTGAATAAGCATTGAGCAGCTCCCAACGCTCATAATAGTGCCGACCGCTCTGGGTCGCCATTGTCGTAAGCGACTGCAACATGTCATTGACCACCAATGGGTTGATGATGGTCTGCAAGGGCATCTGGCTGCGGAAGACATCCCAGCCGCTGAAGACCGTGCGCTTGGTGAAAGAGCCGTCGCCACGGTGTACCTTCAGGTCACCGCCGACATAACGCCCGTCAACATCCTGATAGACGCGAGGGTCAATCATGGTATGATACAATGCGGTATAGAAGACCGTCCGCTCATCAGCCGTGCCACCCTGCACGTCGATGACACCCAGTGCCTTGTTCCATGCCTCGTGGGCCTGGGCACGCACCCCGTCAAACCCAACGTTCGCAATCTCAGCGTCATAATTGCGCTTGGCGCCATCCTGGTCAACAAACGATATGCCGACCTTGAGTTCCACCTGCTCGTTTGCCTTTGTCTTGAAATCGGCGAAGAAGCCCAGCTTCGAGCCTTTCATCGACTTCTGCCCGCGAACAACCTTCTCTCCATCCCAAAAGCCATGTTTTTTCAAAGGCTTGCTCGACGTGGCATAAAAGTAAAGCGTATAAGACACGTTGCCCTCGCCGTGTCCCCAGCCTCCGCCTTGCGGGGTGCAGCGCATCCATCCGCGCAGCGTGTGGTCGTCCAAAACCTCGACCTGCTGCTCCGTTGACGTGCCTCCGACACGGCGCGCCAAGTCAACCTGCCAGCGCGAGTTGTCGTTCGAGGGGTAAGTCATGCGCAAGATGCCACAATGCTGAGTGGCGCTCGCCTCGACCTTTATGTTATAGTCAGTAAGGCGCACGGCATAATAGCCGGCACGTGCCACCTCGGTTTTCTTGTCGTAACGAGAGCGCCAGCCCTGGGTGTTGGCAGCCTCGTCGCCAGCCTTTATGCGAAGCGACCCCGTGGTCGGCATGACCATGAAGTTGCCAAGCTCGCCAAACCACCCCACTCCACTCATCTGTGTCATGGAGAAGCCCTCGATGGTCTTGTGCTCGTGGCTATAGCCTGAGCCGTTGTCACCGCCCGTGATGGTCTGCGGGCTCACCTGTGCCATGCCCCAGGGCGTGGTGGCACCGGGGAAGGTCTTGCCAAGCCCATGGTACGCTCCGGCAGCCTCAGTGTTGGTGCTTGCCCCGATAAACGGGTTTACCAAGTCGGCATAGTCGGCCTTGGCAAAAGCGCAGCACATCAAGGACAATAGTAGAAAGAGTTTTCTTTTCATATTAGAGTTCAAGTAAAATTATCATTTTCATGTCGCGGCAAAGCTTTCATCGCATCGCGACAAAACTTTCGCCGCAGCCCGACAAAGCCTTTGCCGCATTGCGGTAAAGCTTTTGTCGCATCAGGCATAAGAGCCGCGTCGGGCGCAAGTGGGATTGTCACTTGCCGACGAGCACCTTTTCTTCCAAACGGTGATGGTCTTCCGCATGGTAAAGACGCATCTTGGTAGTGTCGCCATCAACGAGCAGGGCACTCAGCTGGCAACCCTTTGGCAACCGTGGCAAGCCTACGGAGCCGCCCTTGTCGCCCCTCATCGCCGGGAGCATGAGCAGCGGTTCCTTCCAACAGCTCGATTCCGTTGCGATGTCTGCCTTGTAAGGGTCGCCATCATGGGGCAACAAAGCAAACCTAAGATGCGTTTGTGTGTTGTGAGTGTAGTTACGATTGAAGAGGCCGGGACCTGAATACTGCACGGTTACGGCCAATGGCGTTTCCGGCGAATGCGTGAACGATGTGGTCTGGTCGGTGAAGACGGCAAGCCCCTCCGAAGCTTTCTTGTCACACACGTCAACCCACGACAGCGCCACATTGTTCTTTATGCTGTCCCACCGGTTGAAGCGCGTGTCCTTATGCCTGCTCTCGCAAATGTCGAATGGAGCGTCCTTGAACAGCCGCTCGGCCTTGAAGGCAGGGGGAAAGCACAGGCTGAGCATGTAATGCGTGTCATAGTATGGCTTGCGCCGATAGTCAGTGCCACGAGCAAAACGCTCGCCTATTGGCACATTCTCTTTCCAGTCTATCACAAGGTCAACGTCAATCAGGCGCGAGCCCTTGCGCAAAGTATAGACGAAAGTGTAAGGTACGCCGGCAATCTGCCCTTCCACGGAAATGACCTTGACAAGGCTGTTTTCCGTCAGCACACGCATTGTTGCCGGATGCTCTGTGGAAGAAACGAAGCGACCCAAGCCGGGGAAGAAGCCGCGCAGCTCGCCGAAGCCACTGCCCGCCACCTGCCGTCCCTTGCGGCGCTTGTCCTTCAAGCTGCTAATGACACCGCCGTGCCGTAAGTCGAACGCGATTTCATAATCGCCTGAGAAAGTAGAAGATTTGGAGCTTTGTGGAGCCGGACACTCAACATACGACATTGCCGGTACCGTGACCTCGGCATAGCTGCCGTTGCCAAGGCTTATGACCTCGCTGCGCTCATGTCCGGTCGTATTATACACGCATAACGGCCCGTCGCCACCCACGGCCTCGGCCATTATGCTGTCTGAAAGGGCGAGGGTCTTGTCCGTCCACGCCTTGACGGCACCTGCCCATGTAGTTTTCTGCAAATTGTTGTATGGCACAATCCATGCGTCATGGTGCTGTGCCAAAAGCAGGTTTCGCCACGCCTCGTCAAGCTTTTGCCTGTCAGGCTGTGCGCCTTTGAGCACATGCGACATGGCGGCGAGTTTCTCTGCCTGTATTATGCGGTTTTCAGCACGGCGCACACGCTGCGCAATCTGCTGCAAGACCTGCGAGCCCCACATGAGGCCAACCTGAATGTCATCCTGCGAGAAATGCCACACCGTGGACTTGGTGGTGTCAATGACATTGCGGAAATAGTCAGTCCAGCGCGTGAAACGCGTATTGCCAAGATCCTTAATCCAAGGACCGCCAGTCCATCCGGCATCCTGATAGCACATGCCGGCTGGATTGGCGATGCCTGCGTTCTTGCATGCGGAAAGGAAGGCTTGGTTGTTGCTCCATGCGCTTGTCTGCCAAACGCTGCCTGGCACAAAGTCCTCACAGGCATAGCGTGGAACAGCAAGCATACGTGTTCCGTCAGGTCCCACGAGCCACACGCTCTCACCACCCTTGGCTTCCGTATAGCCACCCCAGCAGGTATCGGGGTTTTTCAGCACCACATACTTGAAGCCCATCATGCGGAGCAACTGCGGCAACTGGCTTGTGAAACAAGGCTCCTCCGTGGCGTATGTCGTGAACGTTATCCCAGGAAAATGCTGCCACAGCTTCTTCATGCCGTACTGGAATTGGCGGATGATGCTCTCGCCGGAAATATTGAAAAGATACGGCTGACCATACGTTGGGTTTGTGACCTCCACCTGCGGAGTCTGCATGGCCTGCCGGAAAGCCTCGTAGGCGGCAGGAGTCGCAACCTTAACGCTATCCCAGGTCTCCGGTTCTATTTCAAGGCCAATACGCCAATCAGGGTTTTGCCGCAACTGGTCAACCATAAACTGCGTGTACGTGTAAAGCGGATAATGCCCATACACGCCACCATGATAACCGTCAACGAAATAATTTACTTGGGCAGAGGCATTTATCCCTACTGCGAGAAGAGTGGAGATGGCAAGAAGTGTTTTTTTCATGAATAACGTCGGTATGCTGCCCAGCAACGCACTGCAAAAGCAGCCGCAACGAGGTCAATGGTAAAATAAATCTGTGGCACGATGGGGGTCAGGGCAATGAAAAGCGCACAAACCAGCCCAAACGCCAGCCACGCCTTGCCATACGCCTTCGGCTTGCGCCTAAGCAGCAAGAATGCCAATGCAGGCAACGGATTGAAAATGAGGACATAAAAACTGAAATGGGCTGGCTGCTGCTTGGAAACAAGCTCAAGGAATGTCACGCACAGGGCAACGAGCGTCTGCATCGCAAGCAAGGCTATGTCAAAGCCCTTGCCAGCCTTATGCCATCGCTTCCTTCTTTCTGCCACCAGCAACACAACGGCAATCGCAAGCACCATGCCAAAGAGCCATTCGGGCGCAAAGCCCCAGTGCATTTTCGGTTGCGGTTTCACCAGCTCCCTGCCATTGCCAACCAGCAACGGGCGCGCAACGCCATTGGAGTCAACCAAGCTTGCCTGTTTCCACGACATGAGCAGCGGCTCGGGCATCATGGCTGCCTCAGGGTCATGTATGCGCTTGTCGCCATTGGTGCCAAGCATACCCATCCAAAAGAGCTTGGTCCAAGGATGGTCGCGTGCCACGAACAACAGTTCATCCCTAAAAGAGCCTTTTAGGGATTGGGGCAAATCATGGTAGTCAATGCGCTCGCCAAGCAACGACAGTTCCACGATGTAAGCACACATTGCAGAGCAACTGTTCCGTGTGTAATCATAAGGCTGTGCGTCACCACCGGATATTCTCGCATCCAAATTCTTCCACAGCTCACGTTTCTGCTCAAGACTCAAGTTGAGCTGGTACTCCGTCACGCCACGCCCCTCATCGGCATACTCCATAAGGTAAGGATTGGTGTAAGCGACAAAGAAACCGCCCTTGGCAGTCCCGGCGAACACCCCAAGCAGGTTTGACCAACTATCGTCCATGCCATAGGCGTAACAATAGTCGAAACCTCTCGACGGGCACTGCAAGCGTATGGCACAATGCCCCAGGGATGTGTAAACGCCATTGCCTGGCGAAGCCATTATCAAGCCTGCCTTCAAGTCGGTGGGCAAACCGTTGCCGTTTCCTGCCACGACATGCATGGCAGGAAACAATATTGACAACAGTAACGTGAAAAGTATCCTAACGGATTTGCGCATTAACTATCTGTTTTTCAAAAGGACAATCAGTGCTGACGATCCTTACCTATTGATAAATTTTGAGCCTTTTCTCACAACAACTCCCTTGTAAGACTTGCTTACACTCTGGCCGTTGAGATTATAGGTGGCATCAGACTGTGCCTTCTCAACACGATGGGAACCAATGCCCGTAATGACTGCACCGCTCATGGGCAGGAAATCAACACTTGGATCATCGGTGTCAGAAGGAGCGGTGAAGTAAACGGCGTTGGCATCCGTAAACTCGCCCTCGCCAACACGGTAGAAGCCGGCACCCTTGTCACCGTTCCTGAACACGAAGAGGCTGCCCTCCTCAGAAAGCACGCTATTAGCACCCGCATCACTAAGCTTATTGCCTTGCGCATCCAATGACCAATAAACTTCCATATAATCAAGATCGTAAGTCCCGGGGATTTCTGCGGAAATGACGATTGGTGTCGAACCGGAAATCTGGTTGACAGGCTTCAAGCCCAGATACTTGGTGCTTACATTCACGGAATCTACGATATAAGCCCTCAGTTCCTCTGCGCTGCGCTCAAAATTCACCTTGGCAGGCGAAGTATAGGAAGTCCAGCCAGTACTTGGGATCTCAATGTCAGCGAGAGCGAAAAGTGGCACATAAACGGTGTCCGTTGCCGTTGTGTTCCATACGGCATCAGTGCTCAAAACCTCACCGGCAACCGTCTGCCAACGCAGGAACTTGAAACCGGGCTTGGGAGTTGCCGTAAGAGTGATGGGATCGCCCTTTTCGTGGTTGTAAGGGGCAAGCTTGTATGTCCCGAATGTTGCGCTCTGGTGGTTTACAGAACCTGCGTCGTTGACAAAAGCATACTGCACTGACGAGAACGACTTTGAGAATATTGCCAAATACTCATGGTCAGGCGTCTCGGGCCAATAACCCTCGTTACGTGCCTTTTGATATGCCTTGTCAGCATCATTATCGAAGTCAGCCGAGCTGGCATCAGCATCCCTTGTCACGCCCTCATTGACATCAACGTCCATGGAAACATAACCATCGAGTGGGTTGGGATTAACGCTGGAGCCAGATTGTGGCGGCGGTGCCTGTTGCACAAAATCCTCTGGATTGTAGTCATAATTCTCCTTGAAGTTCTTTTTCTCTACGAAGCCCACGAATTTATAACCTTCCGCAGGCTTTGCCTGAAGCCACGCACGATAGACAGGAACTTCTTCTCCATTCACCTCTACCTTACCCTCTCCTGTCGTGAATTTCAGGTCGCACCACGAATCAGGGTGAGCAGGTACCTTCGGGTCTGGGTCGTCACAGCTCATGTAAACCGTGCCAGCAGCTTCCGGATAGGTATCCAGCGTCAGCGAGAAGTTTTTGAACGGAGTGGCATCAGCAACCTGAGCCACCGCAAGCATTGCCATCAACACAAGGCAATGGCGAGCTTTAGAGAATGTAGAATTTTTCATACTTTAATTGTTTAAATGGTTAACGTGATTTGGCAATCACACCGCAAAAGTATGAAGAACAAGCCTCTAACCGTGTAAAAAACAAACACAAAACTTTAAAAAAAGAGCCATTGGCACATATTCTACAACAATAACATGAAAATTCACATTCCATGCCATTTGGAAATCTCCACCATTTGGAAATCCCTGCTATTTGGAAATGAACTCCTTTGGCGAAAGCCCAAACTGCTTGCTGAAACATTGCGTGAAATAGCTTGGCGAAGTGAAGCCCACGTCGTAGCACACCTCGTTTATACGCGTCTTGCCTTCCTTTAGCAGCTGTGCAGCACGCTTTAGTCTCGCCACCTTTATGTAATTGTTAGGCGTAAGTCCCGTGTCAGCCTGAATCTTGCGGTTCATATTGGTACGGCTCATGCACATCAGCGATGCCAACCTGTCAATGTTAAAGTCGCTGTCGGCAATGTTCTCATTGACAATCTTCTCCAAACGCTCCACGAACTCCTTTTCCGCCTTGCTGGCAGTAATCGTGTTGGAGGTCGTGAAAGGAGACGACACAAACGCCTTCTTGGCCTGCTCACGCTGCCGCAGCAAGTTCTGCACCACGCTAAGCAGGTAATCCATGGAGAAAGGCTTTTCAACATACGCATCGGCTCCGCTCTCCATGCCCTTTATTTTCGCCGAGTCCAAGGTCAAAGCCGTAAGGAGTATAACCGGCACGTGAGAAATGTTGATGTCGTTTTTAATACGTTTGCAAAGCTCAAAGCCATCCATTGGCTGCATTACCACGTCACTGATTATTATGGAAACGGTCTTTCCCGCCAACACCTCAAGCGCTTCCTCGCCCGTGGTAGCGGTAAGGACATTATAGTGCTTGCGTATGCGTGAGCGTTCGTAAGCAAGCAGCTCCGGGTCATCCTCGACTATCAACACCGTAGGCTGGCTGTCGTCAACAGGCAGCACGGGGAGCACCGCATCCTCTGCCTGGCTTGCAGCCTCGGTGGGCACAGGCTTCATTGCCAAAGCCTTGTGATTAATGGGCAATGCAAGGCGGAAGACATTTAGTTCAGGATCGTCTTCCATGCCCAACGTTCCTTCATGAAGCTCGGCCAGCGACCGCGCCAAAGCCAACCCGATGCCGGTTCCCGTCTTCGACGGCATGACATCGCCACGCATGAACGGTGCGAAGATTTTTTCCCTCAGGGAGGCTTCAACCTGTGGACCGTCATTGCGAGTGGTGAGCACGATGGTGGAACCTGACACCGCAAGGCTGACCTCCACGAAACGCTCACAATACTTCACCGCATTTGTCATAAGGTTGCTCACGATTTTCGTAAACGCCTCCCTGTCAACGTAACCGTAAACAGGCTCGGCAGGCAGCATGAGCCGCTCACGGATATGCTTGCCGTGCATAGTGGGACGGAAACGCACATAAACATCGTTAACCAACTGGGAAATGTCGCACCGTTCGAAATTGAGCTGCACCCCCTCCTGTTCCGCCTTGCGGAAGTCGAGCAGCTGGTTAACGAGATCCAATAGCCGACTGACGTTACGGTTCATTATGTCAAGGTTGTCCTTCTCGTCAGAAAGCGTTCCCTCCTTCTTCATCAACTCGCCAAGCGGTTCCTTGATCAGCGTAAGGGGTGTCCGCACCTCGTGGGCCACACGGGTGAAGAAGTTTATCTTGCTTTGGTACAGTTGCTGCTCCTTCTCATGCTTGAAATGCTCCATTGCCATCTGGCGCTTGGCACGGTATCTCTGGGTGGCTTTCCGCCATGTCACATAGCCAATGGCAACCGCGAACAACAGGTAAAGCGCAAACGCCCACCAACGCAAATAAAAAGGTGCCATGATGGTTATGTCAAGGTCATATTCGGGCGAAGCGCTGTCGTTGTCAAGAGACGCCAACTTGACCTTCAGCCTATAATGTCCAGGCGAAAGGTTCGTGTACTTTATAAAGCCATCCTCCCCAAGGTTCTGCCACTGGTTGTCAAAGCCCTCAAGCTTATACACCAACTGCCGCCGCTCGATGTTCCTGAAGTCAAGCACCGCCATGCGAATGGAAAACGAGCCTTGGTCGTGTGCCAGGGTGACGGCACGCGTGAAGGTTATGCTCTCACTCAGCGGTGAGTTGTGGAGCCTGTTGTTCACTTCCTCATTGTCAATGAGGAAATCCGTGGCAACGATAACAGGCTTTTGCTTAGTGTCCTCTATCTGGTCGGGATCGAATGACATGAAACCCGACGAGCTGCCCATGTAAACCGTCCCGTCAGATGCCAGAAGCGCCGAATTGTAATTGAAGTCATTGGCAAGCAACCAGTTGTCCTTCTTGAACAACTGCACCGAATGCGTTACCGGGTTATAACGCATCAGCCCACTGTTGGTGGTGAGCCAAAGCGTGTTGTGGTCATCCTCGACCATGGAATAAGCCATCAGCACCGGCGAGACCTTGGGAATGGGTTCCGGCACAAACGACTGCGACCGCTCATCATAGCGTTGCACCCCCATGCCCTGGCTCGTGGCCCATATCCTTCCGCTGCTGTCCTCGAAAAGGCTCAGCACGATGTCCGACGCCACGGTGTGCTGGGCGTCACCTGAAGAGAAATGAACCCAAGGGCTGCCCTCCGACTTCTTCATGTATATGCCATTGCCATAATAAGCCACCCACAGCCGTCCCTTGCGGTCACGCAGGATGTCGTATATAAGGTTCTGCGGCAGGCTCGTGTCCGGGGTGAACTTGCCCGTGCGCATGTCATAAACGGAGAGGCCGTTGAACAATCCCAAATATACCTTAGAGCCTATATGCCTGATGCAGAACACGCCGTTCTCTCCCAAAGAGCCGGGAGTCTTGTCGGCGGTAAACGACCGCACGACCTTGCGGCTCGCGATGTCAAGCACCTTTACGCCATTGCCGTAAGCGCCGACCCACAGCTCCTTGCCCACGACACACAAGGCATGGATGTTGGACCACCCGTAGCTCTCGTCGATATGGTAGAAACGCCCTTCCCTTGGCACATAGGCAGAAAGCCCCTGGTCTTCCGTGCCAACCCATATCGTGCCGTCGGCGGCCTCGACCATGTTGCGCACACGCCGCCCACGAAGGCTGTAAGGCTTGTCGGGGCGGGGAAAATACTTCTGAAAAACATCCTGACTCGGCGACGTATAGTTTATCCCACCAAAATAGGAGCCAATCCAAACGCCGCCCTGCCGGTCGCGGTAAACGCACTGAAGCGAATTGTCATTGATAGAGAAAGGATCAGTGTCCTCATAATGGTAATTGGCAACCTCGCGGTTAAGCATCTTGTATATCACAAGCCCATGCTCGGTTGCCATCCACAGTTCGTTCCCGTAACGTGCCATGCGATGCACGACCTGCGCCTTGGCATCAAGCCCTGCCGTAAGGCGCGACACGACGCCCGTGCCCAAATCAACGGAATACAAGCCCTTGGTGCTTGTGGAAACGAAAATGCTGTTCTGCTCGGTAGGCACGATGGTGGTGACCGTCATGTCATGGAAAGGGTTGCGACCCTCATGGTCACGAAACATTTGCACCGTCTTAAAGCCATTGTCCGTATAATAAAGGCCAAGGCCGATGAAACTGATCCATATCCTGCCGTTGCTACCGAAGCTTATGGCGTATGCCGACGGGAACCCCTTATTGAAAAGGTTTTCAAGTGTGCCCGTCTTTATATTGTAGCGGAAAATGCCATTATAGCCTTGCGTGAGCATGTAAACGTAGTCGCCATGGCCGTCTATGAAGTCAACGCTCCCACTGACGACAGCCCCTCCAGCAGTCTTTACGTCAAACTTTTGGAAAGAGTCGGTCTTGGAATTGTAAACGTAGCAGCCGGCTCCCGTACCGACCCATAAAAGATTTCGCTGGTCAACATAAAGGGCATTGATATAGTCGTTGCCCAAGCCCAATGGGCGCATGAAGCTGTAGTACGTCTTGAAATGCTTTCCGTCAAAACGGCTCAACCCCTCACGCGTGCCTGCCCAAACGAAACCCGTGCTGTCCTGCACTATTGAAAACACGGCATTTGACGACAAACCGTCATCCACGGTAAAATGACGGAACTGCATGTTCGCCTTGGCTTGCAAGGCAAACAGCATACAGATAACCGTGATAGTATGCCTAACGAAGACCTTCCACATTTCTATTTTTCGACAGCTGCTTTTAAACCCTTTTACATAAGGGTAGCTTGAATTGGGGCAACCCACTAAGGCGAGCCACGGATTTACGTTTTATTAACACACGCCCATGGCTTTGTAACGCTGTGACAACGGCGTTGTAACAGCATTACAAAACCACGGTGGCACCATTACAACAGCGTTGTAACACGCCGATGGCGCAGCCAAGGCGGTCGGCGCATGCCTGCGTCACGCCCAAGGGCTTATGCCCAAGCGCAACGCCCGTGACGTGTCAAAACTCAATGGCCACGCCTCCGCCTGGAGCAAGGTGCACGGAAAGCTTGCCATCGGCAGGAACCGTGACGGGAGCCTTGGCATAATCCTCGGCAAACTTGTCGGCGTTGGCACCATCGCTGAACATGGTGCCGCTTTTGCCTGCCAACCCAAGTGGCGAGAGGTCGAGCGTCAGGTCGCGGGCTGTCCAGTTGGTCAAGGCACCCACGTACCACTTGCCGCCCTTGCGGCGCGCCACAGCCACGTACTCGCCGACCTCGCTCCTCAACGGCACGCTCTCGTCCCACACGGTGGGTATGGAGGCTATGAAGCCGGTGCACTCAGGCTCCATGTCGTAATGGGTCGGGCTGTCGCACAGCATGTTGAGCGGCGAGATGAAAACCACGTATTGGGCCAACTGGTGGCAACGCGTGCCTTGGCTCATGGGGCACGAGTTTGACGCATGGTAGCTGGAGCGCGTGCCATTGAGCATGGCTCCCTGCGTGTAATCCATCGGGCCGGCAAGATTGCGTGCGAATGGCACGGTGACATCATACTGCACCTGGTCGTAGTCGCTGATGGTCGCCCACTTGTTTTGCTCAAGCCCGAAAACGCCCTCAAAGTTCACCACGTTGGGATATGTGCGATGAAGCCCCGTTGGGGCGTATGTTCCATGGAAGTCGCAAAGCAACCTGTATTTCGCCGCCATTGCCGCCGCACGGTAATGGAAGTTTACGCAATCGGCGTCGTTGCGATCCATGAAGTCGATTTTGAAGCCCTTGACCCCCATCTCCGCATAATGGGCGCAGACACGCTCCATGTCGCGGTCGAAAGCCTTGTAGCCAGCCCACAGGATGAGGCCCACGTTCTTCCGCTTGCCATAACCGACAAGCTCCTCAAGGTCAATCTCCGGCACCACCTTGAACAGGTCGGCCTGCAGGTTCACCGCCCATCCCTCGTCGAGTATGACGTATTCGATGCCGTGCCTTGCCGCGAAATCAATATAATGCTTGTAGGTCTCCGTGTTGATGCCAGCCTTGAACGGCACCTTGTACAGCCCCCAGTCGTTCCACCATTCCCATGCCACCTTGCCGGGTCTTACCCACGACGCATCGCCAATGCGCGACGGTGCGGCAAGCCTGTAAACCATGTCGTTGCCGAGCAGTCGCTCGTCGCTGCCAGACACGTTGACAATGCGCCAAGGCAAGTTTTGCCCTGCCTTTAGCAGCGCGATGTAATCGTGGCGCGACTTCACCAGCTGCTGCAAGTTGTTGTGCCCACCCTGCTCCACGTCTTTCGGGAAAGCTGCGAAAACCGCCTTTGCAGCGTTGGCGTTGTCCCCCTTGCCAAGGAACATGCAAGGATAATTTTCCACGTCGGCCTCAGCTATCACCATCTTTACGCCCCTGTCGGCTTTCACAATAATTGGCATGAAGGCGAGCCTCGTGGCCTTAAGCTGCGAGAGTTTCGTTGGCGTGTACGTGTTCTCGAACGAGCTTGCCAGCTGGGAATCGAAGTCAGAATCGGCTCCCGACTTCACATACGGCACCAGTGCGTCAAAATCCTTGGCAAAGTTCATGTCGGCGACCTCGTTTGTTACCTCCTTCGGTTTCTTGCCATTATACACGAAACGGTAGGCAAATCCCTCGTCGTAGGCACGGAACTGCAATGTGAAGTCGGCGAAACGCAAGGTGAGGGCGTTGTACGTGTCCTCAACAACCGCTTTCTTGTAATTCAGCGCGTTTATCACACCCTCGTGGCTGTAAGCCTGCCTGCCCTTCAGCTTAGAGCCGCCGCCCCATGTCTCAACGGCGGCTTTCCTGCCCTTGCGCACAGACGCGTCTCTTACGTCAACGGCAATGCGGGATGGCGACAGCAATGCCTGTCCGCCATACGAAAGGCTGTAAGTGATGCTTTCACCAACAGATATGCCCGCCTTCAACTTCCCGTCGGGAGAAGCAAGCTCATAGTCGGCTGCCAAGGCATTGGCGCAAATCGCAAACAGCGAAACGAGCGTAAAAAGTAGTTTCTTCATGGTTTTCAGTATTTATTGCATTATGTTTTTGTGGCAAAATGACTTGTTTGTTCCTTGTCGTGGAAACCGTCCAGCCCCACTCGGTGCAAAGGTAAGAAAGAAAAAGCATTCCGAACGAAAAAAACGCCGAATATTTTTCTTTTTTCTTGACATGGCAGGATGCCCTGAGAGCGAAAAAGCCTTGGCGCAACCATCATGAACGCCCATTGGCACGCCATGCGAACAATAAAGGCCGAAGATCCCGTAACGGAACCTTCGGCCTTTGGCGGTATTGGCATTACAATGCCTGATAAAGTATTCGGTGATTTAATCCATCTTGTCGTCAATCATCTCGAAGCCGCAATATGGCACGAGAACCTTTGGCACGCGTATGCCCTCGGGGGTCTGGTTGTTCTCCAATATCGTGGCAACGATGCGCGGCAAGGCAAGAGCCGAACCGTTGAGGGTGTGG
>CAYLUI010000006.1:0-15553 GCA_964386825.1 uncultured Prevotella sp. | reverse complement strand
AAAGCTCAATCTTCTTGGTGTCTGAGCGGCGGAAACGGCAGTGCAGGCGGTTTGCCTGATAGCTCTCAAAATTAGACACTGACGAAACTTCCAACCAACGCTGCTGCGCTGCTGACCATGCCTCGAAGTCGTAGCAGATGGACGAGGTGAAACTCATGTCGCCACCGCACAACAGCAATATGTGGTATGGCAGCTCAAGCTTTACGAGCAGGCTCTCCACATGGTCAAGCATCTGCTGGTATGACTCATAGGAATGTTCGGGGGTGTCAATTCGCACAATCTCAACCTTGTCAAACTGATGCAGGCGGTTGAGGCCGCGCACCTCCTTGCCATACGAGCCTGCCTCGCGACGGAAGCATGCCGAATAGGCGCAACGCTTGATGGGCAGGTCTTTCTCGTCGAGTATCTCGTCGCGGAAAATGTTCGTCACGGGAACCTCTGCGGTTGGTATGAGGTAAAGGTCGTCAAGGTTGGCATGGTACATCTGTCCCTCCTTGTCGGGGAGCTGTCCGGTGCCATAACCAGACGCAGCGTTGACTACGTAAGGGGGTTGTATCTCAAGGTATCCAGCCTTGCGAGCCTCGTCAAGGAAAAAGGCCTCAAGGGCACGCTGGAACCTGGCCATCTTGCCAATATACACAGGGAAACCCGCGCCGGTAATCTTGACACCAAGGTCAAAGTCAACCAAGTTGAACTTCTTGAGCAAGTCCCAATGGCACAAGGCATCGGCAGGCAAGGTTGGCATTACGCCACCTTCCTTTACCACAACATTGGATGACGCGTCTTTTCCCTCCGGCACCTTGTCGATTGGGATGTTTGGAATGTCAAGCAACGCATTGGTCATATCCTGGTTTGCCTTGTCGTAAACTTCCTGCAAAACCTTGTCGGTAGCCTTAAGCTCTGCAACCTGGCTCTTTATCTGTTCAGCCTCGTCCTTCTTGCCTTGCTTCATCAGTCCACCTATCTGGCGTGAGAGCTGATTCTGCTGTTGTTTGTTGCCGTCGAGCTTTTGCTGAGCCTCGCGGCGAAGCCTGTCATATTCAAGAACTTTCTCTACTGCCTCACGCGCATTCGGGAAATGTTTCTTCTCCAATCCCTTCACAACGCGCTCAGTCTCCTCACTGATAAGTTTAAGTGTAAGCATAATGCTGTGTTTTATGTTTTGTTTTCCAATGCAAAGTTACAAATAATATTTCTCTTGAAAATAATAAAAGGAAAAATATTATCGTCACACGTGCCATTATTTGCCAGCGGCCTGATATTTCCACAACAAAAAAAGCGGAACCTGCCAAGGCAGGCTCCGCTGAAATATTGCGTAACGCTGATGATTACTTCACGTAAACCACAGCCAGACGGTTTGATGTCACGCCCTGGACACCCTTACCTGTTGCACTGTCAACAATGACGCCACGATCCTGCAGGTACTTGGCGACAACGTCGGCACGAGCCTGTGACAGGCGAGCGTTGAGATCCTGGGGACCCTCAGGAGATGCCGTACCAACAATCTCGACATGGCAACCGGCCTTGATGTTGTCGAGAGCCTTCTTGGCCTCGCTGACAAGGACTGACTTGCCCTGCTGGAATGTCACGAAGAAGAGATTGTCTATGCGAACCTCCTTAGACTCCTTGACAGGAACTTCCTTGACAACTTCCTTGATGACCTCTTTCGGCTTCTGTGCGAGCTGTGCGCGCAAGTCGTTGATCTCATCGTTGAGACCGTCGAGGCTGATCTTCTTGAAGTTGTGTGTGCCATTGCTGGTCAAGAACTTGTAGTTGAGTCCAACGAACAAGCCAAGCTGTGCGGCATTGTTGTTCATTTGAACGCAGTCGCCAGGACCGTGAGTGAGGTTCCAGTAAATTGCCGGCTCCACATAAAGCTGCCATGCCTTCTTGGCACCAAGGTTCCAAGCGAAGTTAAGACCTGTCTTAGCGGTCAGCTCCGTGTTGTCGCCAGTGTTGCCATCCTGCACGAGGACATCGTCGCCAAACACATGGTACATACCAACACCGAGGTCGGAACTAAGCTCAAACACCTTGTTCTCATTATAGCCAAGGAAAAGATTTGTCCAGTTGATGGTTGCGTTCAAACCAACGTTCAAAGTCTTGAAAAGAGTCTTTGAATCAAGGAAAGAGCCTTTCTCTGCTGAGAAACCATTGTCGCCAAAACTTGTCAGAGCCTCGATGTTAGCACCGAAAACGGGCGAGAAGTTCTTACCGACCTTGACACCAAGAGATGGGTTCAAAGGGAATGTGTGGTTCAAATTCAAAGGAGTGGTAACACCAATCTTCGGACCGATATACCAGTTGTCCCAAAATTTAGCCTTTTGAAGACCTTCCTGTGCACTTGCACTGCCTAAACCTAAAACCAGCAATGCAGAAGCGAATAAAAACTTTTTCATATACCTAATGATTAAAAAATTAGTTTGCATCACTTGCCATGTTGGTGCAAAATTAGCTTATTTTTTCCAATTACAAAACTTTTTCAAGATAATATTCTCTTTTTTGACTAAAAAAACGTCGCAAAACAAGTTTTTCCACCAACTGCCATCTCCAAACGCATCTGGAGATGGCAAAAACGCAAACTTACGCTAAACTCCAACAACCCACTTACTTTCAGGCAGCAACGATATGAGCTTGGTCACTATTATTGTGGAAATGTAAGTGAGCAAGGCAATGCACGGAATGGCAAGCCATACCGGCACTATCGGGTTTGCCTGATCGCCCTGAATGAACAAGGATGCGAAGTGGGGCAAGAAGAACAGGTGCATCAGGTACATGCCGAAGCTAAGCTTCGAGATGCTCGTAATGATGGCGGGAGCCTTCTTCACGTTTATGCAAGTGAAGAGCAAGAACGCACCGAATGTTGCCAAGACCACGTTCGGGGCCGTCATGTGCCAAGCCCACTCCACATGGTTTGTCTCAACGAGAATGCCGGGAGTGCCATTAAGCCAGAAAGACCAACAAGTAAACGCTGAACCTATCAGGAAACACACGAGGCCAACAACCAGTCGGGAGTTTTGGCTCCAACTGATATGGAAGCGAATGTAGTGGGCAATGACAAGATAACCTATAAATCCGGAGCAATACCACAGAGCCGTGAAATTATTCCAAAAACACTCACCCCATACCTCGGGAGTGACGAAGCTATGAATCCATGGGACAAACGTTGACACGACGAACAACCCGATGAACACACGCTCCTCACGCGCCGTTGCCTTCTCAAGCCATGGCGAGATTATCGGTATTATGAGATACAGGCTTATCAGCGGGTACATAAACCACAGATGCCCAGCCATTGACGGGAAGTTGAACGGCAACAATTCGAGGTCTTTCAATGATTGTTCCCATGTCATCCCGCCCCAGGCGAGGGGCAGGAAGCAATAAAGCACCATGAAGACCAACGTGGGTGGCAGAATGTGCAGGAAACGGTGGCGGTAGAATTGCCCCATGGTCATCCCTCGCTTCATCGGCACCAACAAGTAAGCCGAAACTATCATGAAGAGAGGAACGCATGTACGGCTCACGCCACCGTCCCAGAATGCCACCCAAAACCTGTTCGCCTCGCTTGGCAACAGTGACATGTTGCCGGCTATGCCAGACGTGTTGGCAGAATAGAAATTCTCACTTGCGTGCACAAGCATCACCATGAAAATTGCCACTACACGTACATAGTCGAGAAAAGGTATCCGCTCACGTGGCATAGTCTTGTTTTTGTCCATTGTCTTACTGAGTGTTATTCTCGTTGTCAAATGCGCATCCCGTCGCTTTCCACACACTTACTTTATCACGCTTGGTATGGTCTCAAAGATGCTTTTTATCCGTTTAATGTCAAACTTGGGCGTGCGGTCATAATGGTAAAGTCCGTTCTTCTCCTGCTCAACATCCGTAAGCTGAGTATAGCAGAAGCCAACCACGTTGGAGCACGACTTGATGCCGTCTATTTGCGCTTGCAGAAGCTGGTAGAAAGTCTCAATGTCGTTGATGTTGCTTCCATAGCCCCAAGCATCGCCACCCTTGAACCAAGGCAGTCCACCAAACTCGTCAATCATGTAAGGCTGCCCGTCATATTTTGCCAGGAAGTCCTTGTCCTGATTGCGGTAAGGTTCCCTGCCCTCATGGAAGGTGAGTTGCTCTGCAAGTCTCTTGCCATCGCGCTCATAGTTATGAACGCTCCAAATGTCCGTCTTCACATGACCGTCGCCACTGGCATCATTAACCGGACGTGTGCCATCAATGGCCTTTGTCATGTCGTACACATCATTAATGAGTCTGGTATATACGCCTGAGCCATTTGCGCTCCATGTCTCGTTGAACGGAGTCCATGTGACGATGCTCGGGTGGTTGCGGTCACGCTCCACAAGCTCCGCCCACTCGCTTATGAAGTTGCGCGCAGCCTCCTCGTTGTTTATATCAAGCCCCCAACTTGCCGATTCGCTCCATGTGAGGTAGCCGAGTTTGTCAGCCCAATAGTAGTAGCGCTCCTCAAAAGTCTTCTGATGCAGGCGTGCCCCATTGAAACCGCAAGCCATTGAGAGCAAAATGTCATTCTTCAGAGCCTCATCGCTTGGAGCTGTCCATATCCCGTCAGGATAATAACCTTGGTCAAGGATAAGACGCTGGTAATAAGGCTTGTTGTTAAGCAGGAAGTAACCGCCCTCAACGGCGACCTTGCGCATTCCGGCATACGACCTCACTTGGTCAATGACCTTGCCGCCACTCTTAACCTCATAAACAACGTCGTAAAGGAAAGGCGACTCCGGACTCCATAACTTCATATTCTTAACGGGCAAGACTACCACATTATTGTCATTGCAGGGGACTGTTTTTACAGCAACAGTGTTCTTTCCGTCCAAAAGCTTAACCGTAAGCGTGTTAGCCGAGTTCTGATGATAGAAGCGAGGATGTATGACAAGTTGCTTTTGGTCAATGTCAGGAATGGCATACACACTTTCCAGACCCTCCTGATCCACAGCCTCAAGCCACACGGTTTGCCAGATGCCCGTCGTGCGCGTGTACAGACATCCGTTCGACTTGAGCTGCTGCGCCTGCTTGCCACCAGTTTGCTTGCTATCACGCAGATTGTCAACAACTTGTACAACAAGATTATGATTTTTGCCACCATTTACAAACTTTGTGATGTCAATGGCAAACGACGAGCCGCTGCCATAGTGGCTTCCCGCGAGCTTTCCGTCGATGAAGACATGACTCTCATAATCCACGGCACCGAAGTTCAAGCAAATGCGCTTGCCCTGCCAATCCTGCGGTATGGAAATCTTGCGCTGATACCACATGCAGTTGATGAAATCAGTATATCCCACGCCGGACAATGTGCTCTCTGGGCAGAAAGGCACGGTTATTTGCTTGTCAAATCCCTGATTGTTTTGCCAACCGCGCTCAACTCCACTCTTGCCGAAGTCGAACGAATAAGTCCATTGGCCATTCAGGTTTATCCACGCCGAGCGCTCAAACTGAGGACGCGGGTACTCTGGACGTGGTGTCTGGGCAAAGCCCGACAAGGACAGCAGGCAGATGCCAATCAATAAAAGAAACGTTTTTTTCATGCTAATTATTGTATGTTTTTTAGTTTTTCACAAATCCACTTTTGGTTTTCTTACCATTCAATACTGACTCCTACCCCATCTGGATTGTTCTCAAATCCGACAAGCAAAGTCTTGCTGGCTCCATCCCACTTGTATGATGGTTTCTCGCCATTTATCCTCACTTTCTTAGGAGCCTTTGGAAGAAGCACACGCATCACATTGGTTGTGTTCTTGGGACTCTTCGAGACAAACGAATAACTGTTTGCGGTTACAATTTCGTCATACTGCCTTGACGCAGCCGCCACGACCTGTGGGCGTTTCTTGTCCTTTACCCTGTCAAGGTCGTAAAGGAAAGCCTGCTCACCCGGGCGCACCACCTTCTTGGTAAGCACCGGCAAGGTGTTAGTGTACAGGTCAACGAAGCGTCCCTTAAGCACCAAAGGCTTGTCAGAAACCACACCCTCGTCAATTACGCTGGCAAGATTATAGTTGCCACGCTCCAGATAGAATGAATTTTTAAATTCCAATTCACCGGCCTTTGCGTCCTTCTCATAGGCATCCTTGACGACGCTCACCAGTTGCCTGTCGCCGCCATTTTCCAACACAAATTCCTTCGGATCTTTTCTTATAACGTAAACAACCCCATTGCCCACAGCATAACGTCCCTCGGCAGCATCACGGGGCATACCCATAAGTTCGAAGAGGTGCTGCGACGGAGCAGCATAATCGTTGCCTTTAGTGTTCCACCACTCCTGCACGCCCTGGAACGGGTCATTGTCACGGCCTGAGTAAACAAGCACTCCGCCACTACGCACCCAATCCGCCAAGTTCTTGTTTTGCCATTCCTCCATAGGCTTCATGTTGGAATAAGACAAAAGCAACACCCTGACATCCTTCCAAGTATCCGCATAGCCCGTATTTTCCAGATGCAAAATGCTCACTGGCACGCCACGCTTCACAAAAGGCAGAGCCTCGCCGTAAAAGTTGCTCAACTGCGGATCGTCGTATCCCTCCACGGGTTGTGGCGAACGCTGGAACATCAGGCTGTTGCACATTGCCACGCAAATGCCCTGACTGCCAGAGACCTTATTGCCAGAAGCCGGAACGTCATTGAGGGCGTTGATCATGACCTGCATCTGCGTGGAATAGAAACGAGGGATGTGGATGCGACGCTCACTATTGGCGCTCTCCCTGTACAAGCCTTCGTATATGCGATCCGGCCACGGCATGACCTCGAAATTGTCAATCGCAGGCCACATAAGCTCAGCCGTGAACGTTGCCTGATAGTTTCGCTTGTAGTCGCTCCAGTCCTTGGCACGATCCTCTATCGGATCCGTGAGGAAAAACATCTTCCTGTGGGTCGGACGGGTCATTGACTCCATACATCCATATTCGAGAAAAGCCGTCTCAAAGACGCGTTCCTTGGCACGCCCATTGAAATAGTTTGGCTCACGCGACGTTCCCGTCCACACCTGCGCAATATACCCGTCGCAACTCTCCATGGAAGCCAAGCTTGCCTCTGGCGAGACAATCTGCCACTGGGAATAGTTGAGCAACGAGTGGGTTGGCACATAGCATTTCACATCCATGCCCTTCGTCTTTCCGTATGCCTTGGCGTAACGGAAACACTCATCAAGGGCACGATAATAAAGATGGTACTTAAGCTTATTGGAGAGGTAAGTGTTCTCTGCCGATTCATGCTGCGGCCTCCATGGGAAACCGTAATACTGCTGCCACTCACGCTTGAAAGCCTCACTGTATCCAGAGCGTGCCCAAAACTCGGGTTCCTCAAGGAATATGGCATCAATGCCTTGGTCGATTACTGGCTTGACATGACGCATCTTGAAGTAGCTCAGGTAGTTGTACGTAGGCACAATGTAAGGTATGAGATGCCCATGCCATATTGTGTCACCCTGCATGGTCTTCTGTCCCTCGTCGAGATGCCAGATGCCATCCCACTTTCCCGTGAAATAATCCTGATACTCACCCCAAGCGATGCCTGTCATGAAATGGGCATGGTAGCCATGGTCACGCCACGACTTCACACGTTTCTCAAAACCATTGCCTGCCCCATAAACCATCACCAGGTCAGAGCGAATATCGGTCAGCGGCTTCCACGGTCCCGCTGTCTGGAAAGTGGTCTTCTCATTCTGCGCCGGAGCCTGCCCAGCAAGGCATAGCATGGACAGCAAGGCAAAAGACCGCACTATAAATCTTGAACACATACAGATGAAACTTTTACTAATAATCAAATTGTCATTTTACGTTCTTCGGGAAAGCCGAGACGCGCAACCGGGCAGCACCCATTGGTATGAGCGTCAAGCTTTCCACCTCGTTGGCGCGTGGCGCGAAGCGCGTTGGCAGCATCTGCGTTGTCTTAACGCCGTTGCCCTCGTCAAATCCCCACGATGGCACCTTCCGCCCTTTCACCTTTATTTCGAGCGGCACGTTGTCCTGCGAGAACGGGAAGTTGTCAGCCGGCCATTCCTTGCGCACCACCTCATAATCCAGCGGCATGAAGTTTTTGTCCACATCAAGCGAATAGTTCCAGTCTGATGCCGGGAAATACTCATAAGCCGGCCATTGCGACGGGTCAGCCCCTGCCTGCCAATGCGAATCGCCCTGCACGAGGTCGTTGTCGGTACTGGTGCGCTTCACGGTCTTGGTGTCAATCTTCAGCGACATGGTGAGCGGCCCATAGTTGACGCTAACGCTTGAGCGGCAAGCCTGCCACACATGAGAAGTCACGCGCATAGGCATGTCAAGCTCAACGCGGTCGCCATCCTTCCACTCACGCTCTATGCGGAGGTACTTGCCGGCAGCCGGAGTGCCCCCTACCTTCTTGCCATTGACCTTTACCGTAGTATTCTCCGACCACGACGGAATCCTGAGATACAATGGGAAAGTCACGGCCTCATCGGCATTTATTGTGAATGTCACGCCCTCCTCAAAGGGGTAGTTGGTCGTTTCGGTAATCCTCACCTGCTTGTTGTCGGCAACCTTGGCCGTAGTCTCATTGGCACCGTAAAGCATCGTGGCAAGCCCGTTGTCGGCAGTTGCCATCATGAGGTGCTCAACGTAGTAAGGCCATCCCATGCCATGGTTATGCTGGCAGCAGCGGCTGCTGAACGGGTTCATTGACAACATGCCGTTGAGCGAGTTCTGGACAAAAGGCGCATGGTTGCCACCGTTGCTCATTGACATATTGGGACATGTGAGATAACGCAAGGCCTTCATGTCCTCAGTCATTGATGCCGGGAACGTGTTGAAAGCCACGTTCTCGCAATGGTCAGCCCAGAAGGGATCACCGGTGATGCCCATCAGCATCTCGTCGCTTGCCATATGCTCCACGAGCGCGCAAGTCTCGGCTCCCTGTCGCGGATCAATGTATCCGGGGCGTGCATTCTCGTCAGCGCCGTACATGCCACCGGGCACCTGGCCGTAGAGCCGGCGCATGACATAAAAGTTGTTGTATGCGGCGTCGAGCAACGCAGAGTCGCCTTTGTACACGAAATATGTGGCAGGCTCGCGGAAGCCCTGCGCCACGTTCACGCCATGGAAGTCGGGCAAGGTGTAAGCCTGTGTCCAGTCGCAAGTGTTCTTGTGCAACTTCTCTATGAGGGGCAACACCGTCTCGTCGCCGGTATGGTTGTAATACCATATAACGCTCCACTCGTTGTCGCCTCCGCGCTTGTTCTCCCAATAGTCCTCAAGGAATTTTGAGTCATCCTGCTGCATTTCCCATGTGAAGTAGTTTTTCATGGCCGTCAGCACGCGTTGGTCATTGGTGTGCTCATAATAAGTCTGCAACGCCCATAGCATTATCATCTGCGCCCACACCTCAGGCCTGCCGTTCGAAGAGTTTTGCGGCCCGAGGAAACCATTGGGCTTCTGGTTTTTCAGGGCTGCCTCAAACCAAGTGGCAGCCTCTTCCTTCATGTCCTGGTCATTGAGGATGTAAGCCAACGACGAGTAACCCCTAAGCCAGTATGGCACCTCCTCCCATCCATGCGTGCCCGTGTCCGAGAGCCATTGGTTGTTGTTCTTGTCAAGCCAGTCGCTAATCTCGCCGAGATGGCCGTTGAGTCCGTCACGCTGGCGTTCAAGGTAAACCCTCAGCCATCCTTGCGGCCTGATGCTGCCCACGGGCAGCTTAAGCAAGCGTCCGGGCTTAAGCGGAGCCTTGTAACCGGCGTAATTGTCGCTTGTGCCCAACTGTGGCCTGTCAACAACTGAAACACTCTGTGCGCCAGCCGTTGCCGTTGCTGAGACAAGCAAGGCTGACAATAGGTATTTGGAAATCTTCATGTCACTATTGGTTATTTTTTAATAACTTTCCGTCCATTGGCGATGTAAATGCCGGCAGGAAGATTTTTCATCGACGTGCCCTTGCAGATGCCCGACAGCGTGTAAATTCTGCCATCGGCGTGTTGTTCCCGCTTGTCACTTGAGACGGTGGTTATGCCGGTGGTAACTTCCTGCTTTATGTAAAGTCCATAGTCGATGTGGCCGCCGCCACCGCCTTGCCGCACGCTCACGGCAAGCACGTTGTCGCCTTCCACGAGCAATGCCTTTTGCTCATCGGTGAGGTTGTACGTGGCATAATCGTTGTCGTTCCAGCCATCGTGCTGCCATATCAGCGTTCCGTTGAGGTAAACCTTCGGGTATTCGTCGTAGCTGCAACTCAATGTCACCGTGCTGTTTGCGAGAGAGTTCTTACGGTCGGCTGTCAACGTGAAATGCCGCCTCACCAACAGCGGATAAAGGTCACTGTTCCAATAAGTCGTCTTAAACTGGTCGTCGCTGTTGCTGTAAGGGCCATAGCCGCCACCCTCGGTGTCAGGCGACTGGAAGTCGGCTTCGGCATCCATCCCCTTCTCGTCGTTCCCAGCCCAGTCGGCAGGGTCAAGAGCGTCAAGCTCGGCGTTGCCCGTGAGGAAATAATAATATCCATGCCAGTCGCCGGCTGCCGGTTTTGTGGCCAGCAGATGCGTGGTCTGTATGATGTCGCCGCCATAGAGACCGCAGTCGGCAAAGGCTCCGCCCCAGTTTTGGTGCACGTGCAAGGCAATGATGTTCTCCGTCCCGTCCGTCTTTATGAGTGCCCTCTGCTCAGGACTCAGCAACACATACTTGTCGTTGTTCCAGCCATCGGAGACGGTGTGCACGAGCGTGCCGTTGATGTAAAACTCGCTCGGAGCGTCGTCGTGCCCACAAGTAAGGAAAACAGCGTCCGGCAACGGCTGCGTCAACGTGAAAGAGCGCCTCATGTAAATGTCGCCCATTATCTCCGCCGGTATCCACCTGTAGGATGTGTGGTCCTTGTAAACCTCGTCGGAAGAGAAAGGCGACTTGTGCTCCTCCCAAAGGCTTTCGCCATCGGTCAGCTCATAGGCGTTCTCAAACCATTTCCTGCCAACCGCATCGTCAGCGGGCACGCCCCATATCTTGCTGTAGCTGTCGGCAGAGTAACTAAGCCCAGAGTTTATGACATACGTCTGGGCATCGTATTGCTGCGAGGGCGTGTATTGCGACGACGCCAATATCACCTTAGATGAATTGAACACCGTGTCAACAACCGTCTTTTCTTGTGCGTCTGCCACTACGGGACAGATGGCGGCACATAAGGCCAAGGCTTGTGGGATGATGTCCCTGTAAAGTTTTTCCATACCTTCGGTTTTTTAATAGGTTTTCAAAAAGCACCATGCAGTTTGCGAAACATGAACATTGGGCGTTATTGTCTTGGTGCAAATTTAATAAATTGCGAGTCAAAAATCTATCACTATTTATCCAAAAAACAATAATAACAGGTAAATCTCACCGCAACAGTGCCAAAATCTGCCAAAAGTGCATAAAATATTGCCAAGCCGAGCATTCCATCCCACTGGCGCCCTGCCGACATCGCAGATTGCCAACAAGGCTTCATTTCACGCCGCTTTTGTTTATTTTTTTCATCCATGCGGCAGCGTCGCAATCGCCTCGCCGTAAACAAGCGACGTTTGTGCGGCATACAGGCTAATGGCAAGCCCAGTTCATAAATCACTGATACTATGCAAGATACAAGCAAGCACCACATACGGGAGCATTATCACATGCACCGTAAGCCAACGAACATGGCACAACCAAACACCGTTTCCGCCTAAATGGCCATGCCGCAACGCCACAATCGCCATGCCATCGCTGCCTAAACGATTGCCCGTCACGCCATAAACGTTAGACCGTCGCGGCGCAAACGTCATGCCATCGCGCTTGCGGCGCGGCACAAAGGCATCAACCAACGGGTTTCCACGGCAGCACAGGCAGCACAATTTTCCTGCGACACGGCATTCCCATTGTAAAGTGTTTTTACTTTTTGTCAATAATTTTCACCCATTGACCCAACACTGCCGGCAAAAGACACACAACGGCGCACCGACAGTGCCGGTACGCCGTGACATGCCCAACAGGTATCAATCAAGGCAGTGAACCAACAGGTCGGCCTTGCCGTTGTCCACAAGATAAAGCACCAGTTCGCCAAACAGGGTGTTCTGCCATGCGAACCACGGACGCGTATAGTCGGCGGCATCGTCCACGTTAAAGCTCTCGTGCATCATGCCCGTGTTGTTGTCCGTCGTGAGCAGCATCCTCATGCAGCGGCTTATCTCGGCATCGTCCCTCGACGTGAACGCCTTCATCATTATGCTCATCGGCCACGCCATCTGCCTGCCGATATGCGGCCCGCCTATGCCCTCGCCGGCCTTGCCTGAGAAGAATGCGGGGTTGTCCTTGCTCCATACAAAACGGCGCGTGTTCTGGTAGATGGGATCGTCAAGGCTCACGTCGCCAAGGTAGCCCATGGCGAGGAGGCTCGGCACGTTGGCATCGTCCATGAGCAGGCGACCGCCAAAGCCGTCCACCTCAAAGGCGTAAATCTTGCCATACTTGGGGTGGTCAACGACGGCATACTTCATCAGCGCATCGTGCACCTCAGCCGCAAGAGCCATGCACTCGTCGGCAAGAGCCGCATTGGCGTTGACGGTGCGCAGTATCTCGGCTGCCTTCTTCAGGCAAGAGACCGCCATGAAATTTGACGGCACGAGGAACGGCAGCGTCGTGGCATCGTCTGACGGGCGGAAACACGAGGCTATAAGCCCCACGGGATTAACCGGAGCGCCCACACCCTGCCATGCCGCCGTGTCGTAGGCACGGTCGGTGACACGTAGGAAACTGTAAGAGCCCACTCCGTCCTTGCGCTGCTGCTCCCTGAACGTCTTGAGGATGTTGGCAACGGCCTTGAGCCACGTGTCGCCAAAGATTGACGCGTCACCCGTCACTTTCCAGTACTCGTAGGCAAGTCGCAGGGGGTAGCAAAGGCTGTCAATCTCGTACTTACGCTCGAAGACATTGGGGTTCATCTTGGTTCCGTCGGTCTGCCATCCGGCAGCGGTGGGGCCGTCGTTGAAGGCATTGGCATACGGATCGATGACAATGCATTTCATCTGGCGCAGTATCGTGCCGCGGACGAGGCTCTTCACCTTCTTGTCCTTGTTGGCAAAGCGCACGTATGGCCAAACCTGCGCGCCACTGTCGCGAAGCCACATCGCCGGTATGTCGCCGGTATATACGAAGGTATCGTCGTCGCCGTCCTTAACGCTATAGTGGGCTGTGGTCTCAAGGGTGTTCGGGAAACAGTTCTCGAACATCCAGCAGAGCTTCGGGTTGTCCTTGAGCAGCTTCTTTATCTCCTTTATCTTCTTCTCCACGGCATCCGACACGAAGAGACGATCCTTGACATCGGGACGCTTAGAGACGAGCACCTTGGTGTTGTCGGCGCAGTGGTTGATGTATTCCTTGCCGAAAGCCTTGTGGAACACCTCCACGGGCTGCGCCGCCTTGGTGTCATTTTGGGCAAATGCGCCCACTGAGCAGAGCAATGCCATGGCGGCAACTGCCATGCGATGGCTTTTGTATGTTGTCATAGCTGTTTTGTTTTTATGTTTTTGTCGTTGCATGAAACACAGCCCCCTCTCCTTGCCCAAAGGGCAAGAGGAAGGGGCTGCGATCCGTTTTCTTACTTTATTGCTGGCATATTTGTGGCTTACTTTTTCTCCTGTGCCATCTTGTCAAAAAGCACTCGCATCCAATATCCGCCAATGACGGAACGTGCACGGAAGCCTACCCAACGACCAGTATTCGTGTCGTGCCAGTCTGATATTGGCACGCGGCTCTCGGTCTCGTTGATGTAATCGTATATTGGCTCAATAAACTTCAGGAACGTCTTCTTGTCCTTTGCCATGCTTGCCGTCCACATCACCCAGTCGCTCTTGGTGTAATTGGCACGACAGTCGAGAGGCAAACCATATCGGTTCTGCTTCTTCAGGTAATACTTGATCTCAGAGTCGGTAACCTTGTCGGAGAAGATGCCTGTGTTCCAAAGCTTGTCCCAGACGAGGTTGTACTTCTGGCTCCACGTGTTCGGACTCTCGAAGGCGAGGCGATAATGGTCGCCCTCGGCATCGGTTTTCTCCCACACCTGCGCCATCTGCTTTGCCTTGGCGTTATATTCATTGTAGGTTGCGTTGTCGCCACGGAGCTTGGCAAGCTCGGCAAACGCAGCCACGCCCATGATGGCCTTTATGGAGAGGTTGGCGTTGTGGGCCCAGTGCCCGGCGAAGTCGTCGGTGCAGAGCTGGTTGGCGGGGTCTTGGCCGTTCTCCACGAGATAGTCTGCCCACACCTTCAGGATGTCCCAGTAGGGCTTAACATAGTCGGCGTTGCCTTCATTCATGGCAATCTGGGCACATAGCGTAAGCATGTTGCCAGACTCCTCAAGCGGCATGTCGCCACCATAAACCTGGCCGTCGGCTATGGGGTAAGTGCCGATGTCGTGGGCGGCAAACGGCTTAGTCCAGCGACCGGAGAGACTGTAGTCGAGGATGGAAGTCATCATACCCTTCTCAAGCTCTGAATTATAGCACAGGAACAACGGTGCCGACGGATAAGTGAGGTCAACCGTGTTGACGCAACCGTTGGAGTTGTTTTCCTTTGAGAAGAACAGCAGCTTGCCGTCCTCGTCGCGGAATATCTTGTGGGCGGCTATAACCTGGCGATAGGATGCCGAAAGAATCTCGGCATAGTGCTTGTTGCCTGCCTTTACACCGTCGTCGTAGATCATCTTGTCGGTTTGGCGGCACTTGTCCATTATGGCAGTGTAGTTTTGGCGCAACTTGTTGAACGCATCGAAAATGGTCACCTTCCCGTCGCGTGCCCACAGTGCCTTGTAACGCTTGTACATGTACTGTATGTCATGAACCTCGTCGTAACCTACCATGGCGTAGCTGCGCCCGTCGGTGACCGTGCCGAAATCGTGATAATAAGCCAGCGTCACGGATGTGGCATCGCCATAAGAGCGCACCATGTCGGTGCCAGCGGCAAGGGTTCCGTTGCTAACGAAGTTGGAGCGGATGGCGGCCTCTTTGCCAATGGCAACGTCACCATTTACGTTCGGGATGTAAAGGTAACCCCAGTCGATGCTGATGTTGTCGCCCTTCTTGGCAAGGATTGGCTGGTCAATGGTTCCCGTGCGAACATATTCCACGCCGCCCACATTCATCTTCCTCGTCTCCATGGGCTGCTTTTCCTCATTGCTTGCAATGAGTGGGCTTGCGGTGAGCATGAGCTTCACGTCGTGCTGCTTGCCATCGGCGGAACGCACCTGGTAAGAGATGAAGTTGATTGGGGTTGACATCAGGTCGAGGTCGTCCATAAGCATCGGAGCCGTAAACACGAGGTCAAGATAAACAGGGCCACACTTGAAGGTATAATAAGTATTTGTGGCGAGCACGTCAACACTGGTCTGCTGTGCCTGCTGCACGTTGCCAATCGGACTGTACGTGTTCTCGTAGATGCCAAAGTCAGTGTAAGCACCGCCGGTGTTGTTGTGGCAGTGTGCCGCAATGACGTTCTTTCCAGGGTGGAAAAGGGCTTTCAATTCGGCGTTGAGGTGTATTTTTTGGTTCTCAAGCCAAATGGCA